>JAYSUD010000001.1:0-269331 GCA_043719295.1 bacterium
CGACAGAACATTCACTTATCCAGTACCAGGCGCTACCGGAAACGCTGCTAAAGTAGCAATAACTTCGTACACAAACGGCGATGCTAAATGGTATTTTGATGATGTGGCAGTTCTTCAAAATACGAACTACTTTGCTTCTCTAAGTTATCAAGCAAATACAAATTCACAATTGATGGTGCGTTATACACTTCAAAATGGTGCCTTTCTCTATCAACTTGTAGGCACTTTGTCGGCAACCGGTTTAGGGAATTGGACTACGTATAGTACATCATTTATTACTCCAATTGACGCAGTCTCTGGTACAGTTTTTCACCTTCTTTCAGGAGTTGGAGAGCTAACAACTGATAGTATGAGTGTCACGCAAGCCTCACCATATACAAACACAGCTCAAGTTCTTGCAATACAAGCTTCTGGACATGAAATTGGCGCTCATACCAAAACACACTCGTCACTTCCAGCTCTTACAACTGCACAGAAAACTGATGAGATTGCTGGTTCTCGACAGGCTCTCTTGAATGCGGGTATTAGCTCAGTAACTGGGATAGCCTACCCATATGGTGATTTTAATGATGAAGTAAAAGCAATTACATCAAATTCTGGCTATACATATGGACGATCTGTATTGCGTGGGTACAACGACAAGATAATTGATCCATACGCACTCGTTATTCAGCAGGTTTCAAGAGATGATAGCCTAGCCTTGATGCAAAGTTGGATTGATCAAGCTGCACAAAACAATACATGGCTAATTTTGATGTTCCATCAAATAAATGAAAATCCATTAGCTACATTTGGTATTACCGAAGCAAACTTTATTAGTCTAGTAAGTTACGTTGCTAGCGCCAATGTTGATGTTATTACAGTTGAAGACGGGGTTACACTTCTTGGCAACTAGTTTTATTTTGAAATGTACTCTTGGAATACTGAAAAAGTTTCTTTGTCAGACCACAAGAGCCAGTTACGCTCTTTGTTTTGATTGAAGTATACCCAACTAGTTACGAAGGGATATTTGGGTAACTGAACATTGAGGGCGTCATCCAACCAAGTCGCCTTTTCGGGTCCTTCTGCACTGCCAAAAGAAAAGATAAACGTGGGTTTGTTATATTTTGACAATGTAGTAAGTACTGAAGAAAACTTTTGGTCAAAAGTAACCCAAGGGTTAGCAAAATTAAAACCATCGACTCCAACAATATCAACATATGCATCTCCTGGGTAATAAAATGAAATATGATTTTCTGGAGTGTTTGGTATAGAAAGTGCGTTTACAGCCCATCCAAAAGAAACATTAGGTGCATCATCAAAGAAACTGTGTACATATTGAAATGCCTTCACTGCCTCAGCAGGCGTGTTACCATTTTTAGTTCCTGACCAAGGTGACCAATCCCCGTTGAGTTCTGAAAAGGGAATAAGTATGACAGGACCTTCAAATTCCCTTAGATGCTCAGCAAATTTTTTAATGTATGCATCATGGTCACCACGCAGTATTGCTTTATAAGAGTATGCTGGCTGGTCAGTGCCACCAATTATATAATCACTAGCCTCCCAAAATAAAACCAAAGTACGGTCGCGTTCATAGGTCACGCTCTTCGTCCAAGGACTAAGTATTCCACCATGATTTCCCCAGTGCACAAAATATGCAAGATAATCAGGATTTACATTGACTTTTCTCTCAAATTCTTTTAAATCTGAAAGGTTTGATCCAGTGAAAACTCCCCATTTAAGCTTTGAAGCAGGGATGACTGTTTGTTCAGTTCTGCTTGCAGTTGGTGTCGGGGTTGGTATCGGTTTTGAAGCTGGGGTACTTAGAGCGGGTTTTGAGGGTGTAATAGGTACCGCCTGTTTTGTTGGTGGTAAAGGGGATTTAACCGCAACTATGGGTGACGAGGTAGTTGGTGCCGTCTGTTCTGTTGAAGTAGGTATATCAAGCTGCTCATTTATGAGCACTACCTCTTCAGTTGAGGCAACAGTATCTTGTAGAGGAGGTTCTACTTTGTCGACTTTTTCATCCTTAACATACGTTGTATTCATATTTGGTACGATTATGACGTAAAAAAGCCCTACAATAAACAGAATTAAGGCACAAAAAAATCCAAGAATAAAAGTTTTTTTCACAGACTTCAGTTTACCACAGTGATTTTGGTGTTTTTTAGAGTTACCTGTTGCTTATTTCTAATTTGTGTAGTGCAATGTTTTTTAGCTTTTAGTTAGTCCCTCCATATGCACTTTTTATACCTCGCTTATGCACCCATTTTCCACAGGTTTAAGTTTTAAATTATGTGTATATACAAGCATTCATCCGTGACTTATCCACAAATATTGAAGCGAATGATTGTTTGAAAAATTCGTTCTTGACAAGATACTCCTCTTGAAAGTATGGGTGTACGATTGTTTCTATGTGTGATGGGAATGCTCTTTGTGTACATACATAGAGAGACATAGTTACCCCAAGCGCGCAAAATCGTGGAGCGTATTACAAATTAATTTTATATATAAAAATCTTATTATGAAGAAAATTATTATGAGTTTGGGGATGATTGTCTTTGCTGGAGCACTTGTTGCTGGAGGCACTGGCGCATTCTTCTCTGACACAGAAACTTCAACAGGAAACGTGTTTACTGCTGGAGCAATTGATCTAAAGGTTGATGCACAAGCACATTATGCTGGACTTATTTGTACGGCCGGTGTGTGGGTTATTGAGAACGTTCAAAATGGCACTACTCGACCAGATTTGGTTGGTGATGCGTGTGATGGTACTTGGGCACAAACAGATCTTGGTATTACGCATAAGTTTTTCAACATCGGGGATATCAAACCTGGTGACGAAGGAGAAAACACTATTTCATTGCATGTTGATAACAACGATGCATGGATGTGTGCTGACGTAGCGATTACTTCAAATGATGATGTGTCAACTGTTGAACCAGAACTTGGTGCAGGTGATGTTGCAAATGCATCAAGTACATTTGATGGTGAACTTGCGCAAAATCTTGAGTTTGTTGCTTGGAACGATAGTTCTACTGCAACGGGCACAATAGATGGAGATAATATTCATCAAGCTGGTGAAGAACTATTCTTCGCTCCAGGTCCTGCATCAGTAGTGCTAGCAGGAGGCACACTTACCATTGCAGACGGTGGAACAGGAACTCCACTTCCTGGTGGATCAACTTCATATGTTGGTCTTGCTTGGTGTGCAGGAGACATGACTGCTTCAACAGGAGTTGGACCAATTGGATGTAACGGAGCAACTATGGGCAATATTGCTCAAACAGACTCTATGACAGCTGATATCACCTTCCGAGTTGAACAATCTCGAAACAATGCAGCTTTCCGATGTCAACCACAGGTTGTTGTAGAAACAGCAACGGTAAACGTTGATAAGGCGATTGCCTTTACTGATCTTGATATTGTGGGAGTAGATGTATCCGACTTTGCCCTTACTATTGATGGTCCAGGCGCTCCAGTTGGAGTAGTAGATAACGTTCCTACAGCAGGTCTTCCTGTTGGCGTTTACTCAATTTCTGAAGTGTACTCAGGAGTACCAGCTAACGTTACATTCAATGCTGCATTTAGTGGCGGATGTACAGAAGTTGGTGATACTGGCGTAGGTACAATGACAGTAGTTGCTGGAGTTAACCCTACTTGCATAATAACAAATACCGTTTCTCTAGTACAAATACCAACCTAGTCTTCTCTAGCCGTACAAAGCGTGACATTGTCGCGCTTTGCGGGCTGCAGAGGAATTACAGCAAACTTATTTACATTACCCATTACTTTATCTAGAATATGCCGCGAATTATTTTAAGTCTTTCACTGATAACCGTTGTTGTAGGAGCCCTCGCATTTGGCGGAACTACTGCATTCTTTAGTGATACAGAGACGTCAGCAGGAAACGTATTTACCGCAGGAGCAATTGACCTTAAAGTAGACAACGAAAGTTACTATAACGGCGTTTTAAACGCTTCAACCACATGGGAGGCAAAAGACCTAACTGTTGAAAAGTTCTTCAACTTTGGTGACTTAAAGCCCGACGATTATGGAGAAGACACCATCTCACTTCACGTTGACACCAATGACGCATTCATGTGTGCAAACGTGAAGCTCACCTCAAATGATGATAATACGCAAACTGAACCAGAAGCCTTGGTTGATGCAAATGGTACCTCTACCGGTGAACTTGCAGCGTTAGTTAACTTCTTATGGTGGGCAGATGATGGAGATAATGTACTTGAAAGTAATGAAAATGTAATTTCACAAGGTCCTATTGGTGCGCTCGGACTTAACGGATCAACAACAATCCCGCTTGCAGACGCAGCGCACAACATTTGGAATGCAACAGGGTCAAGTACAGGTTCAGGACCAATCCCTGGTAACCAAACACACTACATTGGGAAGGCGTGGTGTTTTGGAACAATCGGGACACAGAAAGTGACACAAGATGGCACTAGTACTGTAATGACGCCAGCAGGAAATAATAACGGCAATGGTGTTTCAGGTGAGCCTGAAGACGGGGGGATTACCTGCAACGGAAGCGCCCTTGGCAATGCAAGTCAAACAGACTCACTTACCGCTGACGTAACATTCACTACAGTGCAGTCACGTAATAACGAACGATTCCTCTGTGTTCCTCCAGTTGTGCGACCTACCGGACAAGTTGTTGTAACTAAGGTAGTGGTAAACAACAACGGTGGTAATAACAGTGTGCCAGATTTTAACCTCTACCTTGATGATGGCATCGTTGCAGCAGGAGTGCTGTCGGGAGCCACTTCAACACTCCCTGTAGGTGCATACACCGTGACCGAAACAGGGGTTGCGGGGTACGAAGCAATCTTTAGTGGAGACTGTGACCAAGATGGAAACGTAACGGTCGAAAATGGAGAAACAAAATACTGCACTATTACCAACGATGACTTGCCGGCAAGTATTACGTTGATTAAAAATGTCATTAACAACAGCGGTGGTACAGCAACTGCAGCATCAAGTTGGGGATTAAGAATCGATGGAACTAACATTAGTAACAACACTTCGCGTGCAGTCACTTCTAACGCTCCGCATACCATTAGTGAGCTCGGACGAGCAGGGTATACCTTTGTATCAATTGTAGGGACATCAAGCTATGGAAAATCTTGCCCTGCTGTTCTTGGGGGATCAATCACACTTGATGAAGGAGAAACAATTGTCTGTACTATCACCAACGGTGACAATTAATAAAAGGGGATACAAGACAAGTAGGTAAGGTGGGCCATGACATACGTACATATGCAAAAAAACCTTTACACAAAAACAGGAATCAAAATTGCTCTCATCATTGGAGTTGTCGTAGTTCTTGCTTTTGTGACGGTTTTTAAAACAGATGCGTTTGGCTCAACGTTTGCAACAGGGTCAGGTACGGGTGCCCTTGAACTTAAAATAAACAGTAAGACCTGGTACAACGGAGTCTACCAGCCAACACTTTCTTGGACACTTAAAAACCTTACCCCCGGAGTTGATAAGTTTTTCAACTTTGGTGACGTAAAACCTGGAGACACGGGAACGAGCTCAATTAGTATCCACATTAAACCAAGTCCAGCATGGGTGTGTCTTGATTTTGTAAATCTCAAAAACCTAGAGAACGGCATAAATGAACCAGAATCACACGTGGACGTAAGTACCACTACCGGTGAACTTGCAAAAGGACTTGAGTTCTTTGCGTGGCGCGATGATGGGGATTACAAGTTTGAAGTTGGAGAGAAGCCACTATTTGGCACTTCTACAACAATACAATCGGGTATCCAAGTTTTAAATGACAAAACCTACGCACTTGCTGACGCTACACACCTACCCGCATATGGCGCAAACTCTACAAACTATGTAGGGGTTAATTGGTGTGCAGGTAATCTTGAAGTAAATATAGCCACAGCAAAAATCACCTGTGACGGAACCGAGTTAGGTAATGAAGCACAAACTGATTCTATGGGCGTTGATGTTGTGTTGCGTGCAGTATCAAGCCAAAATCAACCAAAATTTACCTGCGTAGTGCCACCAAAGCCTGTTGAGCAATGTGAGATTGAAGGTCATAAATATGATCAAAACGGTAAACCTCTTGCAGGGTGGGAAATTGGTTTGATGAAAAAAATTACTCACAATAAAGGAGTAGATGTCTATGATTTGGCAACAGATGTTACTGATGCAGATGGCTATTACTGCCTCAATTGGGATGGAGAAAAACGAACGCTACGTGGCGTATCTACCTACGTGAGTGGTCCATACAGCTTTACGTATTATGTGTATGAAAAGCTCGTTACTGGTTGGAAAAATGTCGGAGTTGAAAAAGGACCAAATGTCTCATCATTATCTGTGGTGCCTGCTGGCTCAATAATTAAAGAAGGTACGTATGTCAGTGTACAGATGGGAGAAACCAATGGATATATTTATGGCAACGCAGCCTATCACATAGACTTCTATAATCAACTCATACAAGATAAAACAAAAAGTCTAAAGAAAGGGAACCATGGTCATGGTAATGATGAAGATAGGAATGATAATTCAAATCCAGGAAATTCTAATTCTGTAAGTGATACAACTGACGACGATGGGCTTCCGGGAAAAGCAAAAATTACTAAGATTGAAGAAAGTAATGTTTGGTATCAGAAGGAATCTAAAAATAGTCGGCTATCGTCACTTAAGGCAAAGTTGAGTCAGCTGATAAGTACGTTCAAAAAGAATAAACAATCATGAAAATAATCTACTTCATTTTCTATAGTTTTTTCATTTTGGTGCTTCTTGCGATTGCGTCACTTTTTGTGGTGCCACTTTTGCCCATTGATAACAATATTCAAATCAAGATTGTTGAGTCGGGTTCGATGGAGCCCAATATAAAGACTGGATCTTTGGTTGTTATACGTCCACTTGATAGCTATAAAAAAGGTGACGTCATAACCTTTAATAGTGTTTCCGCTGACGTACCAACTACCCACCGAATTCTTGAAGTACGTGGTGATGGTCAAGAGAAGTTCTTCATGACCAAAGGAGACGCAAACGAAGATCCTGACAGTGTTGAAGCAAGTTTGCGTTCAGTTATTGGAAAAGTAGTACTTTCAGTTCCGTACATTGGTTTTATATTGGATTTCGCACGTCAACCAATTGGCTTTGGACTCCTTATTGTATTACCAGCTTTGATGATTATCCTTGGTGAGATAGAAAAAATTTGGAAAGAAATACGAAATAAAAAAAGAAATAACAAATCACAAGACGATGATACTGACATAAGCCAAGAGCCACCTGTGTATGTCCGCAATAGAGATACTGTACGTATGATGGAAATTGCGTGTCCTGTGTATCTTGAACAATATGTTCCCACAGCAACATTTAAAACTACAACAACGGGACGGGGTTCAGTTTCTTTAAAAGAGTACATACTCCCTTCAATTATTATCTTGGTAAGTATTGCCTTTAGTGCAACAGGGTTTATTGGAGATACTGTTTCGTATTTCAACGACATTGAATCATCGCTTCAAAATAGATTAGCAGCAACTCTGCTTGATTTTAAAGCAGAAAGCGAGGGTCCAGCATATACATTCGCTGATGCATTTGATTCTGTAACCATAAGCACAACACTCTCTCCTGAAGAAGATAGTTTGCTTGTAGACTATGAACTACGTGTAGAAAAAATTGAAGGGGGAGTGTTCTGTGACGCGCTTCTTGCAGAAGCCGGCACTCCTGTTGTCTATACTGGCCCACTTTTATCACTTATTGCAACGGGAGTTGTACTTAACCAAACATGGGATGTACAACTCGGACTTGATCCTTTAATTACTAACTATCTACCACAAGAGGTGTGCGTTGCGGATCTTGTCTTTACCGCGTGGTACAAAGACGGTGAGACCGGAGCAGGGTATTCTGATGAAGAAAAAGTCCGTCTGACATTAACAACGCCAAACACAACCCCAGCACCACTTATTGAACAATTTAGAACTACCGTAGTCGAAGATGAATCAACTTCACCGTTACTTGAAGGAGAAGACCCAGTTTTACCACCTCCACCTGAAGATACAACAAGCTCACCAGAGAACATTGTCCCTCAAGATCCAATACTACCAGTTGAAGATACTAATGGAGAGACTGAGGGATCAAAACCCGAACTCAAAATTGAGCCGGAAAGTAAACCAGAAACTCCTCCAATTGAACCAGAGACTCCCAAAAATCCAACCATATAGACTCCCAAAAAATGAACGACTTACGATGTCGTTCATTTTTGTCGTCCGTTGATCTACTCTCAGTCTGTAACTATTGACATACTGTAAAGATAATGTCATTATTATTAATACCGAAGAATCTTGATATAAGGATATAAACGGCTATTCTTGTCAGTTTATTGAAGATATTGTTTGATTTTTTTCATGTAGTAGTGAAAAAAGTTTCTGACAGCCTCTAGTAATAGAAGGCAGTTTTCAACGGCTTATGGATAAAATGTAGGCAAAAATGCGAATTGTTGCGGATAAAAAATAACAAATTATGAAGAAAATACTTGTTACCGGTGGTGCTGGATATATAGGATCTCACACAGTAGTTGAGCTTATTTCTGCTGGGTTTACACCAGTTATTGTAGATAATTTTTCAAATTCAGAACCGTGGATTCTTGAACGAATCGTAGAAATTTCGGGAGTATCTCCTTCGTTTTACGAAGGAGATTGCACCGATGCTGTTTTTATGGACAGTGTTTTTAAAACAGAAGGTGATATTGATGCGGTTATTCACTTTGCAGCATACAAAGCGGTTGGAGACTCGGTCTTAAATCCTCTTAGGTATTATAAAAATAACTTAAACGCGACTATTGTACTTTTGGAATCAATGGCTACAGCTGCTGTTAAAAAGTTAGTGTTTTCATCTTCAGCTACAGCGTATGGTGAGCCAAGTGAGACTCAATTTTCTGAATCAGAGGAACTTAAAAAAGTTGCTTCACCATACGCAGGTACTAAAGTAATGTGTGAGGATATTATTGAAAGTGTAACCAAAACCGGAGTTCTTCATGCTGTATCTTTACGGTATTTTAACCCTATAGGTGCACATCCATCAGGGTTACTCGGAGAACTACCAAAAGGAGTTCCAAATAATTTAGTTCCATATATCACTCAATCAATAGCAGGTATTAGAGGGCCGATAACGATTTTTGGTAATGATTATCCAACTTCAGATGGAACATGTGTCCGTGATTACATCCATGTAGTTGACTTGGCTTTGGCCCATGTTGCATCTTTACAGTATTTAAATAAAAAAACCTCAAAACCTTATGACTTTTTCAATGTTGGAGCAGGTTCTGGTGTAAGTGTGCTTGAATTGTTGCAAACATTCGAAAAAGTAATTAACGGTAAAATCGAATACGTGATTGGAGAGCGTCGAGATGGAGACTTGGCTGCGTATTATGCAGATGTGAAAAAAATATTCGAACATATGCGTTGGCAAACAACCTACACACTTGAAGATGCTCTTACACATTCTTGGAATTGGCAGAAAAATCTCAAAATGTAACTTATGGACCCAAAAAATCTTAATAAATACCTGTATATTGATAAAACGCCAACCTGGTTGATTCGTTGTATCTACAGTGTGGGGATTTTAACTTGGTTTAGTGTCATGTACGGGTACGTGTTGTTTTTTTATGTCAATCCCATTTTCTTTTTAATTATTGCTCCAGTAGTAAGCTATTTATTTTTTTATCATGTCTTAAGTTACGGCATCATGCTCTGTTATAAGCAATTTAATCTGATAGATCATAAAGCATTAGTAGGTTTCTATAATCTCCGGAAGCTTTCTCATTCAAAAACTGATTATCCTTTAGTAGATATTTTTTTACCGATTTGTGGTGAAGAAACAGACGTTATTAAAAACACTTTTGATGCAGTGTCAAAACTAGACTACCCGCGATTTAAAGTGTACGTACTTGATGACCGTGGAGATACTTCTCATGAACAATTAGCAAAAGAATACAACTTTGTATATATGAGCCGTGAGAACAAAGGTGAAATGAAAAAAGCCGGTAATTTAAAACACGGATTTGAACGTTCTGTAGGTGAGTTCATTGCAGTATTTGATGCAGATTTTGCTCCACATCCAGATTTTATTCATGAGTTACTCCCGTACATGAAAGATCCAAAAGTAGGGATTGTACAGTCACCACAATATTTTCAAACAAGTCGTGCTGTACATAAGACATCTGCCCTTCAGTATGGAGCAGCACACGTGCAGGAGGATTTTTATCGCATCATACAAGTCGCACGGAGTCGCCTTGGTGCTCCAATTTGCTGTGGTTCAAATGCTATATATCGACGTTCTGCTTTAAATGCTGTAGGAGGCACTGTTCAAATTGAACATAGTGAGGACGCATATACGGGTTTTGAACTAATGAACAAGGGTTATACAGTATTATTTATTCCAGTTATTTTGGCAGTTGGTCTTTGTCCTGATAATTTGCATTCGTATTTCCATCAGCAACATCGGTGGTGTAGTGGGAGTTTAAGTATGATGCTGAGTAAACGTTTTTGGAACTCGAAACTATCAATCATACAAAAGCTTTGTTATATATCAGGTTTCTTATACTACCTAAGTCACCCAATAACATTACTCATTTCATTTCAGACTTTCTTTGTCTTATTTCTTTATTACGATACCTTGAGTCTCTATAATGCAATTCCATTTATACCATGTATGGTTTTTTGTTTTCTTATTATCCCTATGATACGTATTACACCAATGCGTTTTGGAGGATTCTTGGCACGTAATGCGTATGTTTATTCATATAGCCACGCAACGATTGTTGCATTTTTTAGAAAATCAGTAGGGTGGCAACCAACAAATACTAAACGTTCTGATGTATCAAAAGAATATTTAGAACAGATCAAATTTCTTGCAGTATATTTCTTACTCTATATAAGTCTCTGTGCATTTTCAGTTGGGCTTGGGACCATTGATATTTTTAATGTGAACTCCTATTCATTACTTTTTTGGATTTTTTATAGTCTTATTTCTAATACTTTAATTTTAGTATATTTATATTTGCTCATGGATCAAATTAAAAAGCGTAAGGTCGTATCTCTGGCCGAACGTATACAGCTTATGTTGTGGCGCTTAAAAACTGCTGGTTTGTATACAACAACTGGGGTATTTTTTGTGTCTTTTGGGCTTTTAACTGGCAATATCGTAGAAGATAAGCGTATTCCTAATGTACTCGCTGCTGAAGTAATAATCGTTCCTGAAACAACACCTTTAGTAATTGCCATAGCTGAACCTGTTATTTTTGAAGATAAAGTTATTCCTGTAGCTGAATCGGTAAAAATTGTTTTTACACAAGACTTAATGTTAGGTGACGAACACGACGAAGTAAAACTCTTACAAAAATTCTTGAATACTAATAGTTATATCTTGGTAGAAGAGGAGAGTGGTGCGCCAGGCAGGGAAACAAAATATTTTGGTCCATGGACGGAAAAGGCCCTTCGAGCATATCAAAAAGCAAATAATTTATTTGAAAGCGGCACACTCGATAGTACAACACGTGATTATATACAAGATAACCTATAGAAAAGATATGTTTTTCAACACCACATCAAAAAATAAAAAGCACCGGTACTCAGGGCGTTTTTTAGAACTCCAAGGGATTTCAGTTGCTCAAAAAATACAATTTTGTGTATTGTGTATATTTGGTTTTATTTTGAGTGCTCTTTTTGCATTCTTCTGGTTTAATGCAGATAATGTACCAAGTAATTTCGGGGGGATTGCCCATGGTATTGATTTTGTGCTGTTTTTTATACTTTCGTATATTGTGTGGCACCACATCTTGATGGAATTATTCTCATGGTACATTACGGCGTATATTCAGCAACCAAAACATCAAGAAGTTACGGATACAAAACTTCGTGTAGCCTACGCAACAGCGTACGTTCCAGGATCAGAACCATACGATATTCTTGAAAAAACACTCAAGGCAATGACTGAAGTTGAGTATCCTCATGATACGTGGTTACTTGATGAGGGGAATGATCAGGTTGCAAAGGCAATTTGTAAAAGACTGGGTGTCCATCACTATTCGCGACACGGAAAGGCAGAATTTAACGCAACTATTGGAAAATTTAAGAAAAAGACAAAAGGAGGGAATTATAATTCATGGCTCCATCACTATGCGAATCGCTATGATATTTTAGCGCAACACGATATTGACTTTATTCCACGGAAAGATTTTCTAACTAAAACACTCGGATACTTTAAAGATCCGACAGTTGCGTTTGTCGGCACCCCGCAGGTATATGGAAATGAAAATGAGTCATGGATTGCAAAGGGTGCTGCAGAACAAACCTATGGTTTCTACGGTCCTATTCAAAAAGGCTTTTATGGTCATGATATGACGCTCCTTATAGGAGCAAACCATATTATGCGTATGAAAGCATATGATGCTATTGGTGGATATACCGCACACATTGCTGAAGATATGCTTACTGGTATGAAACTCTATGCACATGGAGACAAATGGAAAAGTGTCTATGTGCCCGAAGCTCTTTTAATTGGTGAAGGACCTTCAACATGGGATGCATACTTAGTGCAACAAATGCGTTGGTCATATGGATGTATGGACATTTTGTTTCGCCATGCGCCGATACTATTTATTAAAATGAATAGTCAAAAAGTAATTAATTACCTTCTACTTCAGCAGTTCTATTTTTCTGGAATTGCACAAGCAGTAGGAGTAGGGCTTATGTGTCTCTATTTCTTCTTTGGCGTTAATTCTGCAAATATGTCTGCAAGTTCTCCATTGCTGTTAATGTATGTCCTGTTAGTAACGTATCAAGTGACCTTTCAGCTTTGGCTTCAAAGATTTAATGTTAATCCGAAAACTGAAAGAGGGTTGTTGCTTCGGGGTAAAGTGCTTGCAATTGCAGCCTGGCCAATTTATTTTCTTGCGTTTGTAAGTGTGGTATTTAAAATACACTTGACCTATAAAGTAACTCCAAAGGGGAGTTCACAACAGAATTCTTATGTTCCAACACTGTTTATCCCTCATTTCGTTTTAGGTTCTGTCACGCTTCTTGGAATTCTATGGGGACTATATGTCGACCGAACAGCACTCCCAATTGTATTTTGGGCACTTTTGAATACTACCTTCATGTATTACTTCTTCTTCGGACAAGCACTGCCTGCACTGTACTTGAATATTAAAGAAAATGTAATTATGAGAGGCAGAAACACTGAAGTGCCATTCGTATAAAAAAATTAGTTAGTCTGGTATGCACGCACATAGTCTACGTACATGTATGCAGGCCATACGGTAGTTGCATCGGGACTTCCGGGCCAACTTTGGTCACTTCCTACCGCTAAGTTTATCAATAGATAAAAAGGCTGATTTGCATCAGGATTTCCTGGGCACGTTCCATACGCCTTTCCATCAAAGTAATAGGTAATGCTATCTTTCTGCCAATTAACACCGTAGGTGTGGAACCCTTTTGTTATATCTACGCCAGTGTCATACCAGTCTCCACATAGATTGCCTTTTTTAACTGTGTGTGAAGCAAAGTGGATTTGAGTTAGCCCTCCTTCATTTCTTGCGTTGTATCCACCAAATGATTCCATGACGTCTATCTCAGGTGGCCAACTTTTATCAACAGGAAGAAGCCAAAAAGCAGGCCATAGACCTTCGCCAGCTGGAACTTGCGCTCGCATTTCAAAGTATCCGTATTGTTGTGCAAACGAAAATTGTGTTGTTAAAAAACCAGATGTGTATTTTGCCCACGGTCCTGCAGCATTTTTAATAAGATCATCACTCGGCTTTGCTTCGATGGTCAAAATGCCGTTTGCTACTGTAGTAGGATTTGTAGCAGTTGTTGAGCTTTTGGAAGTTCTATTTAAATGATCAATAAAGTTTGGATCAACATAAATTTCATTTTCATAATTTGAAGGATTGGTTCGTGAACAGAAGTGGTATACCGATTGCCAAATACCGGTTCCGCCTGCCTCACAAGTAATATTTCCATTTTTATCAAGGTATCGACTGAGTGTGTTAAAATTTTCTTCAAAAGTAAGTCGCATTGAAGCGATTACTTGTGCACTACTTTTAACCTGTGATGAAACTTTTTCTGTGTTCGTGTCTGTACTCACTTGAGCACCGTCTGTTGTTGTAGCAGAAGAAGTTCCAGTTACAAGACTTTCGTGTACGGGGATTCCAGAAGTTAAAGGTTCGTTTTCTAAAGTTTGTACGTTTGTTTTAATATCATTATTTCCAAATGCAAGGAAAATCACAACACTAGCAAGCATTGTTAAAAAAACTATTTTAAAAATCATTTTTTTGTTTGAGGTAGGTGTCATGACGATAAATGTACTACACGAAGAAGGTGTTTTCTGATTTCGCTCTATATGAATATTTATTCAAATAGAGATTCTACAACGGCTTTGACATCGCCTCCGTCGGCTTTGCCTGCAAGTTCTTTCATGACGGCTCCAACTAAAATACCGATTTTTGCTTTGTCTTCAACTCCAAGTTCTGCTTTTTTAGCGACAGCTACAGGAAGAATTTGATCTTGGGTCATAAGCGTTGGAAGATAGGCTTCAAGAACAGCAAGTTCGTCTTTTTCTGGTTCAGCAAGATCATTTCGGCTTGCGGCTTCATACTGAGAAATGGAGTCTTTTCGTTGCTTTGCAAGTCGTTTGATAACAGCGAGGCCTCCCTCGTCGCCCATAACGTCCTGAGGCGTCTTTCCTGTTGCAACAAGCTCATTGGTGAATGCCGTTAAAATTGAACGCACTGTACGCAGTTTTACTGCATCCTTCGCTTTAAGTGCGTCTTTGAGTGATTCTCGTAAGTTTTCATGAAGTCCCATAATTTTTCAAGTTAAGTGAATGTGTTCCTATTTTAGCATAAAAAAGAAACTTAGGATTGCAAACACGATAATGGCCCACACAAATTGCGGGCCATGTGGATGTTTTGAATGTTGGTTACAAAGACGTAAGCTTCATAACGTGAGGCGAAATGTAGCTTGAGGATCCTCGGCGTAACCTGGTGGTTGCAGGGGGAGGTATTTTGAGGCCACACACGCGTTGTGCATAGTCAATCATGCACCGCCAGTTTTCTTGAAAGTTCCGTTCGTGGCGAACGAGAATCCGCAAGGTCATTGCGTCAGACCAAAACGTCTTTGCGACGACAATCATGTCCCAGTAGTTCTTTGTGAGGTGCGTGATAAGTTTACCCTGCCCCTCTATTGAAAAGGCTCGGGGCATCTGTATGGCTATTCTGCCAGAGATGTTACATGACGTGATAGAGAATAAAGTCATCTGCTCGTCCCTCCTGTTACGCTCCCTTTGGAGCTGTTGTAGTACTGGTGCACTTTTTGTGCCAGACTTCATTCTATACCCATAGAAAACCAAGCGTCAAGACACATGTTTGTTGAGGGTGCATAATTATGGTGTGTTAGAATAGCCATATGGAACCTATTTCAATAGTGATTGTGCTTTTGTTACTGGCAATTTTTGGGGTGTTGGTGTATGTGTTTTTCTTAAAGCCACCTCCAAAAATTGTGCAAGACAATAGCAGTATGATGCTCATGCAACAGCAACTACAAGACTTGTCGCGTACGATGCGAGAACAGATGAGTGAAAGTAACAAAATGGCGCAACAGGGAAGTGTGATGCAGTTTCGAGAGAGCAAAGAGTTGATGCAACAGATTAACAAAGAGGTGAATGAAGCAGTGCGAGGAATTCAAGAGAGTATCTCAGAAAAGCTCCTCGGGGTGCAAAAAAACGTGTCTGAAGTAGGGGAAAGTACAAAACAAGTTTTTCTTGTTGCTGAACAACTACAGAATCTTGAAAAAGTACTTAAACACCAGAAACAACGAGGGAACTTAGGTGAGGCGTCACTACAGCTGTCACTTGAAAACATGTTGCCTGCAAACGCATACAAAATGCAGTATCAGTTTGAAGGAGGAGAGACCGTTGATGCGGTTGTTATTACAAAAGACGGGATGATTCCCGTTGATGCAAAGTTTTCACTTGATAACTATCGACGGCTGGTTGACGCGGTGGGGGATACTGAAAAAGAACAGCTTGAGAAAGATTTTAAAAACGATTTAAAAAAGCGTATTGATGAAACGGCAAAATATATTCGTCCGAAAGACGGTACCTTGCCGTTTGCGTTTATGTACATTCCCGCTGAAGCTATTTATTATGATTTACTCATTAACGAAGTAGGGTCAGTTAAAGTGAATACACGGTCACTCATTGATTACGCATACAAAGACAAAAACGTCATCATTGTGTCTCCAACTACCTTTGCAGCGTACTTGCAGTCAGTTTTGTATGGTTTTAGAGCATTTAAAGTAGAAGAGAGTGCAAAAGAGATTCAAAAGAATGTGGAAAAGCTTACGCGACACTTGCAGGCGTACAATCAATATTTTGAAAAAATTGGTTCAACCTTAGGCACTACCGTCAATCATTACAACATGGCATCAAAAGAACTTGGAAAAATTGATCGTGATGTAACAAAGATTGCGGGCGAAGGATTTGGTGGAGCTGACCATTTGGAAATTGAAAAGCCAGCAAGGATTGAGGAGTAGATATATTTTTCTAGTAGATTGCATGTGATTTACTTAAAATTATACAGGAGCGAACTTGTGTTTTTCATTCTCCCATAGTGTAAGTGCATAGTGGTCAGGTTGACGTATTGAGGATGAGTCGAGTAGATTAAGTTTTTTTAAGAGAATAATCGTTTCAATACTTGCACCTGTAAGCATTAAGAATTCATCCATCCCTGCATTTTGAAATGCACGAGCAAGCTCACCACCTTCTAAATAAAGTGCATCTTTACTGTTTGAAAGAAACTGGTTGCCAACAGACTCACTTGTTTCATTTTTAAAGAGACGTAAGGTACTTTTATATGCTGTTTTTAAGTTTTGACTGCATTTTTTCATGAATTCTTCATCTGTTAGTGTCTCGTTACTTCGTTGTATCTGTAATCCTTTGTTCATGCTATTAAGATACGCTGCTACACAATCACCAAAACTGCCTCCTTGTAGTTTAGTAGCCATTGCACGAATATAATGTGGTTTTGGAGGAGATTTGTACCCAAATGCGTTTTGTGAGATATAGTCCTCATGCCATTTTGCTCCGCTCTCTGAAAATATGACGGTGTCGCCACTTCCAACATCGCTACAGATTTTCAAAGGAAGTAAAGATCTATTTTCTCGCTGTAAAACATGGACTTCAATCTCATGCCCTAGAGTGACTGCAAAAAGTTTAAAAGCAGATTGTGGATGAGCAGGAATGAAAATAACTTTTTTGCTGAAATCAGTATCCATTGTTCTTGTTGAAGGAGATATGACCACTTGCCATTTTTCGTCAGTTGCAGGTCCCTTGCGGTCACTGCTATATGAATCTGCAGGCTCATTACTAAGTAGGTTATAGTGTGCAAGCGTTGCTTCGGCAAACTGCTGTATTTGTGAAATAGAATAGAGATAATGTTCCTTGTTACTCTGAGTTACTGGTTCTACTTTAGTACTATCAACATTTTTCTTCAGAGCATCTGCTTTTTTATTCAAAAGAGTATCAATACTTTCACTTTCATACGTGTTTGCAAGTTCAAGTAATTTTGCTCCCACTTGTTGATAATATCCAGCATCATTTGTCTCTTCGTCACTGCCATGAGTATAAATATCAAAACGAGCGAGACTACGCTGTTTGTCATGATATCCATAAATATTGGACTTGCTGTCACTATCTGTGGTTGCATATGATTGGTCAAGGTGGTGCGTATCAAGCGAAGCAAGCGCCTCAATTTGAGCTGTAGCAAGAAGTGTATTGATACGTCTTTGGTATATGTGTAGTAAGTCAATATAGGCAAGGCGGACTTCATCATTTACTGTCTCTTTGACCTGCACTAGTTTTTCCTTTATATGTTCTTTAAAAGTTCGCAACGCAGTGATCTTTTGTATCAGAATATCTAGTGTAAGTGCAATTTTAAAACGTCCAGGCCCCTCTATGTGTTCAGGGTGAACCGACCCATTTTCTTTGTCAATAAAACTTTTCGCTTGAGATACTTTTTCTTGTATCGAAGCGTTCATTGATCTTCCCGTGAATGAAATTCGTGTTTTCGAGTCAAGATTTTTAATATGTTCAGACTGCTTCGAGATGAAATCTTTGCATGTCTGCCCATCTACCACATTTTCTGCAACTGAAATTTTAAAAGTGTCAAAAAAATCTTTTTTTCCTGTAGCAGTCATAAGATATTCACTATATATAGTGAATGAAACTGTACTGAGATTAGAAATTGTATTGAGTTGTTCTCCTAGTGATTGTTCAAAATCAAAAAACTCTTTTTTCTCAGACTCGGTTAAAGAGTATCCTTCAATAGTTCCTTCCTCTATATCTTTAAGTTTCTGTACGTCATGTGCTATCGTCGCAAATGGACGTTCTCGGTATAGTCTTGGTATATGTTCCATACCACAATTGTATACTAGAAATCTTTTTGTTTAGTGACACCCTATGCTTGTATCAAAAGGTGGTACGAAATCCTTAATAGAAAACGCCCTCCAACGTTTTCGTTGAGGGGCGATTTTGAGTGATCATTTTTGACGTCAGTTCGAGTTGTTGGAGAACCTCATGATATTTAGAAGGACCTGATAGTCAGTGCGTTCTTCCTTCTTTTGGCGACGCTTTTCATCTCTGTTAAGCTTCGCCTCCCTCTTTTCTTCTCGCGAGCATCTTCGCCCATTATGGCGTTCTCCTGGGTGGTGGTCTTTTTTGGCCATATTACACCCTCTATCCTAAGAGTATTTATTGTGTGCACGTTTTCCGATGACAGGTTGTCCAGACTTTGGAATGTGTGGCACACCGGGGACTGGATCGAGCGTACTGGTGAAATACAAGATTCCTCCAATCCAACGCACACCCTTTCTATATTTCGCCTTCGCTTGACCCTGAAGGGTTCGGCGTTTGTGTACCCATGGCTTTGCCACGTGAGCCTCCTCTTAAATAACCACTTCTTTGCGCATATTACATCATGAACAGGAAAGTAAGTCAATACTCTTTGGTAATGTGCACACACATATGGCGGTTTTAGTACTATCAACTAATGACCGTCAAAATGACTCAAACTCTTCAACAAGAACGGTATCTTTGGATAAAACCATTGATACAAAAGAAGCTCACGTACGCAGAGGTATTAAAAACATGTCCGCATAGCAAACGTAGTCTCGAACGATGGGTAGCTCTCTTTAAGCACGGTGGTATCGAAGCATTAATGCCACAGAGCACTGCTCCACATACACAACCACACGAAACACCCATCTATCTCAAAGAGGAGATTCGTATACTCAGAAAACGTACTGGTCTCTGTGCACTCAAACTCCATTGGAAACTAGAAAAGCAAGGAATGCTCATTCATGCACGAACTATTGGAAAAATACTAAAACAAGATGGTTTGGTGCGAAAATATCGTACAAAGAAAACAAAATACAAATACCTCCGTGCTGAACGGAAACCTGGTGAACTGATTGAAATCGATGTGAAGTATGTACCTGGTACAGTTGCCGGCAAACGATATTATCAATACACCGCTATTGATACGGCCACGCGGTGGCGATATCTTCGTATCTTCGAGGAGCAGACCACCTTTCATTCAATACGTTTTCTTGAAGATGTGATGCAGAGATTCCCGTATCAGATAACCGGAGTGAAGACCGACAATGGCAGCATCTTCACGAACTACTATCTTGGAACCAACAAACGTTCTGATCAAACCGTGAAGACACTCCATGCACTTGATAGGTTTTGTGGAGACAATGGTATCGTTCATTATCTTATTGATCCAGGCAAGCCTGCTCAAAATGGTACGGTTGAACGGAGTCATCGAGAAGATCAGCAGAAGTTTTATGAACGGAATGTATTTAAAAATGCCAAAGAACTAAAGAAGAAGATTCGCATCTGTAATGAATATTATAATGACCTTGAACATTGTGGTTTAAACGGAAAAACGCCCAATGAGGTATTATATATCTAACCGCCATAAGTGTGTACCTAAAACACTTTTCTGAATAGAGTCAGTCTCTCAATAGAGGAGCAAAAATAATGCCGCACCCCGAGAATGTCAGGGTGCGGCGAAAGCGACTTAACGCTGTAGTTGCTGGGACTGGTAGTCTACCGTCTCAGGCTGACCTTGTTTTCTTTTGTTATCTCGGCGAGCTTTCATCGCCTTGACCTTTTCGGTTGGTGACAGCCCTGTGCCGTTACCTTTACCTTTGTGGCCTTTATTTTGGCTTTTAGCCATGGTTACTGTCCTCATTACACCCCGCTTTTTTGGGGGCAGGAGATACTATAACGCATAAGTTGCATTTTTCAAGCTTTTCTTGTATGATTGCGCGCATTATGGCAACAGAAACAGCTAAAAAAGAAAACTTTGCAGTTATTGAAACTGGCGGAAAACAATACATTGTAACTTCGGGAATGACGCTTGATGTTGAGCTTTTGGGCGAACATGAAGAAGGAGCAAAAATCGAGTTCGATAAGGTATTACTTACTGATAATGGATCAACTGCAGTAGTTGGAGCTCCATACATTGCTGGGGCAAAAGTGTCAGCTACGTACCTAGGTTTAAAGAAAGGTATCAAGCTTACTATCTTGCGATACAAAGCAAAGAGTAACCGAGACCGAAAGATTGGACATCGACAGCATTACGCACGGGTCAAAATCGATTCTATCTAAATCTCCAAAATCACTGCATCTACGTCGTTGTGCTTCAATTGATACTACTCAACGTACAAGAAGTACGCCTCGTACTATCAATCTCGCCCGCCTCGTATCTGCAGCAATTTTGAAAATTTAGTGCGTATTTAACAAAAAACTTCTCGTAAGAGAAGTTTTTTGTTAGAATAATCGTAATGACAGAGGTGCAACAAGATACAAATACAGAATCATTTAAAGCTTTGGCAAGCGAATCAAGTGAACTTTATTCTTTTACTCTCACAGACCGTGAATTACATAGTGCTTTTTTAGATGCTCGATATAACTGGGATAAGAATCTTAAAATACGTTGTATTGAAAAGTACGGTAGTACAAAAATGCTACAAGAAGTTCCTTCATGGCAGACTTTGATAGGTGGAACTGTTGAAGAAGAAATAAACATTACTGCAGAACAGCGCACATATATAAACCAAGAAGTTTCAAAATTTGTTAAAGAATTTAAAGAAAGTCACAATCTCCGTTAAGCTCGGTGAATGAGCGCGTTTTTGATTGTTTCGGGGTCGGCGTATTCGAGTTCGCTTCCCGTTGAAAGGCCACGCCCTAGCTGTGTGACGTGTAAGTTGTGGGTGGTTACAAGTTCTTTTAAAAGCGATTCAACGTATCGACTGGTGTTTTCACCATCAGGGTTTACGGCAAAGGCTAAAATCACCTCACTTAATTCATGAGCAACACGTTCTTCGACAATTGCTTTTAGCGCCCCTCCACGTAACCCTTTACTTTCTTTAGATGATAAAAGTGGAATGGTGCCACCTAGTACGAAGTAAAGGCCCTCGTAGAGGTTACTTCGTTCTATTGCGACTATATCGCTATCGCGTTCAACTACAAGTAATTTTGTACGGTCCCGATTTACATCACTACAAATAGCACATTCTACAGCCGTGCCTGTGTTACGAGAAAAGAATCGGTGACAGCTGTGACACTCAACAACTGAGTTTTGTAAGTTTAAGATAAGGTTTGCCACGTCTTCAACATCTCGTTTTTCAAGTGTCAGGATATGGAACGCAAAACGCCGAGCTTGGCGTCCGCCAACTCCAGGAAATTCTTCAAAGTGTTTTATTAATGAGTCTAAGTTATTCACAGAATCCCTATTTTACCACACTAACAAGTACTCGATAACCTCTTACTAAAAATGTTCGAGTTCGGATCTCGAACCTTATAGCCAAGATTGTTTTTTTACTATTTTTGGCAAAGCAAGTGCGTTTTGTATTTGGAGAGTTCCAGGAATTTGCCCTAGGAAAGGGGCAAATTCGGAACAAAATTCGTAATAGTCGCTTACGCTTGTTTGCTCATTTTTAAAAATCGTCGTCTCTGGAGGCGGAGTTGTTGCTGTGGCGGGAGTCGATGTTTAAGAACCGGACGTGTTGGCCGTCGAAGTAGAGTTCTGTTGAGCCAACAGGGCCGTTTCTGTGCTTTTCAATCATGATTTCGGCAATGTTTGGTCGTTCTGATTCTTTGTTTATTTTGTCTTCACGGTGAATAAACATTACGACGTCCGCATCTTGTTCGATCGATCCTGAATCACGCAAATCAGAAAGCCGAGGCTTACCTCCACGTTGCTCAACTGCACGAGAGAGCTGTGAAAGTGCCAAAACAGGCACATCAAGCTCGCGAGCAAGGATTTTAAGTGAACGGGAGATTTCTGTTACTTGTTGCACCATTGAGTCACTTGCTTTGGTTGAAGTAGGTGACATCAGTTGGAGGTAATCAACAATAAGAAGGTCTAACCCGTGTTCGTTTTTGAGACGTCGCGCTGAGGAACGCATTTTAAGGATGTTCGTTCCTGGTTGATCGTCAATGTGAATTGGTGCGTCAGACAGTTTTGCCATTGCGTCTTGTACCGCTTGAAATTCCTGATCATTTGAAAGTTTTCCCGTACGCAATTTCCATGAGTCTACTCCTGCTTCAGCCGCAAGCATACGGTCAACAAGTTGCTGGTCACTCATTTCAAGTGAGAAAATACCTACTGATGCTTTGTACTTAAGTGCCGCATTTCGAGCAATATCAAGTGCAAACGTAGTCTTTCCCATGGACGGTCGCGCAGCTAAGATGATGAGATCCGACTTTTGGAAACCTGCAAGGATGTTATCAAGTCCATCAAACCCTGACGGTACACCACGACGTTCATTTTGGTTTGCGCTTAAGTGTTCAAAGCGTTCCCAAGCTTCACTAAGTGAGCTTCCGATAGTTTTAAACTTTTGAGTTACCGTTGCATTGGTAACGTTGTACACTTTCTTTTCTGCTTGATCGAGTGTCTCGTCAATATTTTGTGGGTCTGAGTAGCCAAGTTCAGAAATTTCGTCCCCTGCACTAATAAGTCCACGCAACACCGCTCTACTTTGCACAAGTTCAGTATAGTAGTTCCCATTTCCTGCAGCAGGTACCGTTTCTGCAAGCATTGTCACGTACGACGCTCCACCAATACGCTCGAGTTGGTTATTTGACTTAAGTTGGGTTGTTACCGACAGTAAGTCAATTGGATCACCTTTGGTAAAAATCTCTAAGATTGCTTTGTATATCTGGCGATGTTTGTCCGCATAAAAACTTTCAGGATACACGTTTACTGAAACGTCGTGCATTAGCTCAGGTTTGATTAAAATCGCACCAATAAGCGCTTTTTCAGCATCAATGTTGTGTGGTGGCGTCCGGAGGGATCTGCTTAAAGCTGGTTCGTATTCTGCCATAGTGGTGCTAGTTTACCACAAAAGTTGAAGCTTCATTTTTGTCGAAAACAGGGGATGAAAGGGGATAGTCTGTGTATAGCAAAAAGATGACGAATCTATATCATGAACTACATCGTAAGTCGTTCATTTACTGTACGGCAAAACTAGGGGTTGGAGATTTTATGACGTTTTGCTTATCTTTGGGCCTTGAGGAGTATCTTCGATGATATACCCAGCGTGGGCTATTGCGTCGCGGAAGGTGTCCGCCTCTCTCCAATTTAAGGCGGCTCTTGCGCCTTCTCTCTTTTCAACAAGTTCAAGAACTTCCTCAGGTAGTTCATTGTGTGAAATGGTGCCAAGTGATCGGACGATATCTTCAGGTTTTTTAGAGAGGCCAATTGCGAGAACTGCATCAAAATCGAGGATGGTCATTTTTCGTTCGCCTAAGGTTAATGTTTCATCTTTTACAATATCCCAGATAAGCGCAATTGCTTTTGCGGTATCAAGGTCGTTATTGATAATGTGGAGGAACTGTTGTTGGTAGGCTGCACTTAGTTTTCCTTTTTCATCTGCCCATTCAACAAACAAAAGTTTTTTAAGTCGGGTGAGTGCTTGTTTGGATGCGGTTAATGCCTCGTAACTAAAGTTTACCTGTGAGCGATAATGCGAGGTAAGAAGCCAGTATCGGTAGTCTTCACCCGCAAAACCATGTTCAATAAGGTCTTTAAGAATAATGCCGTTTCCATCTGACTTGGCAATTTTTTGGCTATCAATTTGAAGGTGTTCTCCATGCATCCAATAACGGGAGAATTGTTTTCCTGTTGCACTTTCACACTGTGCAATTTCTCCGTTGTGGTGCGTTGGAATGTTGTCGACGCCACCCGTGTGGATATCGATTTGTTTACCAAGCGTTGCAAAGGCCATAGCAGAACACTCAATGTGCCATCCAGGAAACCCTTTACCCCACGTACTTTCCCATCCAAGTTCTCCGTTTTTCCACACAGCAAAATCGAAAGGATTGCGTTTTTCAGTGTTTATCTCTACACGAGCACCACTTTTAAGGCCTTCAAGGTCGATATTGCCCAAGCGACCATACGTTGGGAACTTGGTGATGTCAAAATAGACGCCATCGCTTGTTTTGTAGGTATATCCTTTCTCTTCAAGTGTTTTAATAAGCGCAATTTGTTCTTTAACGTAATCACTTGCACGAGAAAATTGTGTCGGCGGAAGAATGTTGAGCGCTTTTAGGTCGTCTTTAAAGTAGCCGATATAGATATCAGACAAAGTTCGCATTGACGCTAAACTTATATCCATTCCTTCCCGACGCATACCTTTCATCATCTTGTCATCACCAGCGTCAGCATCGTCAGTTAGGTGACCGAAATCAGTGAGGTTAATAGTGTGGTTAACTTCGTATCCATTGTAGTTCAAGACACGTTTAAGGGTGTCAGAGAAGACATACGCACGAAGATTACCAATATGTGCATAGTCATAGACCGTTGGTCCACAGGAATAGATTTTTGTTTCTTTTTTTGAAAGTGGCACAAATACCTCAAGCATTCGTGTTTCGGTATTAAAGAGTTTAATCTCAGGGTATTCAACAACGCTACTTTCTTTCGTGAAAAGTCCAAACATAATGCGTATAGTGTATCAAATTGTAAGGTTCGAGGGTAGGTTTTGTTTTAGATCCAACGTTTGAATTTAAAATAGAGCAAGAGTATTAAAGAAACAACAACCATTATCATGACAATGATCCAGAAATCAATAGGACGACCAATGATTGGAGTGTGTTCAGTGTTCATTCCGAACATTGAACTAAAGAGCATTAGCGGGAAGGTAATAAAGGAGATAATCGTCAGAATCTTCATGATACTGTTTTGCTTTGTTTCTAAAAGTGAGTCGTTGGTCTGACGAAGGTCATTAAAGGTGCTTGTGAGCGCATGGAGGCGACGACCAATAACTTCGTATTGGTGCACAATTGCCTCGATACTACTCTGGTGGTTTTTAGTAAACGCTGTTTTTACTGCAAATTCAAGTTTAAAAAGTGCGTCATCGTGCGCATCAATTGTTTGTTTAAAGGCAATGAGTCGTCGACTGACGTTTGAAAGCTCATACACCATAGCTTCTTCACGTTGACTAAAAATCTCTTCCTCAATGTCTTTTAGTCGAGACTCTAGGTAATCAAGTTTTACGTAGGTTGCTTCGTAGAGGTGTGTTAACAATGTAATAAAGAGTGTTTCTGGCAATACTTTTTGTTTTCCTTTAGAAAGACAGAGAACTTCGTATTCTTTTCCAAAACGGTGTATTGCCTCAAAATCTTCAAATCGAATGGTGATAAAGTGCGTTTTTGTAACAATAAACTTTACTTCATGAGGGTGGTTTATATCGGTTCGTTTAACAATGGGGAAATCAAGCGTGATTTTTAAGAAGTTTTTTTGTGAAAAGACTTCAGTTTTTGGCGTCATGGTCGTCAGATCTGTTGCATATTCACGCGGAATAGAGCATTCATCAATAAGTTCATGAATTTCGTTTTGTGTCGGGCTTACTACATCAAGCCATGTTATGTTGTTTTGACAGTTTCGAAGGATCATGTGAAATAACTCCTCTTATTCTAGCATGTTGTTTTTTTACAAAAGATGTACCTGTGTGTAATAATGGAAAGATGCAAGATACCACAGAAGAAGTGAAGTCAGGAAATTCATCATTAGGAAAAAGTTTTCTCGGAGTTGGTTTAGCAATACTCTTGGCAACCTCTGCTTTTTTTTCGGGAGTACATATTGGAAGTGGTGCATTAGAAGAATCGCCAATGCAAGCAGGACTCTTTTCTTTTTGGAGTTCAAAACAAGTGTCTACCGATGATAAAGACTTAACGGAGTTCTGGGAAGTATGGAATCTACTTGAAGACAAGTTTGTTTCAGCATCTTCTACAAAGCTCACCAATGAAGATAAGATTCGTGGAGCAATTCAAGGTTTGGTCCGAAGTTATGGAGATCCGTATACGGTATTTTTCCCTCCCGCAGTTGCTTCAATGTTTGAGGAGGACATTAGTGGAAATTTTGGGGGAGTTGGTATGGAAGTTGGATTACGAGACGGCTTAGTGACGGTAATTGCACCACTTCCTAATACTCCTGCTGCAAAAGCAGGAATTGTCGCAAAAGACGTACTCGTTAAAATTGATGAAAAAGAAACTGACGGTATGAGCATTGATGAGGCAGTTCGACTTATACGTGGTGCAGAAGGAAGTGTGGTTACCTTGAGTATCTATAGAGTAGGCGAAACTGACTTGCTTACCATTCCTGTTACGCGTGCAAAAATTGATATCCCTACAACAGAAACGAAAAAGGAAGGTGACGTGTTTATTATTTCGCTCTATAGCTTTAACGCAATTTCAGAAGTAAAGATGAAAGAATCACTTGAGGCGTATGCTAAAAGTGGCGCTACAAAACTAGTGCTTGATGTACGCGGTAACCCAGGAGGATTCTTGCAAAGTGCCGTCAATATTTCTTCCTTCTTTCTACCACAAGGTAAAACTATTGTAAGTGAAAACTTTGGTCCTGGTATTGAGGATGAAATCTATCGAAGTGCAGGGAAAAATCTCGGAGACTATATGCCAAAAGAAATGCTGGTACTTGTTGACGGTGGCTCAGCTTCAGCGTCGGAAATTCTTGCTGGAGCACTCCAAGAACATGGTATTGCAAAACTAATGGGGGCACAGACGTATGGAAAAGGTTCAGTTCAGGAACTTGTGGATTTAAAAGACGGTTCATCGCTTAAAGTTACCGTTGCACGTTGGTTTACACCAAATGGTGTCTCTATCTCAGAGGGTGGACTTACTCCAGACATCTTTGTTGACCGGACTCCACAACAGGTAATTGATGACGTTGATCCACAACTTGAAGCAGCAATTAAGTGGCTTAATGGGGATAAAACAGTCGGAACTACATCAGCTGAAATGGCAGCTTCAAAGAAGCCAAAGCTATAAAATAAGCGGAATATCTACATATACACCAATGCGGTATACTTACCTTCTATGTTCAACAAGAATTTCAGTGACTACTTTATCCCGCACGCTGACAACAACTATGCACCCCATAGCTTACAAAAAGCAGCAATGGTTGCAATGCTCTTTCTTGTTGTGTTGTCGTTTACTCTCACGAACGCACTTTCGCTTATTTGGATAAGTTCACAATGGATGGTTGGAGCAGTGTTGCCAGCGGTTATTGTTGAATTGACGAATGATGAGCGTGGTGTTGATGCTTTAGGAACACTCAAACGAAGTAGTGTGCTTGATACAGCGGCAACACTTAAAGCGCAAGACATGGCGAAAAATGAATATTTCGCGCACTACAGTCCAAAAGGTGTCTCGCCGTGGTTTTGGTTTGGTGAAGCAAAATACAACTTTGTGCATGCAGGTGAGAACTTGGCAATTCATTTTACAGACTCAAGTGATGTTGTAACTGCATGGATGGAATCTCCAACCCATAGAGCCAACATCATGAACGGTAATTACACTGAAATTGGTGTTGGTACTGCCGAAGGCACCTATGAAGGATTTAAGACCATTTACGTGGTACAGCTCTTCGGTACCCCTGCAGCCCCCGTTGTTGCATCTGTAGCAACTCCTTCTGTTGCGGGAGAGACTATTAATCAAGAGGCGGTGACAGAAACAAATGAAGATCAGGTGTTATCAGAATCAGCAAGTGTTACAGAATCGGTTGAGGTTGTGAAGGCAGATGAGGTATCAATAACAGAAGAAGAGGAAGTTGTTATGCAAGATGAAGTTAGCACCACAACCCTCGCTACAGCAAATTCTGAAGTGATAGAACCAAAAGAGGAAGTCATAGTCGCTTCACAAGAACCAATTGTTCCGACATCTAAGACATCGTTATACTCAGACTTTATGTCGACATCAACGGGTGGTATTGCGGCTTTAACAGGGGATACGGGAGGACAAATTGCACAAACAACTCCATTTATCTTAAAAATTGCGACACAACCACATGTAGTATTACAAACGCTCTACATTCTAATAGGTCTGTTTGTTTTCATCTGCCTTTTGCTATCAATTTTCATCGAAATTCGCTACCAACAGCCAGTTCAAATTGCGTACGGTATTGGACTTCTAACCCTCATGAGTGCACTATTCTACATCCACACCTCATTAATTACTGGAGCGTTTATTTTGTAGACGTATGTTAAAGGCTGAAGAATACAAAGTTTCATTATGGATAACTGCAATGCCAAAGCCACTTTCTTTTGCTGTACATGCATGGTTTGTCTGCGAACACGGGGGGATTGTAGATAGAATTGAGGTATGGGCGCCTTTTTGGGTTAATGAAGGTGAATCTACTATTGTGCATAATGCATTACCACCTGAATCTGGTTTTAGGACATCATTTTTTCAAAATATAGAATCTCCAAAAAAAAGAAGTAAAGCTAAAAAAATAGCTTCAATTGGTGGGGATATAAATAGTGTAGCGTTTGAATTGTATTCTGTAATTTCAAAAGCTCGTCTTCACTATCCGTATAGCGAAAAATATCGCATGTGGCCTGGACCCAACAGTAATACGTTTATTGCATGGGCTCTTGCTCAAGTATCGGGTCACAACTTTGTATTACCTTTTAATGCCTTTGGGAAAGGATACTCTATTTCAAATAATGCGTAACCTTTATAGTTGTATGAAAAAAGTAACTAAAGTAACTGAAGTGCAGGTAACCGAACTCTACAAGATGAAAGATGGTGAAAGAGTATCAGAGAACAAACATACACTCTTTGCGTCTTCTCCCTCTGCTGGTTTTCCTGCTCCAGGTGATGATCAGGTTGAAAAAATACTTGATATCAACGATTTGGTAGTTCAAAACAAAGACGCCACTTTCTTTGTCCGCGTTTCAGGTGACTCAATGACCGGAGCTGGTATTTTTGATGGTGACGTATTGGTAATTGATCGCTCCAAAGAAGCAAAAGACGGAAAAATTGTAGTTGCAGCAGTTAATGGAGAACTTGTTGTCAAACGCCTCTCTATCACAAAACAGACTTCAAGTAACGGGTCAGACCCCTTGATGCAGCTTGTGTCAGAAAATGAAGCGTACAAACCAATCAGCATCGGTGAAGATGAAGAATGTTTCATCTGGGGAGTTGTCGTAGGCTCCGTCCGCCAGTTTCAGTAAGTCTCCATAAACATAACTAAATGTGAGGTCTCGTAAACCCCACATAGAATTATTCGTGCAAAAGGTATTTGATTTGACTTATATCGATATCTTGAAGGTATTCTTCAAGTTGTTTAACATATTGTCCTTCAAACACATCATTGAAGAAATCAGTTTTGAGAATAGAGGGGAAATTTTTTATACCGATATAGTCTTGGTAGCTACTCCAACGATACGACTTTAAAAATTCTAGAGCAGACACAGAGTCCTCAATCTGACGTTCTCGCCATGCAAGTGCATTCTCTTTTAGATCAAGAGGGTTAAGGTGTATATAGTTGAGTATATGGAGCATATAAGAATCACTGTTGATCAAAATTTTCTTTGTCCTCCCTTGAAAGAGAGTTCCAACTCTTGTATATCTCGCATTAAAATAGTTAGCGTATCCAGTATTCAGCTTTCTCAAAAAAAGACTCAATCCATTTTCAATACATGGACTCAGTAGTAAATGGTAGTGATTACCCATCAGACACCACCCATGTATATCAACAAGTTTTTCGCCAGAAATAACATCTCTGTATGTGGGGTCTCGTAAACCCAACATATTGTTACGATATGTATTAATGGCAAGTTCAGTGGTATTGAAAGCATACATGTCATGGATGAAACGAACTCTGTCACCATTATCTATAAATATCTGTCGCTTATCTACCCCTCGATTGAGTGCATGATATATATCCATACTCTACTAAGCGTAACTCCAATGGCAGATATTTGTAAGTCCGACATATGCGTATATATTCTCAATGTGGGGTCTCGTAAACCCCACATGGGCAACAATTTATGTGATGTGGGGTTTACGAGACCCCACATTCTAGAGCAAGGTGAAAGGGGGTGTATACTTTTGGGATGATTGGGTTGATGGATTGTAATAATTTTTTTGTTTCTTGTGAACGGCTTTTTAGGCCTGATTTGCGGACGAAGCCGGTTGCTGTTTTGTCTTCCAATGATGGGTGTATTGTGGCACGAAGTCAGGAAATTAAAGATTTGGGGATTCCTATGGGTGTACCGTATTTTCAGGTGAAGGATGTGTGTGAAAAGGCTGGCGCGGTGTTATTTTCTTCAAATTTTACGCTGTATAGAGATATTTCTGCACGCGTGATGCGGACGCTTGAAAAGGAGGTTGGTGTGTGTGATATCTATTCTGTAGATGAGGCTTTTTTTCATGTTGATGATGATGCTACAGAAGAAGACGTACTTTCAATTCGAGCTCGAATCATGAAAGATGTAGGACTTCCTGTATCAATAGGGGTTGCAACAACTAAAACACTTGCAAAGCAGGCAAGTTCTATAGCAAAAAAGGGAAATGGGGTCTGTGTCTTAACGCAACAAATGTGGCTAGAAAGAACTCCTCTGACTTCCTGTGGCACTGTATGGGGTCTTGGGCGTCAGACGGTGACGAAGCTTCGTGGAATGAATATTACTACTGTTGCAGAATTTATGAACCTTGATAGGTCGATTGTTCGGAAAGTGTTCGGGGTACAAGGTGATCGTATCTACTTAGAGTTACAAGGGAAACCTGTATACGAGCTTGGACAGAACAGTAAGGATATACAGCAAAGTATCATGAGTTCACGATCGTTTGAGAAAACAACACATACGCTATCTGAATTAGAGAGTGCAATTGGGTACCATGTTAGCTTTGCATCAGAGAAACTACGTCAAAAAAAGTTGGTAGCTAGTAAATTGTATGTACAAATTCTGCCAAGTAGACATGGTGATTTTGCATTACGCAGAGGTTCTTCTGAAGTCATATTGAGTATTCCAACAGCAGATACGAAGGCGCTTTTGACTGAAGCACTTGCACAAGTACACATGCTGTTTGATCCTGAAGTTCCGTATAAAAAAGCAGGAATTGCACTTGGAGGGTTGTTACCTGAGGGATATGTCACTAGTTCACTTTGGGGTGAACGTAACACTCAAGTATTAGAATCAAGCTTAGACAACGTAACTGACATCATTAATCAAAGGTTTGGTAGTGGCACCATACGGTCTGGAGTTGTTCTTACAAGTGGCGCGCGAGGAAGTGCCAAACTTCGATCAAAAGAGTATACGACATCGTGGAAAGATATCCCCACTGTAAGAGCGATAACGTGACTATAGGTCAATAAGACATCAAAAACTAGTGACTTTTAGACAACAAAGTCCTTTAAGAAACAAATATATAAAAAATAAGTCTATGTGAGCGTGTAACTTATTAAGAACAAGAACAGTTATCAACACACAATTTAAGACACAAAGTCAATGTCCTTGTACTATATAAGTAGACCGATACAGATTAAAGATATTGACGAAGTTTAAGGCTACACCTTTTATAAAACTTCCATAGTATTCTCCACAATTATTTGTATCGGATAGTGAATCACATTTTGTATTTGTGAAGCACAACGTTATTTAAAAATATAAATAAAAAAAGAACATGTTCGTATTAACAACGAACGTTTCTGCAAGTTACAGAGTGATCGCGACACTCGTAGCAACTGCGTTAATTTTGTCGGCTACAGGAGTCTACAATTTTGCACAGGCAGCAAACGTCACAAGCGTATCTGACACGTTGAGTGATTCAGATAGAAGCGTAGATTCAAACCATACCATCAGGTTCACAACACCAACTGGTATTACCGTTGGACAAACAGTCACCATAACCTTCCCAGCAGGTTTTAGTCTAACGGGTGTAACAACTGGAGACTTTGCAATTGCAACACCTGATGCAAACTGGACTGAAGGTGTTGCAGGACAAGTGGTAACGTTCACTCGAACTACAAGTCCTGTAGCAGCATCTACTACAGTAATTGCCACCTTCACAGGATCAAACAAAATAAATAATCCTTCGACCACAGGTTCGTATGAGATTGTTATTGCGGGGACTATGGCCGATTCAGGCCGCACACGCGTAGCGATTGTAGACAATGTTGATGTTACTGCGAGAGTAGATACATCGTTTAACTTCACAGTTATTGGAAACGCAACAACAACAGCTGTTAATGGAACAACGACAACTCGCACATCTTCATCTACAACAATTCCGTTTGGAACACTCGTAGCAAATCAAATTACAACACTTGCACAAGATCTAACCGTCCAGACAAACGCCATTCGAGGGTTTGTGGTTACAGTTGCAGAAGATCAACATCTTCTTTCATCAACAGGAGCTGATATTGACAACTTCTCTGAGGGAGTTACCTCAGCAACACCTGTCGCATGGAATGCTCCCGACAACCTTATTGGAGACGAAAAGACCTGGGGACATTGGGGTGTTACTTCTGAAGACACTGCAACTACAAGAAGCGTCCAGTTTGGATCAAATCAATGGGTTGGAGTTTCGACAACACCACAAGTTCTCTTTAGTCACGCTGGTCCATCTGATGGTACAACAGCAGGAATAGGACGAACAAGAGTAGGGTATCAAGTACAAATCTCGCCACTTCAGGAAGCGGGAGATGACTACAGCACAACCCTTACATACATTGCAACTCCAACTTTCTAAACTAATTTAGAACAAAGAGTAAGAAAAATCCCCGAAAGGGGATTTTTCTGTATGCCGGAGTTTTGTATTCTTGATGTTATATACATAAAATAATTCGATATCCAAGCGTGTAATGTTAAACTGTATGAGTTATTAGTTGTACCTATATATGTTGCGTAATTCTCTACTAAAGCAGTTTTTATTTATTGTTCTTTTTGCAATCATCCTGCCTTATGCAACTGCTTCTGCACAAAATAGTACAGCTGGAATTGGACTTAAACCGGCAACAATTGAAGGAGGGGCAATACCAGGTGAGACTCAAACGCATCCTTTTGGTGTCACAAACTTAAGTGCGGTAAATCAAACATACTATCTTTTTACTCGAGATATTACTGGAGTTGAAGAAGGTGGGGTTCCAATATTTGCTGATGAAAATCAAGAAAAAACTGAGTATGAACTTTCTGAATGGGTAACACTAAGTGCACAAGAAGTAACCCTAGCACCAGGAGAAGAAAAAGTAATTGATGTTACTATTGCGGTACCGTTAACTGCAACACCGTGTAGTCACTTTGGTGGAGTGTTTGTTTCTATGCAACCACCACGAATGCGCTCAACTGGAGCTTCAGTAGGGTATGAAGTTGCAAACATCATTAGTTTGCGTGTTGCTGGTGAGTGTGTAGAAGATGCACAAATTCGTTCGTTCTCAACTGACAACTTTATCTATAGTAAACCTCTAGTTGAATTTACGGCTCGTGTTGAAAACAAAGGATCGGTATTGGTTCGGCCATTTGGTCCGCTTGAGATAACCAATATGTTTGGAAAACGAGTTGCCATGGTTACGCTAAATGAATCTAAAGGTGGTGTGTTTCCTCGTACGGAACGCTCTTTTAATATAACTTGGGAAAGTGATGGACCTGGTTTTGGAAGGTATCAAGCTATTTTAAGTATGATTTATGGTGAGCAAGGCAGGCAATCAACTATTTCGTCTACTGCTTCATTTTGGATACTGCCGATGAACATTATCCTCCCTGCATTAGGTGCACTTGCGTTTTTACTCTTGTGCGCATACATCTTTGTGAAGTTGTATATTAATAAAACAGTGCGGAGTATGTCAGGGGGCACACGGCGAATAGTTCGTCGTAAACGACAAGGGGGTATGTCGGCGCTGTTACTTGTGGTTGTTGTCATGCTTTCAGTTACTGCGTTATTCCTCCTTATCTTGTTGGCCCTCTTTGCTTGATGATAGAATAGATAGGTATGAAAGATTCTGTGTACCACAGCTTGCTTCGAATCTCAGCACTCACCTTAAGTTTAGTGCTGTTGTTTGTTAGTGGCATTTTCTCAGAATCAACAAAAGAACTCTCGCTTAATACAGGTTCGTATCTTGCTACCGCAATTGGAATGAATGCAGCAGTTTTGCCAACTGAAATAAATACACTCTCAGCACAACTTCTTGAAAAAGATAAAGAAATACAGAGTAGGGAAATTGCAGTGAGTTTAAAAGAAGCAAATCAAAATAAAAGTGATACGGCAACATTTGTGTTAAGTGTTCTCCTTTTTGTACTTCTCATTTTGATTGTTCTCAATTACATTCTCGACTACATACGGACACGAAAAATTACACCTCTACCTGTGTCAGGATATGAACAAGCTCACTAAGTCAGCTCTTATAGGTATTGGTGCTGTAGTTTTATCTACGGTCGCTATTCAAGCAAGTGATCTTGTTGGTGGTATTAGTGGCAATCTCGCGGGTTTAGCAATTGAAAGTCAGAGTGTATGTGGCGAAGGAGCGACGTTGGTGCTTTTAGGTTCGCAAAGTTTATGTGTTGATACGTATGAAGCCTCACCGAGTGATGCGTGTCCGTATCCTGTTGTAGATAGTCAAAATAAAACACAAGACAATGCAAATGCTCCTGAGTGCACGGTGGCATCCGCCCAAGATGCAATACCGTGGGCTTTCGTTTCACAGATTCAAGCACAGCAATTTTGTGGGAAAGTAGGTAAGCGCCTACCTTCAAATGAGGAATGGTATAAAATTGCCAGTGGATTTAGTAATGAAGGAGCGTGTGTTATTAACTCTGGGTTATCCTCTCCTTCTAAAACGGGGACAGAAGCGTGTGTCACTCCACTTGGCATCTACGATGTGGTTGGAAATGTATGGGAATGGATTGATGGTGAAGTAAGTGGGGGAATGTATAACAACCGCGCGTTACCAACTTCAGGGTATGTAGCCATGGTTGATACAAATGGTATTACTATTGAGACAAAAAATAGTGCTTTGGAGGAATTTGGAAATGATTACGCACAAACTTCACAAGAAGGGATAAAAGGAATTATCCGTGGTGGTTTTTATGGAAGTAAAAGTGATGCAGGAATATTTGCTCAAAATCTAGCGGTGCCACTTGATTTTAAATCTGCTGGAGTTGGGTTTCGCTGTGTGAAGACGGTACAGTAATTTATTTATAGTTTTTTTGGGGATTAAGAAGTTCTTTGAACTTCTGATAGTTGTATACTATAAATATGAAATGGCTCAAAGTGGGGAGCGTTATATTTGGTGCGCTTATTATTACTGCACTTGGTATTGACGCAGCCGATACACTTTCTGGTTCGAGAGGAACACTTCTTGGTCAATTAGTTGGAAGTCCCCAACAAAGTGCCTGTGAAGCAGGGATGGTAGAAGTTAATTTGGCTTCAACGTTTACCTGTGTTGATGTATATGAAGCTTCTGCGCTACAAGACTGCCCCTATCCATCACCACAAAATGAAGAAGAGACTCGATTAAATCTTGAAAGTACTACTTGTGGAGCATCTTCAGGTGCGGAAGTTTTACCCTGGCGTTTTATTACACGTGAACAAGCAAATGTTGCCTGTATGAAGTCGGGTAAACGACTTCCAACAAACCAAGAATGGCACGTACTTGCATCGGGAACCCGTGATGACAGATCTCTCTGTAACATGGACGGGAGTGGAGTTTTGCAAACTGCAGCCAATTCACAATGTGTCTCAGCTATCGGAGTTATAAATGCTATTGGTAATGTGTGGGAATGGACCTCCGACGATGTAATTTCTGGAGTATATAAAGGAAGAGAGCTTCCAAGTTCTGGTTATGTTACTCAAGTTGATAACGAAGGGGTTGCGACACTCACAACACTCACACCTTCAGAATTGTTTTATAAAGATTATTTCTGGTCTTCAAAAGAAGGTGCATACGGTATTATGCGTGGGGGTTTCTATGGAAGTAAAAGTGATGCAGGTGTGTATGCGGTTCATGCACAGACTTTGCCGACTGCAGCGGGGACTGCCATTGGTTTTCGCTGCCTTCGGTGAAGGCTAAAAATACCCCATTTACTTCGTTGCGTTTCAAAAAATTTTCCTCTACGTATGTTGAATACGTGTCGAAAAATTTTTTTCACGCGCCTCGTACCTGGGGCATTTTTAGCCTTTACCACTAGAGTTTGATTTAGAATTGCTAGGCGTTCATTGTTTATGTAAATCTTATAATGTGTACAGTAGTCATTACTGTTGTGTACATACGTTACAATGGTACGTAATGAATAGGACCTACCTGTGTAGGAGTCTTGGTGTTATAGCACTTGCTGTTGTTTTAGTGCTCGGTTTTTTCGTCTTTCCGTTTTATAGCAACGCACTTAATATTCACTCATACAGTGACACTATTACCGATTCACGTCCCTTGGGTTATGCAAACCACACACTTGAATTTACGATCAAAACTGATATTGCGCCTTCTGGATTTATTGAAATTGAACCGCCCTCTGGATTTGAAATTACTTCTGCAGGTACTTTTGGTGAACGTAACGTTGAGGTGTATGTAAATGGGTTGTTGCGAACGGCAAGTTCAACAGGAGGTGCCACTGTTGATGAAGTAGTTATTACCCGTGGTTCACCTGGACTTATTCGCTATAGTTTAAACCCTACAGCAGGTATTGCAACAGATTCTCTAATTGAAGTACGTATCGGTAATCATACTACTGGTGCATTGTATGACAGTGTTTCTTTTAGTAGTACTACAGGCACTACTACAACAATACGTGATACAGAGCCAATTAAAAATAGTTCACAAATCGGCACACATAAAGTAGGTATTTCTTTTGGAGGAACTACAGCACCAGCGTATGCTGAGTTTAGTATTGCGGTTGTTAATGCGGTAGGTACAGGATTTGTTGATACAACTGAAACTGTTCCTCCATATCGTTTTAATGGTGCACCAACAGGTGAGATTGGAGGAACGACATTTAATGTTGAACTATCACTTGAAACAGATGAGTTGGCTACGTGTAAGTTTTCGCAAGCATCAGGTACTCCGTATGTTTCAATGAACCGCACTTTTTCTCAAACGGGGCAAGTAGTCCACTCGTCAATTGTGTCAGTTGCAACAGGGACACTCAATTCATACTTTGTTCGCTGTCTTGACGATGAAGGAAACTTCAACATTGACGATTACGTTATTTCTTTTATTTCGCAACCGCCACCATCAGGAAATCCTAACTCTGAAGGAGATGTAGATGGAGACGGAACTGGTACTGGAAATGACGGAACAGGAAGTGGTTCAGGCAGTGGCGGATCATCGGGAAATTCAAATGGTGGAGGTGGAGGAAGTGGTAGCAGTAGTGGTGGAGGTGGTGGTAGTAGTGGTGGAGGAAGTGGAGGTGATAGTGGTACTGAAAATGCCAGTGAATCAGGTGGGGGACTTGAGTCAACTAACGCACCGTATCGAAGTGGTGACGCTGAAGTAGTAATTCGTGGATATGCATTCCCTGGAAGTACTGTGTATGGACTTGTTGATGGGTTTCAAACAAAAAATGTAAAAGCAGGCAGTGATGGTAGTTACAGTATGACCATAGAGGAAATTGCACGTGGAGTGTATACCTTTGGTGTGTACGCAGTTGATGGTAGTGGTAAAAAATCAAGTACGTTTAGTACATCGTTTACCGTCACGGGAGGTAGAACTTCTAACCTTTCAAATATCAATATCATGCCGTCAATTACGGTAACTCCAAACCCTGTGACATCGGGGCAGTCACTTACTGTTAAAGGCGAATCAATTCCAAACGCAGAAGTTACTGTTGAAAATCTAAATGATAAAAGTTCAGCGTCAAGAAAAAGTTTTACTGCAACTGCTAATGCATCAGGTGACTGGTCACTAACTATTGATACAACTGGCTTCACCAATGGTACGTATAAGATACGCGCAAAATCAAAGCAACTTGCAGGGTTGCTTTTAGAGACAAACTTTTCTGAGTATACATTTTATGGAGTAGGTCAAAGTGCGGACGTCCCCTTAAGTGCTGACTTAAACACTGATGGAAAAGTAAACCTAACCGACTTCTCAATCTTACTCTTTTGGTGGGGAGGTGACGGGGGTAATTCAAACCCCCCTGCTGACATCAATAGAGACAAAAAAGTAAACCTAACCGACTTCTCAATCTTACTCTTCAACTGGACCGGTTAAAATGAATTAAATCACTTCATTTGCTTTGTCAGCCTACGAAAAAAGACACTCGCTGGGTATTCACCCCACTCGTGTCTTTTTTCTTGTCTTTCGCGCATCTAAAGCAATTTACTTCATTTTAATTATTTATAAAAAATTTTAGAAATATCTCGATGCGTAACTGTGCATAAATAACTTCAGTATAAGTAGATAGACACGATATAATTCTTGTATGTCCTTTCTACAAAGACTTAAAGGTCGGGGTGTACGAAGTGGAGAAAAACTACTTTCTTCTGATGAAGCTACTTCGCTTGATAAAATTGTGCAACTTGATGTTGACGTGTTTCAAACTGACAACATGATTGTTGTTTATGCACATGCGGCGGGTGCTGATATGTCTGACATTCAAGTTTCCATTGAAGGAGACGCTGACATTGTACTTATTGAAGGGCGACGACTTCGTCCTGAACATATTGCATTTCCAAAGAAGAAACCTGATGGTGCATTTTTTACTGAAGAATGTATCTGGGGCGATTTTTATCGAAGAATTATTTTGCCTGAAAGTGTTGATATCGAAAACGCTGATGCAAAAATTAAAAATGGTGTTCTCATTTTAGTATTGCCACTTTTGAAAGCTGAAGAAAAAGAAAAAGTAAAACTGAAGATAACTAAAGCAAAGTCAGCACAACGTATGTAATAATACATAGTGTACTCACATCGTATGAATGTTCTTTCTCACACACTCTCTTTCAAAAATTCGCTAATCAAATTAGGTATTGCTGTTTTAGCAGTTTCTATAACTTATTTCTTGTGGGGTATTTCAAATGCGTATGCAGCTGACTTGGTTGTCTCTCCTTCATCTGGATCATATGCATCGGGACAAACGTTTACCGTAACTATTCAAGCAGATCCAAAAGGTGATAGTGTCAATGCGGTTGAAGCTGGACTAACGTTTGATAAAACAAAGCTTTCTGTAGTGAGTGTTTCAAAAACAGGATCTGCGTTTTCACTGTGGACCACTGAACCAGTTTTTTCAAATACTGCAGGAACTATTACCTTTGGTGGAGGGAGTCCAACTCCGTTTACTGCTAAGTCCACACTTATGAGTGTGACGTTTAGAACGCTAACTGAAGGTGCGGGTAGTGTTTCTTTTGGAACTGCGTCAGTTTTGGCTGCAGACGGTAGAGGAACTGATGTGCTTAAAGCAAAAGTTGGAGGAAATTACACCGTTACTGCTACAACAGCGCCTGCACCAACGCCAACACCGACCCCAGAGACACCTAAAAAACCTGAAGAAGCACCTAAAACAGAAGATTCAAATGCAGCACTTGCGTTTGGAGATCCGCCACGTGCACCTGAAGTCGGATCTGTAACGTTTCTTGATCCTGAGATTTGGTATAACAAAAAAGATGGAGCTTTTACCTGGGAGCTTCCGTTTGACGTAAATGCATTACGGGCTGAAATTGCAACCTCAGCATCAAATGTACCAACAACCGTCATAGATCCGCCAAACGAAGAATTTGTTTTAAATAAAGAAAATATTGTTGACGGTATACAGTACTTGAGTATTCAGTACAAGAACCAAGTTGGTTGGGGTGCTGTTTTAAATCGTAAGATACAAATAGATACAACTGCACCAGAGCCATTTGCAATAACTGTGCGAGCTGGAACAACTCCTTCTTCATTCCCACTATTGGTTTTCGATGCAAAAGACGTAACCTCAGGTATCGAAAAATATGAACTTACTATTGCTTCAAGCGAGCCGGTTATTGTAACTCCTGAAGAAGCACGTTTAGGTTATTTAATTAAAGATCTTGAAGACGGTACCTATACAGTCAAAATTGTTGCGTTCGACAAAGCAGGAAACAAAATGGAAAGTAGTGTTCCAATTTTAATTACTGCAGGTTGGATAAAGCCACTTGATACACTTGAGGAAGTTTCGTTTTGGTCATTCTTAACAGGAACAACTATCTTTGTAACACTTCTTATACTCGCACTCTTGATGCAATTCGCATACTTGGTATACGAACGAAAGCAATACCGAAAGAAGGAAGAGAAGTTACGAAAAGAGACTCGAGAAATTCAAGATCAAATGGAAAAAATCTTCTCTGCATTACGTGATGAGATTTACGATCAAATTAATAATATTTCAAAGCGGCCACGACTATCAGTTAAAGAAAAAGAAGCTGTTGAAGGTCTAAACCAAGCACTTGAAGTATCAGAGACGCTTATTGAGAAAGAGATTAATGACGTCAAGAAGATACTTAAGTAAAAATGAGCTACAGAGCGTAGCGACAATAGCGAATTTTGTTCCCAGTTTCTGCTGCTGACCGAGAGAAATACTTTAAGCCTCAGCTTTGCTGTGCTTAAAGTATTTCTCAGCAGAAACTGCTGGAACTCTCCAACGCTTGGTAATCTCCGCACCTTGGTATCAAGTATATCGAATTTCCCTTCTTACAGAAGCTGTCCACTCATTGGATACTTTATTTCGTTTCACTCATAAAGTACCTCAATGAGTCTTGCAAAAGTGTCACACACTTTCTCACCCAGTTTCTGCTGCTGACTCAGAAAAATATTGTACGCCTCAGCTTTAGCTGTGCGTACAATATTTTTCAGCAGAAACTGCTGGAACTCTCCAACAGCGACATAACTCTGCATACAGCTATCTTCAACAAAAAACTTCTGGAGCTACCACTCGAACGTAATTCATACTCTATTCTCTTGTGTGCTACTGAAATCGAGAAAGATCGAGAGTGAGCTAAGCGTTAGAGACGTCCAGCAGTTTCCGCCGATCATAGTTTAGAACACGGCTAGCGCCGAGTTTCTAAACTATTCTCTAGGGCAAGGCGGAAACTGGGACGCACCGTACTCTGGAGTAGAAGTTTGCTATTGTCGTTTGCATACTACTGAAATCGAGAAAGATCGAGAGTGAGCTTAGCGTTGGAGACGTCCAGCGATTTTTGCTGAACAATACTGTCTGCACAGCTAACGCTGAGGCAGACAGTATTGTTCTGGGTCAGTAGCAAAAATCGGGACGGAAGTTCGTCATTGTCGCTACAGACAGTGGAGTTAACTTAAGGTTCGAGACGTCGATACCAAGCCCAGGAAAGGGCAAGGTACTGACGGAAATTCGCCATTGTCGTCTGCGACTCTGTGGCTCATTCCTCTCCACAGTTATAAAGCGCCAAATAAGGGTTTGACGCGTTATAATTATTGAGAATACACAGTAATAAATACTGTGTAGGTTGTATGTAACTGGATGAGGTTTTTCTCAAAAAAAAGAGGTGAGAATACTATAATATCCATATTTAAAGCGCTATATTTTACAGTGTGTGCTTTTGTTGCATCCTTCTCTACAAAACTAGTACCAAGAAGAATATTTGTCACATACAACTCAATATTGAGGAGATTAAAAATGTCGATTATCACTGCCTTGATACTTGTTGGTATTGGTGGTGTGGGTGTGCACTATACATTTTCAAATATCTATGCAAGTGATCATAAGGGTAGTATTAAAAGCACACTTTTGGTGTATCCTTCCACTGTATTAGATTCAACATGGGGTGGAGTTACCGATGCGCTCACTTCAGACTTGGATGAAGAATCGATGTATCAAGATTTTTCTGCACGTAATTCAGCGTATATACTTTTGACTTCAGATGATTCTACTCAACCATCAAATGCAAATACACAATCGCAAAATCAAGTTGTCCCACAACCTGACGAAAAAACAGATGATGCACCTTTAATTCCTTCAGATGAAACTCAATCATCAGTACTTGAATCTGATGTTGTACCAGATGCTCCTGCTCTAGAAACTGAAACTGAAAGTGTGAGTGAACCAGTGACTTTAAAAAAGGCTACTGCTTCAGTTTTTACATTCCTTGAAACAGTAACTCGATTATTTCCTTTCGCACAAGAGACGGTACAAGAACCAGTAAGTGAACAAGAATCAGATTCTGAAGCATCGCTTGAGAATATACCCCAAGCTGAAGTTGTTGAAACTCTGAAGCCAACAGTTGTTGAAGTTCAAACTGTAGAGGAGCTGCCAGTACCTCTAGAAAATTCAACTGTTTCGACAACATCTCCATCAATAACTCTGCCAATGCTAGCGCCAGTTACAAATGAAACGAAAGAAGTAAATGTACAACAGCAAAATTCAGTGCAACACTCGATCACTCTTTCTGATTTTAGTATTCCCGATTTAAAAACAGGTGAATTTATTACCAACGTTCAGTTGCGTATGTCACTTGGAGCTAAGTACAAAGATCAAGATAGTGAGGTCAAACCAGAAATATCAATTAGTTACAAAACACCATCATCGACAAGTGATGTGGGTACCATTATTCTTGAAGATGAAGTTTCAAATGCACTCAATGGTGGATACTTTTTGTTTGCTCTTCCTGAAATTCTCACAGCTTCAGAGTTACGTGATATACACATTACCGTAACTTACAAAGGTGACATAAAAAAACTTGACGGAGTATTTCTTGATGCAGTATGGCTTGAGATAGATGTTGAGAGCATTGATAAAGAGGCTCTTGAAGAACAGGTATTAATTGATACACAAATAAAACAGGATGAACCTTTGCTCCACACAATGATTAGCGAACAGGTGGATTTTACACGAAGCGAACTTCCAAAATTCAGTCTTAAGTACAATGCACAACGTAATATTGCTGTTCGGTTTTTCCGAGATTTATTTGGTCGTGATTTAGCAACTATTGAAGATGTCTCATTTGTACACAGCGATGCTGGTGATATTGGCGCTACTCCTAAAATTGATATGACAAGTGAAGGCTTGCTCACTATTCAGTTTGAGGAAAATGACATGCGTCGCTTGAAGCCTGGGGAATACACAGTTGAACTTGAGGTAAACGAAGGGGGGGTATCATACACCGACTCATTCTCTTTCCAGTGGGGACTTTTGTCTTTGAACTCTAACAAGAGTGTCTATACACCAAATGAAACTGCAACAATATCCTTGGGTTCTTTGTCACTTAATGGAAACACTGTATGTGATGCAAATTTGCGGTTGTATATTATTGATGGAGCTAATGGTGTTTCAAAATCTGAGGTTACTCCTTCTGGTTTGTGTAACGGAAATAATGTTATTGATATTGCAGACTACAGTGCCACATTTATACCAACAACAGTTGGTATACATGAAATGTATCTTGAGCGAATTGATGTTGACGGTACCATTATGTCCCACACTTCCGATACCTTTGATGTTCGAGAAGTAGTACCACTATCAATAGAGAGAAATGGACCAAGTAGAATCTATCCGAGAGCAACCTATCCGATGGAGCTTATTGTAGATGGAAAGTCACCATGGGTAGGAACACTTGTTGAAGTTGTTCCTTCTGATTTTGTAATTTCAGAAACTGATGCGATCGTTACCAAGAGAGGTGATTTCCAAGAACTTACATGGGATATCAGTGTTGATGTAGATGCGCCACAGACAGTCTCATATACATTTGATGCTCCAGATATTTCACCATTTTTGTATACGGTAGGAAAAGCAAAACTGGTGGGTATACAACCCGAACCTCAGGTTATTGATGATGCTCAAGTGGAGGTATTGGTACCAAGTGAAGTAGAGCCACTTTCTCCTGTTACTGTCCCCGATGATACAGTAATTGATGTCATTGATGCTACAGATACTCCTATTGCTGTAGAGCCCATAGAATCAGTCCCCGAAACAATAGCTACTTCAAGCACAGAAAGTTCTCTTGAAGAAAAAGACATGCAACCTGTTGAAGAGGAAAAAACGTTGTTAGAAAAAATAATTGATTTTATTCCGTTTATTGGAAACGATGAAACGCCCGCATCATCTGAGGTTGTTGAACCCGTATCGGAACTGCAAGTATCTACACCAGAACTTCAAGAGCCTACACCTATGGATCAGGTTGTTGCATCAGAAATCGATGCGCTAACTCCTTCATCAGCAGTAGAAACAGAAGTCATAGCTTCTTCAACAATCTTAATGAGTGAAGCTGTTACTGTAGAAGCAATGGGGGGTGAGACAGTTTTTGAAGAGCATCGTCAATGGCAAATTGCGTCTGATGCAACGGGAAGTATGATTGCCTATTGGACTTCAGGTGCCTCCGTGCCATCAGGATGGACTTGCTTGTCATGTGGCTCTGGAACTTTTTACCAAAAGTTTGTACGTGGTGGAGCAACTTATAATCAAACAGGAGGCGCTGCTACGCATACGCACAACGCAAGTGGTACCGTCAATGCTTCAGCTGTAGCTAACTCAGAAAACAGAGCAGGTGTTAACGTCGCACTTAATTCTCACTCACACACATACACACCGACAATTACTGCGTCTACAACATTACCTGCGTACAGAAATTTACGAGTAATTCAAAACAATAGTGCAGGGGAACCTGCAACAGTTCCGGCTGGAGTAGTGATGCTGTTTGACGGTACCTTGCCTTCAGGTTGGGTACAATACGCAGCACTTACCAATCGCTATCCACGGGGAGAAAATACTATTGCAAGTTTAGGTACCTCAACGCACCGCCATACTATCTCCGGTTCAACCCTTGCAGCTTCAGGATCTACTGTTGACGGAAGAGCGGGAGGAACACAGGTTAGCGCATCAGCTAATACTCATACGCATACCGTTAGTTCAAATACTGGTTTTGTTAATCATGAACCACCATACGTAAGTGTTATTTTTGCCACTTCAACAACCGCAACTAACACACCAACGGGAGCTGTTACTATGTGGACTGATACACCGCCTGCACAATGGCAAAACGCTTCTGCGCAAGCAAGCGATCCATTTTTTGATAAGTTTATTAAGGGTTCAGCAACCTATGGAACAACTGGAGGAACTGAAACCCATACACACAGTAGTGTTAACGGTATAACAAGTAGTGCTGCAGTTGGAACACAAAATGCACGTACGGGGGCAACAGGTGCAAACACTACGCACACTCATGCTGTTGATGTAAGTAGTTTTACAACAACAAATCATTTGCCACCATATATAACTGCAATTTTTGGTCGAAAGTATGGACCTGTACCCCTCTACACACAAAGTGGTTTTAAGTTTTATGTAAACACCAATGCATCAACACCAACTGACGCGTGGCCAGTTGGAGGGGACGCACTATTGGAAAATGAGCCAATTGATGCTGCAAGTGTACCGGTTAAAAACGCTGACGTCGTACGTATCCGAACACAGCTTTCCGTTTCTAACTCTACTTCTACAGCAGAATCTTTTAAGTTACAGTTTGCTTCAACAACAGCTTTGTGTACTGACGCTACAACATGGACTGATGTTGGAAATGCGACATCTTCAGCACTATGGCGTGGGTACAACAATGCGGGAGTAAGTGATGGAGCGACGCTGTCATCTTCAACAATTTCGGGTACCGATGTATATGGTACCTATGAAGAAATAAACCCTACGGTAACGATGCCAAATACTGTTGGTATTGCACGTCAAGGTGAGTGGGACTTTGTGGTGCAGCAAAATGCTGCACTTGAAGGAACTACGTATTGTTTCAGAATGGTTAAGAGCAACGGCACACCTCTATTTGCGTATGCGCAGTATCCAAGTGTTGTAACAAATGAGGCACCTAATGCACCTTCATTATCAAAACTTTTTGACAACGAAAAAACAGCTACAACAACTCCTGATTTTGAGTTTTCGGCTTCTGATAATGAGTCAAATGATTTAACGTATCAAATTCAAATTGATGATGACGCGTTGTTTGGATCGGTAACCGTTGATAGAAACAGTGTTACAAACTCTGCGCAATTTGAAAACCTCGCAACTCCAGCAGATAAAGATCCATTTACACAAGGTGAGCTAATTCGTTTTAATAACACCACAGGACTGACTAACGGCACAACCTACTATTGGCGTGTTCGTGCGAGCGACCCAACGGGTTCAAATACACAAGGAAGTTGGTCGACGGTTCGAAGCTTCACTGTTGACACAGCACTAACTTTTTCTACGTGGTTTCAAACAACTGATGAGCAGTTTGATACCAACACACTTAATGGTGTTGATGGAGTAACTGATCAAGCGCAACTGCGAGTTGGTTCGACCACGGGAACTATGTACAGTGATCCAGTTACTTTTAGTGAGGGACTTGTTGGTACTGCATGGGGCTCGTTTGCATTTAATGATACTGAAACAAGTAGCGATTTGAAATACACTATTCAATACAATAATGGCGGGACATGGACTGATATTCCTGATTCCGTTCTTTCTGGAAACGTTGCAGGTTTTGATACTTCACCAGTGTCGCTTCTTGGAGTTAATAAAACAGTGTATAGCGAGTTGCGTATTGAAGCGAATTTTGTAAACTCTGGTGCCTCACCGTCTTTACAGAACTGGTCTGTTACCTGGGCATACTTAATTGAAACACCAACAATCAATGCTCCTTTTGGTAATGAAAAGGTAGCAACTACAACACCCACCTTTGAGTTCACTACAACTGATCCACAAAACGATAGTTTGCAATATCAAATACAATGGTCAACAACCTACGCGTTTACTGCTTCAACAACACGCAACTCAAATGTGAATGCTGGTTTTTCAAACGCGACAAACGGTGGGGATACTGACCCGTTTAATTCAGGTGATACTATTCGCTTTAAAATACAGGCGGGCGATGCATTAACAAATGGCACAACCTACTGGTGGCGTGTACGTGCACGTGACCCGTTAGGAAGTAATACCTATTCGTTCTTTGCTGACCCGAGGAGTCTTACTGTCGATACTACGGTAACAGTTTCAACATGGTTTCAAACTACACGATCACAATTTGGAAATAACACACTTTCAAATACGTATGCGCGGGGGACAGATGTGATTACTGTTGCAACAACTACACAGACGTCCCTTATTGCCTACGCAGAAGGAACAGTAACAACTCCACGCTATCGAACGTGGGATGGTTCAGTGTGGTCAATTGAAAGCTCAGCGCTTGATGTTGGTGCAACCATAAACTGGACGGTAACTAAAGCATCACCTACAGAAAGTGAATACATTCTTGCAACCATGGGTACTGATGCAGATGTGAACGTACAAGTATTTAAAAATGGTGCATGGGGAAATTTACAAGAAGTAACTGCGTCGATTTCAAATACTACTATGCGTGGATTTGATGTGGGATATGAGCAGTCTTCAGGAGATGCAATGGTCGTAACCTGTGATGGGGATGCAAATCCGACCTATTGGATGTGGAATGGAAGTGCCTGGTCGAATGAGGGTGCCATTGGTTTGTCAGCTGGAAATACCTGTGGTTGGATTAAACTTATTTCTGATCCAACGTCAGATGAAATTATTGCGATAACTCGTGATACCACAGGAACAGGATACGAATCACGGGTATGGAGCGGTACCGCGTGGGGTAACTCTGCAACATGGGGTTCAATGAGTCAAACAAACCATGAAGGTATTGCTGCGGCGTACGAAGATAGTGGAGGTCAAGCAGTTGTCGCTGTTTCAAACGGAACAGGTTCAAGTTTCTCTTGGAGAGCATGGACGGGAGCAAGTTGGGGAGCTGCAGCTGCAGCAGTTACTATTGGCGATGACTTTGAATCAGGCTCTATGGTACAAGACGATGGTACTGATAATCTTGGGCTTTGTTATATTGATGAAGATGGAGACATAGGAGTGATGCGTTGGACAGGTGCCGCGTGGAATACCTTTGTTGCAGCAAGTGACGAGATAGAAACAACGTGGACTACTGCAAGTGGTTTGTATAATGATCAACCAATTGATTGTGCGTATGAAGTTGGAGGTGTGCGTGACGGATACCTAACTGCCGTATATAGTGATCGTACCAATACACGCTATCGGTCATTTACTGGCACATTACCATGGGTTGCTGAAGCTTCAGTATCGACCCTTGGAGTTGGTCCACGAGTGCAGTTGCGTCGCACGGGAGCAAATCGTGTGCAAGCAATGTTGTATGCAACAAGTACCGACAGCTATAACTATGCTGATTGGAATGGAACTACGTGGTCTTCACCATTACAGACACTCGAAAATAATGGATCTGTTGGAGCAACTCCATTTAAGGTTCCATTCATGATTGATCCTTCAAATCCTTCAATTGCAGGAACGGTAGTAGGAACACCTATTGCAAGTTTCTATGAAGGTTCAGGGCCCTACTGGCAACAGATGTCATGGGCAGACACTACAACCGGTGGCTCTGATATTTTGTATCAAGTTGAATACTACGACGGTGATTCGTGGGAACTCATCCCTAATGGCCTTATTCCAGGGAATTCAACGGGAACAACAACAAGTCCTATAAACCTCACCAATGTTTTACCTGCAGCAACGTACGACGAAATTCGCCCTGTAGCTAACATGACGTGTAACGTCGGTACCTGCCCGTCGCTCTCTGACTGGACAATTACTTGGGCTGCTGGAATTACTATTTCAGGTACAGCTGACGCGTATGATCAGACAACTGATGTGACTTCAGGTACGGTTGCAGTTGCTCTTAATGGTACGGTCCAGATAGGGAAAACTGGTACCATCTCGGGAGGTACATGGTCAATTGCAAACGTGAATGCAGCACCAGGCGACGTCGTATCAGTATTTGTTACGGGGGCTGCGACAACTTCTGAAGCGGTAGTAGTTACAAAATACGACGGGGTTGGAAACATGAGTGGTTTGAATTTGTATCAACGGCACCTCACGATTGGTTCCGATGATTTGGCAACTATTACTAACGCAAATCTTGGACTCTATGACTTTACTAATACTGAAGATGTCTTCTATGATGTCAATGTCGGTAATGATCTTTCAATTTGTACAACACTAACTGGATGTACTGATGCGGAGGTATTCATAAAAGCACGAAATATCTATCAACCGGGAAGTGGTGGTGATGTAGCAACACACGATTTAGAAAATAATGGGACATTGCGGTTAAACGGTAATACTATGCGTCTTACTGGTTCATGGGACAATAATGCAACAAGTACGCTTGCAACTTCAACGGTTTGGTTTACTGCAACGGGGACAAGTGAGACACTTGACGAGACAGGAGCTATAAGTCCTTCATTCAATACACTCACCATTGGTTTTTCAACAAGTACTGCAACATGGACACTTGGAAGTGCGCTCGATGTTAACGGGAATCTCAACGTAAACGGAGGGACGTTCGCTCGAAATACCCGCGCAATTACACTTGCGGGGAATCTTGTCAGTGCTCTTAATGGTGTATGGACTGGTGTTGGTACTACAACATTTGATGGTTCAACAGCTTCAAACTGGACCGATGCAAGTGTTGCGTTACAAAATATTGGACGAGTGGTTATTGATGGTACTACAAAAACAGTAACCCTTGGGGACGATGCTAAAGCACAATCAATTACTATCGGAAGTGATGACACGTTTGATGCGTCTTCTTCACACTTTGATGTAACGGTGTTTCGAAATTGGATAAACAATAATACCTTTAATGCCCGGAACGGTACGGTCTTTTTTGGAGCTACAACAACCGGTAGAATCATTACCGCAGGTGGAGACAATTTTTATGACATGACGTTTAATGGAGTTGGAGGCTCATGGTCATTTACTGAAAATACACTTGGAGTTACTAATGACTTTGGGATTACTGCAGCTGGAACAGTCACGTTACCTACTGCAACAACAACTATTGCGGGATCTTTTACAAACTCAGGCGGTACGTTTGTGCATAATAACGGTCAGCTCTATTTTACTGCGGTAAGTGCAAAGACACTTACACTTGGAGGAACAGCTTTTACCAATGCATTTTATAATGCGCGCTTTACAGGAAGTGGTAGTTGGTCATTTACCGAAAGCAACGCAACCACATCAAATCTCTTTAGAATTACACAAGGAAACGTGACTCTCCCAAGTGGTACGTTGACTGTTGGAGATACCTTTACTAACTCCGCGGGTACCTTCACGCACAACAGCGGGACCGTGAAGTTCATAAGTGCTGCAACGGAAGTTATTGATACTAATTCATCTTTCAATAGCTTGCGCTTTACTGGAAGTGGCAGTTTCTCGTTTTTGGATGCGAACGTTACACAACTTGGAAGTCTGACGGTAACGGGAGGTACGGTGACACTACCAAGTGGTACTTTAACCCTCGGAGGATCTATAACTAACAGCGCAACACTAACGCATAATAACGGTACGGTGTTGCTTAACTCAACTGATACTGGAGAGACAATCAATCTTGGCAATTCGTCACTGTACAACATGACCTTTAACAGCGGTACCGGAGGATGGACTATCAGTGAAAACGCTACTACAACAAATAATACAACGTTGACTTCTTTGAATTCATTTACGCTTGCTTCAGGAAAGAGACTTTCTGTAGGGGCAGTCTTTACTAACAGTGTTGGAGGTGGAGCTACCACTTGGACAGGAAGTACTTTGTCACTTGAAGCTGGTGATTATAGTCTTAACGCAAAAGCAAATACCGGGGATGCCTACAATATCTTACGGATAGATTCAAATACTGATATTAAGATGTGGAACTCGTCTGCAACAACCTATACGGTTGATGCTACTGGATCACTCTATTCTCAAGACCATGCTACTTCTGATGGGGATTTATACATTTTTGGTAACTACCCGCGAAGTAGCGGTACAGAGTACTGGAGTGGAGCGTATGATTTTGACGGAACAGCACTTGGAGGAAGTAGTCGGCAAGTTGATGTTCGTTTTGCATCGGGAGCTTCTGCGTCATTTACTAATAGTATTGTGAACATTCAAGGAAGTAGTACTGCGACCACCACCATCGCCAATCAAGGGAGCGGTAATTACACCGTTTCAATGTACGGTGGAACCACAACAGCACGATACTACAGCTTTGCTAATTTAGGGGTAACTGGTGTATCACTTGGAGGTCCAAATAATGTCACCTCACTTGCAAATGGAGTCTTTAATGCGGGTGTTGGAGGGGGAACTGGGTTAACCATTTCATCAACAACTATTGATACAAATCCTGGATTACAAATTTACAATGTTTCATTTGGCACAAGTTCACCTGTTGTTGCTAACAACGTTAAACAGATTGATGCTGCGCCAGTATCGTACTGGTGGTTTAGAAGTTCTGCAGGGACGCTTGATGGTGAAGCATTCGACCTTGATACGGGGGATCCTGGTTCTATTCGTTGGGACAATAGTTCGTTATCGTTTACTATTTCTGGAACAGTGTATAGTGACGATGGAGTAACTCCGCTTGCCGGAGGAACTTGTAACGGAGTTACAACACCAGTGCGTGTTGTTGTTGATGGTCTGACTTCGTACACCGGTACCTGTAGTGCGCTTAATGGATCGTTTAGTATTCCGGGAGTGGTTGCTGTTGGAGACCCTACTATTACGGTTTACCTTGATGGTGCCTCAGGAGGACAGCGTGCGGTTACCGTTTCAAAAACACCAACAACCGATATTGCGAATTTTAATCTGTATGTAAATCGAGTCATAACTCGTCATGAGGATACTGCACCGATGACCATAGAAGACATGGCGGTCTATGACAGTACAAACGATAGCGATATCAAGTTTACTGCTGCAACCGGAAGCCCACATACGCTCCTTGTTTTTGCTGATACTGAACTTTTTATTCACGCATCTACCACATTTACTCCAGGCGGAACAGTTACTTTGCAGTCCGGAGGTACGTTAAATTCTTATGACGGGTCACTCCATATTGATAACGGTGCAACATTTGTAAGCTCTGCTAGTGCAACAACTACTGTGGGTGGTAATTTTGTACTTGATACCAATGCAACCTTTACACATGCATCGGGTACGGTAGTCATGACAGCGACAACTACCGGCAAAGCAATTGTTGTAGCAGGAGGTGAAACTGCAACTTTTAATCTTCTTCGATTTACCGGAAGTGGAGGTGCGTGGAATCTAAATGGAAATATGATTGCAGGTAACGCTATTGAACTTAAAACAGGGACACTTACGGGTACTGGAAATATCCTAATTCCTAATGGGTCACTCTATGGAAACGGTCTCTTGTCACTTGGTAGTGGTACCACAACAATCGAGCGTACCAATACGCTTGGGGGTACACAGGCATGGACTTTTGCAAACCTTGTCTTAGGAAATGGTGTAACTGTTGGAACAACAACCCCAGGAAGCACAGCCACAACAACAATAGGAGGGAAACTTACACTTCAAACAGGACACTATCTTGATGCGGGTTCTTCACGTTTTAACTTTACTGGTTCGGGAAATGTGTTTGTAGAGAATGGAAACTTCTTACAAGACAGTAGTTCCGTCCGATATAGTGGCGTAAGTGCAACAAACATTCTCTCAACAAGTTATTACAACCTAGAACTTATTGCAGGGGGAGGCACTCCAACCTACACCACCGTTGGTACGGGTATTTTAGTTGGAAACAATCTAACTGTAGGTGGTCCAAACACAACAACAGTAAACGTAACTTCCAACGACACACCACTTGATGTAAATGGAAATGTAACCATTGCTTCAAACGGTACTTTTATTGCAAGTAACTCTGGACTTTTGAATGTTGGAGGTAGTTGGGATAATAATGGAACCTTCACGCACAGTAGCGGAAGCATTACGTTTGATGGGGGAGGTTCGCCAGTAATTGACGCAGGAACGTCATGGTTTAATAATGTAACCATAAACAGTACTGGTTCATTTACGATATCTCCACACGCTACTTCTTCGGGAGCTTTCTCACTTACTGCTGCGACTTCCTTTACGCTAGGTAGCGGTCAAGTTCTTGCAGTTGGGGGCACATTCACTAACAGTGTAGGAGGAGCTGCTACTGTTTGGACAGGAAGTACACTTCGACTTTATAGCGGAACAAACTTCCAAATGAATGCAAAGACGATCTCTGATGCATACAATATCCTTTCTATTGGTTCTAATACTGATGTGCGTATGTGGAACTCGTCTGCAACAACATATACCGTTTCAGCATCAGGTTCACTCTACTCACAAGATCATAATGATGTCGCCGGAGATGTGTATGTCTATGGAAATTATGTTGGTAATGGTGCAACCGATCATTGGAGTTACGCAACAGATTTTGATGGAGTAGCGCTCGGCGGTAGTAGTCGACAAGTTGATGTCCGCTTCATAAGTGGAGCAAGTATGGAACTTACTTCAGGTGGATTAAGTGTACGGGGGATCATATCTGCATCAACTTCAATTCAAAATCAAGGAAGTGGTACCTACGGTATACGTATTGGAGGTACAGCCTCTACTTCATGGTCATACTACGACGTTGAAGATATGAGTAGTGTAGGATTAACCTTTAGTGGTACTTCACAGGTAATCACGCTTTCCCACGGTGACTTCGAAGTGTCGCAGGCAGGTGGTTCAGCAATTACCGTTGGCGGGTCTGTTATAAATACAAACACTGCAAAGACGTTCACCTTTAATACCTTCTCGACAACAACAGGCATAACTGCATTTAACGTAACGGCTACAGGAACTGCAATCAGTTCTTGGAGATTTACAAATCACACAGGGAATATTGATGGTGAAGCGCGTGATGTTGATCCAGATGGTGACCCTGGATACCTTGTGTGGGACGACTCTGCTGCTTCAGTAACTATTTCTGGAAATGTATATAGTGATGAAGGGGTGACTGTTTCAGGAGTTTGTGATGGGGTTACAAACAACGTGCATCTTCGTATTGCAGGATTAACAAGTTATACAACAACCTGTAACGTAGGTACAGGATTCTATTCAATTCCAGGAATTGTATTTAGTCCGGGGGATTCGTTGATTGTCTATATTGACGGAGAGACTGAAAAAGCTGCCACAATTACAGAAGATATTTTCTCAAGTATTGGTAATTTACACCTCTATGAAAACAGAGTAATTGTTCGTCATGAAGATACAGATTCACTGAGTATTGCTGACATGGCAGTATGGGATAGTACCGATGATGCTGACATACCATTTACCGCAGTTGATGCAGGTACGGACACGTTGACGTTACCTGCAAATAGAAAACTTATTGTGTGGGCATCAAAAGAATTTGAACCAAATGGAAATGTAACACTCTCAGGCGGGGGTGGCGGAGCAGCATATGACGGTACACTTGAAGCCCAAACAAATGCGATTGTGACATTTGCAGGGTCGCAAACACATAGCATTGGTGGTTCGTTTATCTTAGGAAGTGGTTCAACATTTGACGCAGGGCTATCAACAACTACATTCACCACTTCGGGTGCTTCTCGCACCATTGATATCAATAATGAAGGATTTTATAATGTTGCATTTACTGGAAGCGGTAGCTGGGTTGTAACTGACAGTATTCTTGATGTTAATACACTGATTATGGCATCGGGCGCGTTAACCTTGCCTACAGGAACAACAACGGTCGCGAGTTCGTGGATTGTCAACGGAGGCTCATTTGGAGTTAATGGAAGCACTCTTGTGTTTACGGCAACGGCAAGTGGTAAGGTAGTCAAAGCAAATGGATCAAATTTTGAAGAATTGATTTTCAATGGAATAGGTGGCAGTTGGAGCATGACTGATGTTAATGCAACCTCAACTGGTTCAGTTACGGTGCGCAAAGGAACAGTATCCTTGCCTTCGGGAATCTTTGCAGTAGGTGGTAACTTGAGAAATGAAGGTGGAGCACTAACCCACAATACGTCAGAAATCGTACTTACAAATGCTACCTCCGCAACACTTCTTGCTTCAAGTTCTGATCTCTACGGTGTTACCTTTAAAGGAGCAGGAAGCTTTACCTTAAGTGATGCAAGTTTGGCAGTTTTAGATGACTTTAGAATATTGCAAGGGTCAGTTATCCTCTCCTCAACAACACTTGCAGTTGGTGGATCATGGACAACAACCGCGGGTACATTTGCTCATGCATCAGGTACTGTGTTCTTTAATTCAACTGATGTGGGTGAAACGATAAATCCGGGAAGTAGTTTGTTCTATAACGTGAACATTGGTAACGCAACGGGAGGATGGACCATAAGTGCTTCTGCAACAACAACTCGAAATTTCACTATCAGTAATGCTGCGTCGTTTACTCAAACAAGTGGCACGAGACTCTCTGTAGGAAATGTGTTTACCAATAGTGTTGGAGGTTCTGCGACCACATGGACTGGAAGCACGCTTGCGTTGTTGTCACAAAGTGAATATGCGATAAACTCAAAAACGTTAGGAGGTGATAATTATCAGACGCTTATTGTGGGAGCAAATACCGATATCAGTAGTTGGAATTCTAAAGCAACAACTACCTCAGTGTCAGCTTCAGGTTCACTCTATTCACAAGATCACGGTGCTTCAAACGGTGCACTTTCAATCTTTGGAGACTATCATATTGGTACTTCAACTAAGTATTGGAGTTATGCAACAGACTTTGATGGAACCGCGCTCGGTGGATCACCACGTTTAGTAACGGTCTCTATTGTAAACGGTGCAACAACTACACTTGGAAGTGGTGCGCTTTCAATTGTAGGAGTAAGTGGGAATGAGACACTAATAACTAATCAAGGAAGTGGCACCTATGACTTTAATGTAACGGGAGGTACGTTTAATGCTCAGTACTATAAGTTTAGAAATCTAAACAGTCAGGGACTTACATTTTCAGGTAGCCCAAGTATCACCTCACTTTCATATGGAGACTTTGAGCTTGCGGTTAACGGAGGAAGTCTCATAAAACTCTCGTCAACAACACTTAACGCAAATGCCTCGATGCTCCACACTGGTAATCGGTTTGCGACAACTACTGCAATTACCGGTTCGAACGTTACGCTATTAGGTACTACAAGTAACGCATGGACATTTATTACCCATACGGGAAATCTTGATGGAGAAGCATACGATAGCGATGGTATTGACGCCTGTGGATCAATTCGTTGGAGTGATAGTTCGTGTCTTCTTACACAACAAACTCACTATCGATTCAGAAACGATGATGGTCTTGTGGGTGTACCAAATACAGAATGGTTTAATGGAAATTGGAACGCGCGAAAGTCCGTTCGAGTAGAGAATCTTGACGCAACATCCTACACCAACGCAGTAGTAAAACTTGAAGTAGCATACGACAGTGACATGCAAGTTGACTTTGAAGACATCCGCTTTACCGACAGTAGTGGTACTACAACACTTAATCACTTTATTGAACGGTATACTGCAAGTACCGATGCTGATGTGTGGGTTGAAGTCCCGTCACTTGGTGCATCAGAAACAGAAACTATCTTCATGTACTACAACAACGCAACAGCTTCTTCAACAAGCTCAAGTACAGAAACATTTATAGCAGCAGACGACTTTGAAGATGGAAATAAAACTGAATACAGTGGGGACACGACACTGTTTGCTGTTGACGGAACATTTGCGTATGGTGGATCATACGGACTTGATGCAACCGGTAACGAAAATAGTCGAGCTACAGATGGTATAGCACGATTTGATCAGACGGTAAGCCAAGGACAAATTATTCGGTATATGCAATATGTTGATGTTGCAGCAAGTGGTGATGATGTTTGTACGTTGTTTGGAGTACAGTCACCAGTAACGAGTAATCAGAACTACGCACTTTGCCTGACGCGTTATGTATCTAATAAAATTACACTCGCTGAAAATGTCTCTGATATTGGTTCTTCTGGAACAGTACTTTCATCTTCAAGCGCTGCCTTTATTGGAACTGCGGCATGGTATGAAGTTGAAATAGACTGGAATGGAAGTTTGATTTCTGTTGAAGTGTCTCAAGATGGCAGCCTCATTGCAACTACTTCTGCCACAGATAGCTCTTATACTTCTGGAGGCATTGGATTTACCTACTGGTTCCAGCACGGTGGATGGGATAACTACACGTCACGTGCACGAGTTAATACCGAACCCGTTATCCGTTTTGGTGGAGAACAGGTAGATGGTGGTGCGTCGTGGAAAGCACTACTTGATACTCCTGCCTCATTTATTGCAGGAGATAAAGCTCGTCTTCGATTTGCAATTGAAAACACAGGACTTCAAATTACAAATCAAACTTATGACCTTGAGTATGCAGAAAAAGGAGCAGCTCCAAGTTGTGAATCAGTAAGTAGTCCAAGTTATACGGCTGTTCCGGTAGCAGCGTCATGTGGATCTTCACCAATTTGTATGACAACGTCAACAAATGTATCCAATGGTGTTTCAATCGCTGACTTACTCTTTGGACCAATTATTAACTTTATTTTAGGTGAACAAGTTGAAGACCCAAGTTACACAACTGATGCATTAACACTCAATCAAGACGAATACACTGAACTTGAGTATGTGTTTACTCCAACAGTTAATGCAACCGAACCAGCGTACTGTTTACGAGTAACCGATGCAACAGATCCTTTGGACACCTATCTAAAAGTAGCGGAAATGCAGCTACAATTTGATCCTACTGTGACGAATGTATCAATTAATGAAGGACTTCCAATTTCATTGCTTCCGGGCACAACTACACGAGTGTTTGCAACAGGTACCGTAACCGATCTTAACGGTCCAAGTGACTTCAATGGTGCAACATCGACCATCTATCGAAGTGGTGTTGCAGGTGGTGCTTCATGTACAGAAAATAATAACAACTGTTACATATCACAATGTTCAATTGGTGGCTGTATAGGAAATAGTTGTACTGCAACCTGTTATGCAGACGTCTATTACCATGCCGATGCAACAGACTCGACGTTTGTTGGAGAAAACTGGCTTGCCTCAATAGAGGTGCGTGATCAAAATGGTGTCATTGATATTGGCAGTGTCCCTGCAGGACAAGAACTCCTATCGTTACGTGCGCTTGATCTGGTGACCAATAGTATCGGATATGGGTCTCTTGCTTCCGGTTCAACTACAGGAGCCTTTAACCCAACAACTACCGTACGTAGTTTAGGTAACGTTCCAATTGATATTAGTTTGCAAGGTACAGACTTAACTGACGGCTTGTCTTCAACCATCCCGGTATACGAACAATTGTTTGCATCAACAACCTTTACCTATACTGGTTGCCCTTCATGTAGCGTATTGTCTTCAACGACACCAGTTTCGCTTGAGCTTGATCTAATAAAACCCACCTCAACGTCAACCGCAATAACCGATGTTGTCTATTGGGGAATTGAGATACCCCCAGTTGGTATTGCCGGAAATCCGCACTCAGGTACTAACATCTTTTATGCGGTTGCAGACTAATTGAGATGATATGATAAGGACTTACGCAAACGAGTGCAATTCGAGGCGTACAAGTAAAATGTGACGAGGTGTACGGTATAGTACATAGAGGAATATTTTGCGCAGTACAACGAAGAAGTGTGCCGTTTGCGGAAGTCCTAAAAAATATGAGAGCTCTTGTTAGTATTATCATCTTCACGTTACTCTATCTGCCTTTTTCTGCGTCGGTTACTTTTGCGGTTGATACTGAAGCTCCAGAGATTTCTAATGTAAAAATTGCGTCAACAACTGACAATGCGATTACCGTTACGTGGGAAACTGATGAGGATTCAGACTCCTTAATTAACTATGGCTTTCAAGAAGACTACGGAATTGTGCGTGTACCTGAAGCAGATAAAAAGGCACACACAATAACACTTGATAACCTTGATCCAGGACGCGTCTATTACTTTCGAGTAGTATCAGCCGATGGTGAAGGGAACCAAGGAATTTCAGCTGACTATAAAGTGCAAACAACCGGAACTCCTCAAGCTATGGGAGAAGGGCAGGCAGATGGACAAGGGGAAGGGCAAGCAACTCCAACGCCACAAGATGTTCAAAAAATTCAAGAAATAATTAAAGAGATAAAAGATCCTAAACAGCTTGAAGAGATTCTCAATGAAACCGTTAAAGCAATTCAGGGTATTACTGAAGACTTAACTATTGTCGGTCCACCGACAGTAATTCCAGAAACTACAACTGCGCTCGTTAAGTGGACAACTGACCGTGAAGCAAACTCGACCGTATTTTTCTCTTCAACAGATGAATATGTCCCAGGCAGTTATGTGTACTCTCAAGCAAGTACTAACGGTGTTACCACAGACCACGAGGTTCGACTTATCGGACTTACCTCATTTACCGAATACCACTTTAAAGTTGTTTCAACTGATGCGGTAAATATAACTGGTGAAAGTCGTGACTATACATTCAAAACAAAGGCATCACTTCCTGAAATTCGAAACTTACGAATTATTAAAGTAGAAGAAAACTCCGCAACGCTTGCATGGGATACAACCGTTCCTGCAAAAGCACTTGTTGAATACCAAGACTTATCAACGGGGGGTCAAAACTCAAAAGGACGACCAACCCTCGCCACAACACATCAGATGCGTATTGATGATCTTACCTTGGGTACGCGGTACTTGGCATTTGTGACTGCAGAAAACGGAGGAGGAGATAGAGTAAAAAGCCAACCTATTACGTTCATTACGGTTAAAGATAATGCACCACCAATCATTAGTAACGTAACCAATGAATCAACACTGTTCCCAGGAGGTGATTCACGTGTCCAGAGTATTGTTGAGTGGAAAACAGATGAAGCTTCTTCGTGTGTGATGACGTATCGTGAAGGAGTTGCAGGAGGAGTTGAGCCAACAGTTATTGAACAAGTGTCAATTTCATATACCGATAAACACGTTGAGGTAATTGTTGATTTTGCACCTGCTACCGTGTATCAATTCTGGTTAAACTGTAGTGATGAAGCAGGGAATGCTGTTCAGTCGGAAAACTTTGTGCTCTTTACTCCAATACAAGAAAAAAACATTATTGACTTGATTCTTGAAAACTTCCAGTCAACGTTCGGATGGGTTAAGAATATTGGGGCGTAAAAATGAGCAAACGAGCGTAGCGATTATTGCGAATTTTCGTCCAACTTTCCGCTGTTGCCCGAGAACCTAGTTCATATGTGTAGCGACAGCGGAAGATATGAACTAGGTTCAGCGGAAAGTTCTGGACGTCTCCAACGCTTAGATAACCCTCGACCTTTCTCAATTTCGAAGATGTGGATACAAAGTAGGTTTGTTTTGGATGAGTGTGTTTTAATAGACGAATAGAAAAGTGTAGACGTATTTGATTGTATCTAGCAAATTGAGCGCGATATGCGTTTGAGGGTTCCAGCAGTTTCTGCTCACCTTGCGTTGGAGACGTCCAGCAGTTTCCGCCGAGAGAACTTTAGAACTCAGCTAACGCTGAGGTTCGAAAGTTCTCTCTAGGGCAAGGCGGAAACTGGGACAGGAATTCAAAATAGTCACTACGTTCCTTTTTTCATTTCATGGCTAAACCCCTCATCATCTGTCGTAACTTGGACATTACCTATAACAAGGGTAAGTCAAATGAATTTAAGGCGCTTGTGAATGCAAGTACTGATATTTATGAGGGTGAGTACATCATTCTCTTTGGTGCTTCGGGTTCGGGGAAATCTACACTGATGTACGCTATTCAGGGATCACTACCACCAGGAGGAGGGACGATGCTTATTGGTGGGGAAGACATCTATTCAATTCCCGTTGATGATAGAATCTACTTTCAGCGGTACGTGATGGGAATTATTTTCCAGTCGTTTAACCTCATTGGTTCGTTGTCAGTTCTTGATAACGTGGCACTCCCTATGATTTTCTGTAATGCTGATAAACCAACACGCGAACGTCGTGCGCAATCGCTCCTTGAACGTTTCGGAGTGGGTCACGTATCACATAAAATCCCGTCCATGCTTTCAGGAGGTCAGCAACAGCGTGTGTCTGTTGCCCGTTCGATGGTTAACGATCCAAAAATTCTCTTGGCTGACGAACCCACAGGAAACCTCGACTCTGTTTCAACACAACAAGTAATGGATAAAATTGATGAGATTAATACGTTCGATAAACGTACTATTATCATGGTGTCGCACAACGCCGCACACTTAAGTTACGCACACCGCGTGTATTACCTTAAAGATGGGTACATTGTTCGTGAGGTAGTAAATCCACAACGTAAACAAATTAAACCGGTAAAAGAAGGCGAGACTATTGTGACGGAACTTGAACAGCTCGCGCGATTGTATCCATACGACTCTATTGAATCACTCCGTGTTAAGAGTTTAGTTAACTATGTGACACAAGACTATACATTTAGTCAGATTGAACGTCTTGAGCGTGCGTTGGAGTATTTTATTGGAGGGAAAATAGACGATGTGGCAGCAATAAAGATGATGATGTCGCCGTATGAACGGGGAGGTATTGGTATTCCTGAAAAAGAAGCTAAACGGATGCTTCATGTTGCAAGTAAAATGCTTTCTCAAGCAGACGACATTAGACGATTCCGAAAGCAGTATGATCAAGCGCATACTTTTTTTGATCAACATAAGCTTTCAGAACGCCTCCGCGATCACTTGCTCTACGCACACCACATGAAACTAACTAAGAAACAAGATGAGAATCTTGTGGAGGTAATTGCCGATAGAGTGGTTGGCGTTTCAGGTGAAGATGATTTTCATGAACGCTTAGGTAAAACAGTCTCACAAGGTGGGCTTGCGTTATCAAGAGATGAGCAAGATAGCATCACGAGGTATTTTGAGAAGATTATTGCGCAGGGGGTTGACGTTAGTTATAAGAATTAGTGGGCAACTCAAGTCTTGCTGTTTCTGGGGATACTGCGAGTACATAGAAAGTACTTGTGTGGTGTAATAGAGGAATAAAGGTAAGTGCTAGCGTTGGAGACGTCCAGCAGTTTCCGCCGAGAGAACTTTAGAACACAGCTAGCGCTGAGGTTCAAAAGTCCTCTCTAGGGCAAGGCGGAAACTGGGACAGAAGTTCAAAATAGTCATTACATTCCTTTTTTCACTTCATGCGAATACAAGATCTTGCACAACTGTCTACTCGAGCCTTTAAAACGAACCCAATGCGTACGTGGTTGACGATTTTAGGTATGGGAGTTGGAACAGGGGCTGTGGTAATTTTGGTAGGTCTAGGGTTTGGACTTCAGCAAATTATTCTTGAGCAGATTGTGTTCGGAGAAACACTTTTGTCACTTGGTGTTTCGGCAACAGGGGCTCAAAATTTGAAACTTACTCAAGAGACAGTTGCGCAGTTTGAAGCAAATGAACACGTGCTTGACGCTGCACCTTTGGCTCGTTTCCCGGCACTTGTTACCTATAAAGGGTTAACAGGAAATGTGTTCATTCAAGGGGTAGAGCCACCGTACATTCGCTATGCAGGAGTGGTCGCTGGAGCAGGTAAAGTATTTACCGATGAAGATGCAGAAAATACAACTGAGATTATGCTTTCTCCAGCGGTATTGAAGCTTTTTGGTATTGAAGATGAAAAAACATTTATTGGTGAAAAAGTAAAATTTAGAATCTTGGTACCTGCTGAAGATGGAACAGATCAGGTGGATGAAGTTTTTATTGATAAAGAATATACCGTTAAAGGTATTACAAAAGAACAAGGGGTACTTAATGCAATGATGATGCTTCCTGAACTTCGAAGTCATATTGGTATTGAAGAGTTTGAACGGGTGCAAGTACGTGTTGATACCAATGAATTTTTGGGAGTTGTAGAAAAAGAACTTATTGAAGCAGGCTACCGAGTAACTGCACTTTCAAAAACTGTAGAGCAAGCATCAAAGATTTTCCAAGGTGTGCAGATTGTGCTTGCAACATTTGGAGGTATTGCCCTTATGGTGTCTGCTATTGGTATGTTTAACACGATGACGGTGACACTTCTTGAGCGTACAAAAGAAATTGGAATTATGCGTACTATTGGCGCGTCACCGTCTGACATCAAGTGGCTCTTTGTTTCTGAATCAATTGTAGTAGGTTTTCTAGGAGGAGTTTCAGGTATTGTAATGGGGGTGACGCTTGGTCTCATTATTAACCTCATGCTTAACCTAGCTGCGGGGCAATTCGGTGGCCAATCAGTTCGACTGTTTGCCTTTCCATTAAATTTCCTTGTTTTTATTGCATTGTTCTCTGCAGGAGTTGGCTACTTAACAGGAATTTTCCCCGCAAAAAGAGCTGCGTCTTTAAATCCTTTAGATGCAATTAGGTATGAATAGGGTATATCCTGTTTATAACACAGCTGGTAAAATGTGTATAACTCTGCATCTTTTCGTAAAGTTTTAGTTACAATACTAGTAGTTACTAATATTTATGTCGTACAACATGAAAGAGCTGCCACAATACATCAACACGGCAGGTAAAATAACCGTCATCACATCACTTCTTGGAGTGGTTGCTTTTGCAGTTGTCTTCCTGCTTAACATCGGAGCTCAAGAGCTTCGTCAAGCAGAGGCACAAGGAATGGCGACAACAACTGTCACGGTTTTAAACACTCCTCCGCAATGGACGGTTGACGCAAGAGAATCAACTCCTTCATCTACAACAACCCCAACAAACTCAGGTTCTGTTATTACTTGGCGAGCAATTGCAACTGACTCGAACGCAGAAAGTTATTACCTGTTGGTTTGTAATAATGGTAACGCGCCAACAGCAAACCCAGCAGCAGTACCAACGTGTGGAGCTGGTGCAGTACGATGGGCAGTATCTTCCTTTACAGCAAGTGCAGCCCAAGCAAGTGCAGCAACAACAACAACCGAAGCATTTGCTGAATCAAATGCATGGTTTGCCTGGATTTGTGACGCAGTTGCAGTAAGTCCAAGATGCAACTCTCTTTTCAAACAAGGAACAGGTTCAACTTCTTCTCCGTTTAACGTAAACCACCGACCAACATTTACCGTATTTGCAGATAACTCACCTGCACTTCCTGGTGCAACAGTAAGCTTTACCTCAACTGCATCTGATGCGGATACAGTGACGTCGTCTGACACCGTTAAACTCTATGTCTGTTCAACTGCAGTATTTGCAACATCAACTGACACGTGTGGAGGTCTTCTACTTGCTAGTTCTACACTCTCAGCATCTAATCCAACAGCGAACTATGTCATTCCAATTCCAACACAAGATCAGAACTATGGAGCTTTTGGATACATTGTTGACAATCATGGCCATGAAGCTTCTGGAGGATCCCAGGCATCAAACTCAATTTTGACTGTTTCTAATGCAACTCCATCTGTAACCGCAGCTCAGATTACTCTTAACGGGGGAATTGACATGACGTTAGCTGTAGAAGCAGGTCAAACAACGGGTTACACACTTCAGTATGTAGCTACCGATAACAATAGTTGCCAAAATGCATCCGCAGGAAGAGAAATAACTCGAAATATTGTTTCAGTGTATCGATCAGGTATTGGATCAACTACGTGTAATGGTAGCGCGGGTGCGTATAATGCAAACAACTGTTACGGAAGTAGAATCGCAACATCAACTTGGAACCTATCATGTACAGCCTCAACTACAAGTTGTGGAGGGGCAGCTGACACAACTCAGATTTTCGATTGTACGTTCCCGCTTTGGTATATCGCTGACCCAACTGACGGTACTGCAACAAGTACTCAATATTCAGCACAAGATTGGAGAGCCGCAGTATCAGCAATTGATGACAATAGTGCAACAAGTTCATTCACGCAAAGTTCAACTGCAAACATTGACGTATTAAGTTATCTATCAATGGCACTTAACACTCTTGCTATACCGTATGGTTCACTTGAGCCAGGGCAAAGGACTGACCCTCTGGCTGCAACAACCACAATTTCCGCAACAGGTAACGTCGGTCTTGATGAGCGACTAACAGGAGAATCAATGTGTACGTACTACACTTCAGCAGTAAGTTGTAACAACTCTGCAACATCAACAGTCGCCGATTTCAATCAGGTATTTGGAACCTCTTCTGTAACGTATGGCTTTGCAACTTCAGCTGGAAGAACACTTTCATCAACCACACAAAAAGAACTTGAGATTAACGTTAAGAAGTCTACAACAACATTGACACAGGCTACAGGAAGAACATATTGGGGTATTAACATCCCTGCAACTATTACACTCGCAGGTTCATATACAGGTGAAAACACATTCTACGCAGTTGTTGGAGAGTCTGCATTCTGGTAAAAAACATTCGCAGCAAAACAGTTAGTTATTAGCTGTAATCTTCTTGCGTTCTTAAGGTTTATTGTTGATAATTAACACGTCAAACCCGCAACACTAAAAATGAAATTTGTTAAATTATTTTGCATAGGGTTGCTCCTTTTTACCCAATTGGGAGCACCATTTGCATTGGCAGGTTTCGGTGTTACTCCCCCCTACGTTCGTAATACAAGCCTCACACGAAACTCTACTTATGAGCAACAAATTCTTCTAGTTAGAGGAGATCCTGCCTTTCCACTTAAAGCAACAGTAATTGTTGATGCACCAGAAATCTTAACGTGGATTGAAATTGTTGAAGGGACTGAGTTTGAGCTTCCAAAAGGTGAACAAAAAGTTCCAATGACCGTGCGAATCAAGGTCCCGAAAGATGCAGAGTTTAAAAACTATACTGGAGCAATTCGTGTCAAAACAGGTGCATCAAACGATGCAGTCGCGTCAGGTGCCGTTAATATTTCTTTGGGTGCACAGATTGATATTGAGCTTGATGTCATTGATAAAGAGATTAAAGATTTTCGTATTCAGAAGATTGGAATATCTGACTTAAATGCAGGTCACAAATTCGCATGGCTCTACTTCCCAGGAAAGATCAATTTTAATATGCTTGTAGAGAATATTGGTAACGTTGACGTCGCTCCTTCAAAAGTAACGTTCAGCATCTTTGACGCAACTGGAAACGTACTTCTTGAAGATATTAAAAATAAAGGCTCAATCAAAGAAGTAGCCCCGTATGGAGCAGAACAAGTAACGGCATCACTTCCAACACGATTACCACCAGGTACCTACATAGCGCGATATAAGATTTTTAACGATGACGACATCAAACAAGAGGGTGAGGTTAATGTAAACGTACTGCCGTACGGGACATTACAAGTTGCAGGTTTTGGTTTTATAGGTCTTTCACTTGCACATCAGATTTCTGTTATTCTCCCAATCCTCGCACTCTTGTCAATTATAATCTTTACCATATACACAGTTAAGGAGCGTCGACTAAGAAAAAATGCCGTATAACGTATGTATGCAACATTGTACGCTTTCAACAAAATTGTAGTTGCATTGCTCATAATTCTTTTTCTCGTACAGCCACTTAATTCATTTGCTCAGATAAGCCCAGGGTACGTTTCAACTACTACTTTTACCTTAAGTATTTGCGGAAATGTGCTAGTGGATGACGGTGAGGAGTGTGATGTGCTTGGAGAAACTGGTGGATACAGCACTACTATCATAGGGCGTCAGTGTGATGTTGATTGTCAGTATGGACCCTACTGTGGTGATGCAATTTTACAGACTATTTTTGGTGAGGAATGTGACGACGGAAACAATGCTGATGCCGATTTTTGTAGTGCTGAATGTACCATTGAACCAGCAGGAAGTGGCGGTGGAGGCTCTTCAGGAGGTGGAAGTGGGGGAAGTGGAGGAAGTACTGAAGATCTAGGAGATACAAAAGTGAGTATTACCGGAAGGGGGTTTCCAAGTCAAACAGTACACGTTCTTTTGGATTCAAGAGAAATAAGTACGGTTCGTGCAGATAGCACAGGTAAATTTACCTTTGCAACAAATGCATCTCCTGGGACTGTCTCTATGGGTTTTTGGTCACTTGACCTCAATAGAATTAAATCAATTACCTACAATACAACGTTCGATGTAACGCAAGGAGCAATTACAAACGTTAATAGTGTTTTGATTCCTCCAACACTTGCAGTTGATAAAGCAGTATTGAATTCTGGCGACACTATAAACTTCAGTGGTCAGACAATACCAAACACAAAAGTTGAAGTGCATATTAATAACAGTGAAAAAGTACTCACGACAACTTCAGGTGCCAACGGTGTTTGGACAGTACCGTATGTCACAACTGGTTTAAGCAACAAAGAGCATACCGCACGCGCACGTTTTATTTTGGGTGCTGGTACACTAACCACACAAAGTAGTTTTAGTACCACGCTGCAGCTTGCTGTGGGGGTTGCAGGTCGTTCCTCAACACCATCAGACTTGAATCGAGATGGAAACATAAATCTTACTGACTTTTCTATTTTAATTTTCTGGTGGGGAAAAGACGGCGGTAACTCAGATCCAAAAGCCGACATCAACGGAAATGGAAATGTAGGCCTAGAAGACTTTTCGATCTTACTATTCAACTGGACGGGCTAAAGCGCAAAAAACAAACTCATCTACTTCGTTGCGATGCAGAAATTTTTCTTCAATGTACTCAATGTACACCTCAGAAAAACTTCTTTCCGCGCCTCGTATCTAAGTCTGTTTTTTGTGCTTTAGTGAAATGAGCCACAGAGCGCAGCGACAATGGCGAATTTCGTTCCCAATTTTATGCTGCTGCCCGAGAACATACTGTAGAACCTCGGCGTTAGCCGTGTTCTACAGTATGTTCAGCAGAAAATGAGAACTCTCAAATGCTAAATTTACTCAGTCTGTTGTAGCGACAATGGCAAATTTCCGTCCCAATTTTCGCGTTGACCAAGAGTTCTGTTCTGAGCCTCGGCGTAAGCCGTGCTCTGAATAGAACTCAGCGGAAATTGCTGGACGTCTCTATAATTCCAGTTAACTCAGTCTGTTGTAGCGACTATTACGAACTTTACCTAATTTTCAACGACCTTAAGGGAGTATGAAAATGGATATACCCTTGTGGTGCCGTCCCAATTTCAGCGTTGCCCGAGAGTGAGTAGTAGAACCTTGGCGTTAGCAGTGTTCTACGAAGCACGGAGCAGAAAATCTTGCGTCCCAAACGCTATGGAATCTCTGTCTACTGTAGCGACTGTGGCAAAAAAATTGATCGTCTGCACCCCTCCCTCCACTAATGACTTTATATATTACTCCAATCGATTGGAGTAATTAAGAGCGTATACCTTTGTACCTATCGAGACCGACACGGTGGGGTATTATGCCTCCGGCATGTAAGAGTGAATCTACGACTTCAAGGATCGCTATATAAACCTCGAGATGATTTTTAAGTGTTTTTGTTACTTCTACATAAGCATCACCACTTCTCCTTGCCTGTATGTTTTTTATTGTAGATTGACTTAGTTTTAAAGTTTCAGCTATACGATAACTTGAATACCCCTCTTTAAGCATCACAATAACAGCAAGTCGTTTAGCGAGCATCAATCGTTCCTCAGGTCCAATCAGTCCATTGAGAAATACACTGATTTTATCAGGTGCTAGTTCTCCTAAAACTGTATCCAATTGTTTGTTCAAACTTTTGATGTTCTTGGCAGGGAGTAAATTTTTATTTATGCGTACCATGTACTAAGTATAATATACTCCAATCGATTGGAGTAACAGTTTTTATGCTAGTTCTAGTATCGTTTTATAAGTTCAATTAATTTTGTTGAGATTTTGTGTAAGATAATTGAACCAACAAATTGGTATGGTATGTGAAATGTAATTGGTATCACTGCACACATCTGTATCTCTCTCTAAACTAAATCTCGAATTTTGAGTCAAAAGAAAATGAGTTCTGTTGACGTTGGAGACGCACAATCGGTTTTCACTAAACATGATTGCAAGCACAGCTAATGCTGAGGCAAAAGAGTTATGCTCTATGACAGCAACAGAAACTGGGATGGGAAATTACAAGATAGTTTTGTGTCGGTGTTGGAGTGTTCCAGCGGTTTTTTGTTGAACATAATATTGCACACGGCAAGCCGAGGTGCAATATTATGTTCTTTGGCAACAACAAAAACCGGGTGAGAAAGTGTGGAACACTTTCGCAAGACTCTTTGAGAGACTTTGTGAGAGAAGCGAAATAAAGTATCCAATGAGTGGACAGCTTCTGTTAAGAAGATAAATTCGCAATAGTCGCTACTTCTTACAGAAGCTGTTTAGGTCGTCACTATTTTATTCAAAATAGTAGTCAACCTCTTGCAAAAGCGTCCCACGCTTTTTCACTCGTTTGCTTATTTTTTATGTGTATAACCCATCAATTATTTTTTACAACAAAGCTACAATGAAGGAGTACTTGTTGCAGATGTAGTCCTTTAGAACTACTGCGTTACGTCGCGTCGTAACGGGCATCTTCAGCCGGATGTTATGCAACGAGTGTACGTACATATCTAGTCTCGTGCCTTGGGCGTGGAGACCCGATGCACAACTTCTTTTTGCCCTACCACAAGCAAAATTAAATCTTGAATCTTTGCATACAAACAAAGAAATAAGAAAGGTGTGCGTTAAAAACCAACGAAAGAGCATATGTTGAAAACGGAAAAAACCGTTATATTGCTCAAAACTATTGCAACGGTGGCAGGCTTCGCGATCATTTTATGGTCACTTGGTCTGCCGTCACTCCGCTTTGCGGACGCCGCAAACATCACGGATGTTAGCGACACACTCTCAGATTCAGCACCGAGTGCTGCATCAGATCACACGCTTTCGTTCGTAACTCCAACAGGAGTTTTAAACGGAGCAACCACAACCATCACGTTTCCAGCAGGATTCACGGGAATTGGTGCACTTGGTGTTGAAGATGTAGACTTTGCGTCTTCATCTGATATGTCAATTGCAACCACGTGTAGCGGTTCTGAACGAGTAAGATTTATTCCTTCAGGCCAGACGGTAAGTTTTGTTTTCTGTCCAGGTGACGGAGGAGTGCTTGCAGCTGGTGCTACCACTACTATCCAAATTGGTTTTAATGCCACATTTGGTTCAGCGGGTAATTCTCGGATATCGAATCCAGCAGGAGAAGGATCATATGAAATCGGCTTTACGGTCGGTGCATCTGATTCTGGATGGACTCGAGTTGTAATCTTAAGTGATGTACTTGTTACAGCGGCTGTTGACACAATCTTTACGTTCGCTGTCGCGGGCTTAGGTGCGGGTCAAACAGTTAATGGGACAACAACAACAGGAATTACTGGTTCAACCACTATTCCTTTTGGTACACTCGCAGCTGGAGTAGCAACTCGAACAGCACAAAGTCTCACAGTAAATACAAATGCGGCTAATGGGTATGTTGTCACCGTACAACTTGACCAACCTCTTCAGTCATCAACTGGAGCGGACATTGACGGATTTGCTCAAGGATCGTACACAAATACTCCCGTTGCATGGGTAGCTCCAACAAGTGTTGTTGGTAGCGAAAACACTTATGGACACTGGGGTATAACTTCTGACGATGCAACCACAACACGAAGCGTAGGAGATGAGTTCAATGCTAATGAATTTGCATCAGCAAGCACATCACCTCGCGTAGTTATGAGCCATACAGGACCAACAAATGGTACTATAACTGGCGAAGGGACTACACGTGTAGGTTACAAAATTCAGATTGGTGGACTCCAAGAGGCTGGAGATGATTACACTGCTACGCTTACGTACGTAGCAACTCCTACTTTTTAAAGAAATAATATACTCGCGTTACATTATTTTCTTGTACGGTTTATACGAAATATCTGTCGCGTCAGAGAATGCCAGTAAACCGAAAAATTGCAATAGCAAGAGCATCAAAAAACCTATCTCCCACCACGAGTAGGTTTTTTGTTTGTGAAATGAGCTACAGAGTGAAAAAGTCTGGGAGACTTTTGCAAGAGGTTGACTACTATTTTGAATAAAATAGTGACAACCTGAACAGCTTCTGTAAGAAGTAGCGACAATAGCGAATTTCCGTCCCAGTTTCCGCCTTGCCCGAGAGTATAGTTTAGAACCTCGGCGTTAGCCGTGTTCTAAACTATGATCGGCGGAAACTGCTGGACGTCTCCAAAACTAAAACTAACTCTGTCTACTGTAGCGACTATTCTGAATTTCCGTCAGTGATTTTTATTCCTAATAAAATCATCGACGTCTCTAAAACTACAATATACTTTGTCAGCAGTAGCGACAATAGCGAATTTCCGCCCCAGTTTCTTTCCTACAGAAACGGTTCACTTTGTCACTTTTTCTTCAATATATTAAAGAAAAAGTAGTCAAAGTCTTGCGAAGTGACGTTTAGTCACTTCTCACCTTGCCCGAGAGTATAGTTTAGAACCTCGGCGCTAGCCGTGTTCTAAACTGTGATCGGCGGAAACTGCTGGACGTCCCGAACGTTTAGTTAAATTAGCTCATCTCAAACAAAGTACTACTTTACATATCAATTTGTGCATAAAACTTCAATTTGAATGTCTACTCACGGTATACTAAACATATGAAAATCTTTCTCCCGATTTTAGCTTTATTCTTTTTGGTATGTTTGAAGGCTGACGCGGCGTCACTCTATATGGACCCAAACAACACTGAACTTAAACGTGGTGACACCATTAAGGTTTCGGTACGTTTAGATACCGAAGAAGGTGAATGTGTGAATGCAGTAGATGGAGTAATTACCTACACTGAGAACATTCAGCCCGTTGATACCTCCAGAGGCAGTTCAATTTTTAGTATGTGGGTTGAGGAACCTGTTATTGATAAAGTAAAACGAACTATTACTTTTGCTGGGGGAATTCCAAATGGGTACTGTGGACGTATTCCTGGAGATCCTCGCCTTACTAACAACATTGTCGATCTCTTATTTCAATCACCGGGGATGCAAATTGGAACAACGGAAAGCGGAAACGAGGCCTTAATTGAATTTAATCCAAGTACTCAAGTATATTTAAATGATGGATTTGGAACAGTAGCACAAACCTCTTTTTTCGGCTCAAAAATAATTCTTTCCAAAGACGCAGGTGCTACTCAAATCAATCCATGGCAAGAAGCTGTTGTAGATGATGCAATTGCTCCTGAGAAATTTAGTATTGCCCTTGAACGTACAACAAACGCTTTCAGTAATGATTATTTTATTGTGTTTAACACAACAGACAAACAGTCAGGTATTGATCACTATGAAATAATTGAGGAACCACTTAATTCTAAAAATCTTTTTGGTTGGGGAGCTGAAACTGCACCATGGCGTGAAATAAAAAGCCCATATGTACTTGAAGATCAGTCGCTTAACAGTACTATCAGAGTTAAAGCAATTGATAAGGCGGGTAATGAATATATTGCAATTTATGTTGTGGAAGAAGAGAAGCGAACAATTTCAAAGAATACGCTCTATACAATAGGAGGTGCAGTGATTCTTGTCACAATCTTACTGGGACTTCTTGTTATTGGTATAACACTTATAAGAAGACGAAAAATGAATGTGGTTATACCAGTTGAAGATTCTATTAAATAATCATATGCAACAACAAACAGTATCTGCAGTTGCTCACATAAAAAAGCTTATTGTAGTATTTTGTTTTCTCTTTTTCTTAGTATCGATTGACACGGCGTTTGGAGCAACTTTATCAGTTTCACCGGCAACAGGTGTCTATACAGCTGGGCAAACATTTACTGCTAGAGTTGTGGTCAACACCAGTGGCGCAGCGGTAAATGCAGCTGACGGTACACTATCATTCAAACCAAGCGAAATTAGTGTCGTGAGCGTTGCCAAAGGTTCAATTTTTAATCTTTGGACGGCAGACCCATCATTTTCAAACGCAAACGGTACAATAACTTTTAGTGGAGGAAGTCCAACGGGCTACACAGGGAGCGCTGGTACGGTAATTAGTGTTACCTTTAAAGCAAAGGCAGCAGGCAGTCCCAAAGTCTCATTTTCAAGTGGTTCAGTGTTAGCAGCTGACGGTAGAGGGACTAACGTTCTTTCAACAATGAATGGAGGAGCTTTTACTATTACTGCACAAGAAACACAGCCACAGGCTGAAGTAGTTGTTGAATATATAGCGCCAGCGAATACCCCAAGTGCTCCCAAGGTAGAATCAGCAACACATGGAGACCAGACAAAGTGGTATACCAATAAAAACGCAGAGCTAACGTGGAGTGTTGGAAGTGACATCGTTGCTGTCCGCACATTACTTGATGCAAACAAAACAACGGTTCCGACAAAAGTCTATGAAGAGCCGCTTCGAAAAATTTCGCTTTCTGATTTAAGTGAAGGTGTACAGTATTTCCATGTGCAACTTAAAAATGCTGATGGTTGGGGAAAGGTGACTCACTATAGACTTGCAATAGATACACAGAAACCAGAATCATTAGAGCTCTCTCTTAAGCCAGATTCTGATTTATCAAGTTCACTTCAAACGCTCAGTATAAAAAGTTCTGATGTAACATCAAAAGTTATACGATTTATGGTTCGGATTGATGACAAAGAGCCATTTGAATATATAGACGTACAAGGTAGTTCAACTATTCCGCTTCCATCTTTGGAGCCTGGGTATCACACTGTTATTGTTGAAGCGTTTGACGAGGCTTCAAACGGTATAATCAATTCTCTTTCATTTACGATTTTAGCATTTGATAAACCGCAATTTACTGAATACCCTCAAGAAATTAACGAACAGGTTATTCCAGTAATAAAAGGTATAACACGTCCTAAATCAAAAGTTGTGGTAACGTTAACCGAACTTGGAGGTGGCACGTCTTCAAACAAAGTGGTAACCCAAGAAGTAACAAGTTCCGATACGGGGGAATTTATATTTATTCCAAACGGCAGACTCACTGTTGGAGTGTATGAACTTACCGCCGTTGCGGTAGATCAATATGGAGCACAAAGTAGTGTCTCGGATGTGGTGCGTATAGCAGTCCAGCAACCAGGTTACTTACGACTTGGTAGTTTTATGGTGAGTTTCTTGTCGGTTCTCATTCCACTTTGTGCACTTGTGGCAGTTATGGTGTTTGGAGCATGGTTGTTGTATCTTAAACTCAGATTGTTTAAAAAGGGAGTGAGAAGGGAGTCAAAAGAAGCTGAAGTAATTCTCGCAACTGAGTTTGAACACTTACAAAGTGAAATACTCTATCAGCGAACACTTCTTGAAGATTCAAGAAAAACAAAAAAGCTCACCAAAGCTGAATTGCTACTCTTTGATACGCTTACTAGTGCACTCATGAAATCCCAACAGAAAGTACAGAAAGAGATTGAAGACGTTGAACACCTAGTAGAATAATTTTAATTTCATGTTTACAGTTACCTCGACAAACAAAAAAACGATACTTAATGCTTTCGTGATACTTTTTTTGCTATTAGTTTGTGTATTTGTGTATATACGCCAAAATCAAGAAAAATTTGTTGCACATACAAAATTGAAAATTTCTGAACAACAAACAACTCTTTCTTCAATTGCGTTGCTTACCTCAAAGGACGGTGCAGACATGGTCGTTTCAAAAATTATTAAAGATTGCAGTCCTGAAAACAGAGCTTTGTTTGATGAAAAGTTGAGTAACTTACCGCAACTTAAAGGGCAGGAGCTTGTACAAATGGAACAACTTTTTAATGCATGTGGGAATTTTTTCGCTGAACAAAATGCAGTAATGGTCGCGCGCCTTACACGTGAGTATGAATTCTATGCTGATCTTATTGAGATCAATTCTGTTGTTGGTAAACGATTTGATGAGCGAGTATACAAAAAAGAAGAATGGGAACAACTTGTTCTCCTTGCAACCAAACGTAGTGAATTATCAACAAAACTTGTTGACGCACAAGGAGCTATAATTCGAGCACTTAGAAATAATGTGACTATAGCCTCAGATGTGATGCAGGCGGAACTTGTTGAAGCACAAAAAACAAAACAGGAACTTGTAACTGTAACTCTTGATATTGACTCACGTCTGCAACAGATCCTTAATCTATGACCCTATTTAAAAAAATATTATATTTTTTTTGTGCAAGCTGTCGTCCTAACCGAAGCAGCACCGTTCGTTACGCCTTTCCACTTGTTTTTACCCTCGCTGCATTCTTAGGCGCTGCAGTTATCGTAACTGATAATAAATCCTTTATTCATCTTGAATCTTCTGTTGCTTCAGTTAATGCAGGAGAATCATTTCAGATAGAAATCTATGTTTCTGCACATGTTCCGGTTAATGCTGTAGACATCACGCTTGAGTTTCCAAAAAACCAGATTAAAGTTACAAGTATTGATAAAGGGGAATCAGTGTTGACCTTATGGACACAAGAACCAAGGGTTGAAAATAATAAAGTGTATTTAACGGGAGGTACGTTTAGAAGAGGTTTTATTGGTGACCACCTCATCGCAACTATCAATGCCCGTGCAATTCAATCAGGTTTAGCAAAATTCAGTGTAGATAATGTTTCACTTCTTGCGGGCGACGGTTCAGGTTCAAAAGTTTCTGTAACTAAAAATGATAAGGAAAGTGCAACACTCTACATAACAAATGCAGATGGTACTAAAACACAGGGAACTGAGGCTGTGGGGGTACAGGGAGTAACTTCGGTTGTGATCATAACCGACATTGATGGCGATGGACAAGTTACATTAGCCGATATAAGTCGTTTTATGTCAGCATGGAATACAAAAACAATCACCTATGACTTTAACGGTGATGGTGCTATGTCGTTTAGAGATTTTGGGATAATACTCGCCGATTCCTTCCTCCGCTAAACAAAAGCCTAAAACTGGCACATTTCTGCGTTGCGCTACGCAAAATGTTCCTCACCGTACTATACGTACGACTCGTCACACTTTGCTTGCACGCCTTGAACTGCACTCAGTTTTAGGCTTCTGCACTGAGTCGTAATTTGTTTCGAAGTTTACAGATTTCGAATGTTGATAAGTTAAAACGGGGGATTGGCTAAAAAGGTACAATAGGTATGTGATGGGGATAGTATACAAATACTTGATACCGTATCCTGCTTAGAACACTCTGCTTTTTACATGCATCAACACCACAAAGAAAATATAGGTTATACAAAAACAACACTCTATAGTGTGGTTTTTGAAAGTTGGTATGTAAAAAGTGCGGTATTTTCTCTTTTTATACTTTTATTGATTCAACCAATTGCTCCTGCCTTAGCTTCTCTAGAAGAAGGTGACGCACCAGAGCCATCGTTTATATCTCCGACATTTGACACTCCTGAAGTTATTGTAAATTCACCGGTACCTGAAGAAATAAAAGAAGCCGAAGTTGTTTCCGAAGATGTGTCTCAAAGTGCTGGTGTAGGTACCGAAGTAACACCAGAACAAACAGCAACAATTGTTGCTGAAACTGAAACTACTATCCCTCTTCCTGTAACTCAAGAACCTTTACCTAATTCAGTAGAACAAACTCAGAATGCCTCAACCTCAGATACAGAAGTTTCTGTGTTACCACCTGTTGTTATAGATGAAGAAGTGATAACAGAAACTGAAGTTCAGAGTAGTTCAACATTGCCAAGTGCAACCACAAGTCCAAGTACGGAATTAGAAGAAGTAGTTGAGGAAGTTATTCAATCAGAAGAAAGTACAACAACAGTAGCTTCGATTGTCGCAACTTCTACTGATGCGGTATTTGGGCGACCTGCTAAAGCGTTTGAATTTGATACAAAAGAATGTGCGAGCGTTGGTGACGGTGCCTATTATTGTAGTACACCCAAAGACCTGGTTGATCCGCTACAAGATGGGGTATTCGCACTTCCTGATAATGATGGCGATTTAGAGATTTTTGTCCGAGTAGGAGGGAGTGAAAATAAACTAACCGACAACAAGGTTGACGATAGTGCCCCATACTTTGATGCAGTATCGAAACGTATCGTGTGGCACACGAGTATCGACGATAGGTACCAAATCATTTCATACGACACAGAAACAACAGAAAAAACACTGATAACAAAAACCTCATATAACAACATGGAACCTGTGGCATCCGGCAACGTGACACTGTGGCAGGCATGGATTGGTAACAACTGGGAAATAATGATGTATGACAATGAAGCCGTAGTCCAGCTTACCAACAATACACAACAAGATGTGTCGCCCCACATGCGAGAAGGATATATTGTTTGGCAAACTCAGTTTACAGACGGGTGGAAAGTAGCAGTGTATGATCAAAAAACAAAAACCATTGAGTACATAAACTCTGAAGGTGGACTTAAAGTAGAAAACCCACGTTTTGTTTTGGTCTATGACAGTACAAACGAACAAGGTGATATACAGACTGTAGGATATGATTTAAATAATAAACAGTCGTTTACACTTGGAAGTCTACCTGCACAGTTACCTGAACAACTTCCCGAGCCTGACCAAACAGGAGAAACGCGTGCTTTGATACAAAATAAACAAAGTTCAAAAGAAGGTGACACAGAAGTGATTGATATACCCCTCCCATCTTCAGGTAATACCACTTCTACAGCAACAAGTTCTGTGTCATCTCTTGACCTCAGTGTGGGCACAACATCACAAACAAGTGCGACTTCGTCACCAACAGTAATCTCTGATGTCCTCATCCCTAGCTACACCGCAACTTCAACCGAGAGTCAAGATGTAATTACCATTCCCGACCTAGTTATTCCACCAAACAGTGCTACAACAACTGAAGAAATAAGTTAAAATAAAAGGGTATTTATGAACCGACGGCTGTATAACACCGGTAGCTTTTTAGTTGCATATAAATTTCTCTCGATATTACTTATCGTTTCTTTTTTCTTTGGAAATCTAGGAGCACTTTTTAATTTTAATACTGCAGAAAAAGCAGAAGCTGCACAGGTGACTATTGATTCAGCAGCTGATGTAACGGGAGCTTCGCATATTCATGGTGCAAGTCAATCAGTTTTTATTTCAGATCAAGTTGGATATAAGTTTTATCGTGACGCCCCTGGGTATTGCGTATATAAAAAAACATCTGACGGAGGATCAACATGGAGTTCTACTACTACTGTAGATGCGCAAATTGACTGTGTAGGAATTTCTGTGTGGTATGACAGATGGACGCCTGGAGACACGGGTACGAATATTCATATCGTTACCATTGATACTGGTAACGATGATCCTTGGTATAACAGATTAGATACTAATGGTGACACACGTCTTCTTGGTTCCGCTCCTGTAAGTGCAATCCTTGGGCCACCCGCACAAGGTGCTAATACATTTACTGCGCTTTCAAACTATCCAGCAATTACCAAAGGAACGGATGGAACGGTGTACATTGCCGTTAGCGACAACGTCGATTCGTATATTGTTGAATGTTCCATTACCTGTCAAACTGCAGCGAATTGGACTGAAACAGGGCCTACTGGTACTTTGCCTGCAACACCTGACTTTAACTTGTTGGTTCCACTTGCAAGTGGAAATATTATGCTTATCAATCGTTTGATTGCGTCTGAAGATATTCGAAGTAAAATTTGGAACAATACAGCGTGGTCGGGTACATGGACGGTAATAGAAGGCAATGGAACTGACAACACTACCTATCCAGTTGGCATGGCTGCAACAGTAAGCTCCACTACTCCTGGCAATGTGTATTTGGCGTATGTTGCGAGCAACGCAACACTTGGGACTGACGATCAAGTGCGAACACATCGCTATACCGGCGGTGCTTGGGCAACCACAACGAGCGTCTTAACAGGAACTACTCGTGGTTTAACAAACGTTGCTATCGCATTAGATGCATCAAATGACGATGTATATGTAGCATATACTGGGAGGACTACAGCGACTGCGTCGTCAACAGGTAATGTGTATTGGAAAAAATCCTTAGATGACATGGCTACATGGAGTGTTGAATCGCCAGTTATTAACACAACATCCAATGATATGTACGGTGTTGACTTAAATATCTCAAGTAATGAGCGGATACAAGCAACGTGGTTTGATAATGCACGAGATGATATTTATACTGATACCATTGCTGATGTTTTTTCAGGTATTCATGCGACAACCACGGGTTCTCATACAGGAAGTGCAACTGCAAGTACTTCGAATTTTTATGTTGGTGGTGCATTTGTCTTATCTCAAAACTACAAAACACAAGATATAACGGACATTACAATTACTGAAAATGGAACAATTGATGGTGATGCTAATATTTCAAACATCAAATTGTTTTATGAAATGGATACAACGTTGCCATACAATTGTGCAAGTGTGTCGTATGGGGGTGGCGAATCTCAGTTTGGATCAACTGATACCTCTGGTTTTTCTGGTCCAAACGGTGTGTCGACATTTTCGGGAACAACGGTGTCAGTTGGCACCACCTCAACAATGTGTGGGTATGTAGTACTCGATATTTTGAACTCAACACCAAACGGTTCTACTATTGATCTTTCAATTAACAATCCTGCAACAGATGTCACTGTTACAAATGGAACTGCAGGTCCACCCACCGCACAAACAATGACTGGCGCTACAACAGTTACTAACGACAACCTCACACAAATTCGGTATCACTGGCGTAATGATGATAATACTGAAGCTTTGGCAACATCTAAAACGGGGGGTACTGAAGGGATTTCTTTTAGTGGGTACCAACGTACTCCTGTTCGTTTACGTATGGAAGTTTCAAACGAAGGGGGTGCATCTTCACTTGCTACTCAGTACAGACTTGAATACAGTCTTGCAACTACAAGTTGTAACTTAGCTACAGGTTGGACAGACGTTGGTGCTTCAAACGGTGACTTTGATATGTCGCCAAGTGCAAATCTTACCGATGGAAACGATACAACAAATATTGCGGTAGCCCAAGGAGGGGTTACTAATGAAAATACCACTTTTTTAACTCCAAACGGTGGAGTTAAAGATACTTCTTCGCAAACAGGAAATATTACACTCAGTACTACACAATACGTTGAGCTTGAATACTCAATCATCGCTTCAACTACTGCAGCAGATGGAAACACGTACTGTATGCGGCTTACCAATGCAGGAACACCACTTGATACGTATTCAGTATATCCACAAGTTACTATTCAAGCCGATGTGAATCTTACAACACGTTTAACACAGACAGCAAACCTCAATGTGCCCTCAACAAACCAAAATGTCGGTGGACAATTTGTACTCACTGATGCAACGGGGTCCCACACTATTACCTCTATCAAGCTCACGGAAAACGGAACGGTCAATGCACAAACAGGCTTAGACAATATTCGACTTAAATATGATTTTGATACAACCGCCCCGTATGACTGTGCGAGTGAATCGTATGGGGGGAGTGAAGCACAGTTTGGAGCAACAAGTACGGCTAGTTTTAGTGGGACTAACGGAACAACAACCTTTTCAGGATCGCTTGGAGTTACTACTACTCAAACTGTGTGTATGTATACCGTGCTTGACGTAACAACTTCAGCATCAAACGGACAAACGGTGGAAGTGGAAATAAGTAACGCAACAACTGACGCAACCCTTACGTCCGGAAGTTCTGCTCCTTCTAGTGCTCGAGCGCTCCCCGGAACTACAACACTTGTTGGTGCGGTGCTTACCCAGTCTCGCTATCATTTTAGAGCCGACAACGGTACTGAAGCTGCTGCAACGTCACTTACAGGAGGGAATGAAAATACAGCATTAACAAATGTCTCACAGAACACTCCCGTTAGAATCCGTATGGAAGTATCAAATGAAGGTACGATTACTTCACCGAATACAGCGCTCCGTCTGGAGTTTGGTACAAAAATTAGTACCTGTTCAGCTGTAGCTTCGTGGACAGACGTTGGTGCGACGTTAGGTGCCTTTGATATGTTTGCTTCAGCAAACCTAACAGAAGGAGGTAACACAACAAATATTGCTACAGGTATCGGTGGAGTTACAGACGATAATACTACGTTTAAAACTCCAAACGCCTCAGTTAAAGACACAAGTTCGCAAATAGCAACAACTACTTTTTTATCGACGAACTTTATTGAAACGGAGTTTTCAGTTAAGCAAACAGCAAATGCTGCGTACGATACAACGTACTGTTTTAGACTTTCAAACGCGGGGACAGCATTGCAGGCCTACACAGCCTATCCGGAGCTTACAACCTCTCCAGAACGTGATTTTGAAATACAGCGAGGTGTCGCTAACTTTAGTGCAACGTCAGTTACCTTAACTGCAGGAGTTGACTATATCGCGCCAAGTGCTTCAACTAGTGCGTTTGTTCGTATTACAAACTCACATTATACAGGCGCAGGTGATAGTTCAGCAGGTGGAAACTCTAATGCTGATGACGTAACTGCCTACATTTCAAACCCTTCTAACCTTGTTACTTCGTTTACCATAACAAGACCCGCAACAGCCATAGCTACTACTACACGTGTTGCCTGGGAAATTGTTGAATTTATTGGAACACCAGGCTCTGATAATGAAATGAAGGTACGTGGCAATGGAACAGTGACCTATACCACTACATCAATTACCGCAACAGGAACTGCAGTAACGGGTATTGTTAATGATGCAGACGTCGTTGTGTTTATAACTGGACAAGATAATCCCGATATACTTACTACAGACTACAACACCGGACAGTCAGTATCACAGTGGCTTTCGGCTTCTGACCAGCCGTCATTTAGACGTGGAGAGGCTTCGGGGGATGCAAGTCGCATTAGTTATGCAGTTGTAGAATTTACCGGAGTAAATTGGAAAGTACAACGAGCTTCACACACGTATACAGCAGCAGGTACAACGGAAACAGAGTCTATTACTGCAGTAAATAGTTTATCAAGAACTTTTATTCATTCTCAGAAACGCATGGGTACGGCGCTTCAAGGTGAAGATGAGTTTGGGCATGAGGTATGGCTTTCAAGTATTGGTGCTGTTTCTTTTTTCTTACAAGGGGGAGCAACATCACCAGCACTTCAAACTTCAGTTGCGTGGATTATTGAAAATACACAAACAAGCAATGGCGCAATGGTGGTGACACAAAAAAATAACTTTACAAACGGTGGAGCGGAGCCGCTGACGTTAAGTATGCCAATAGATATTACGCTTGACGATCTCACCAATACATCAATATTTGCAACAAACCGCGCTGTAGGTACAGGAACGTTGTTCCCTCGCCCAATTGCTGGATTTAGAATTGCATCAACAACACATTTTGAAATTTGGAGAAGTGATACGGGAACTCAGATTGATTATCGTGTAGAGATTGTACAGTGGCCAACAGCTGGTTTGGCACTTCATCAAAACGACTACCGTTTTTATGTTGATAATAATGCACTTGACCCAACTGACCCGTGGCCTTTAGGTGTTATTGATCTTGGTGAAAACACGGTATTAACAGGAAGTGACGAACCGCTAGGTGATGCAGAGCATATTCGTATTCGTATGTCGGCTACGGTCTTTAATGCAACATTGCCTGAAGATACTGTAAGTAACAAGTTACAATTTGGGGAGCGTATAACAACCTGTACTGCAATAGGTGAAATTAATTGGATTGATATTGGCAATGCTACATCAAGTGCAATTTGGCGAGGGTACAATGCTTCTGGTGTTGTAGATGGTACAACATTGTCAACAGATCCTCCTACAGGAGGTGAACTCAATATTACTGCGTCCGATATTGGGGGAACGTATGAGGAAACAAACAACTCTGCTGTAAACCCGTATACAGTAGAAGAAGGTGAAGACATTGAGTATGACTGGCACATTCAGCAAAATGGTGCAGATGCTGAAACTTTCTATTGTTTTAGAATGGTTGATAGTAGTGGTTCAGTATTTGGTGCATATGATGACTATCCGCAGTTACGGACCTCTTCATTTACCGCAAAAACACAAAACTGGCGTTGGTATAGTGATGCAAATAACGAAACCCCAACCCAAGCATTAGCGATTGAAAATTCGGCACCTATTGATATTGGTAATGGAAGTACGACAAAATTGCGAGTAACGGTTAAAGAAACTGAAAACATCGCACGTGATGATGTTCGTTTTAAATTGCAGTATTCAGAGTATGCCGATTTTTCAAACAATGTGTACGACGTTCTTGCAACAAGTACGTGTATTGCTTCGTCAACATGGTGTTACTTTAATGGAGGAGGAAGTGATAATGCGGTTATAAGTACAAAGGTACTTTCTGATGCAGACGCGTGTGTTGCGGGAGTTGGTGATGGTTGTGGTACACACAATGAAAGTTCACAGTTACTAACGGGATTTAGACACGAAAATAGCGCTGCTACTGAATACGAATTTACGCTTGAGGCAAAAGCTCTGCGAGCAAATGCGGTGTATTATTTTAGGTTGTATGACATAACCCAAGACATACCTGTTCTCATAAACACAGGTGAGTCGTATCCTTCACTTGTTGCTGTTGGTGCATCATTGGTTTTTGACGTTGCAGGGATTACTTCGGGAACCGTTATTGACTCATTTACCGTTGACGTAACTTCAACACCAACTGCGATTCCGTTTGGTACAGTTCCGTTTAATACTGATTTTGAGGCTGCATACAGACTTAATATAAACACAAATGCAACCCAAGGATATCAAGTGTTAATGTACGCTGATCAACAATTACTTAATTCATATGGCACACAAATTCAACCAATAACTGCGACAAATGCAACTCCTGCGGGTTGGAATGATCTTACATTCGGTTGTTTACCCTCTTCTTTTGGTTGTTTTGGGTATCACGCAGAAGATGATTCATTAAGTGGAATAAATGGACCACGATTTGGAGCTGATGATACATTTGCACAACTTTCCACAACTACGCCACATGAAGTTATGTATAGCTCTATTCCTGTTAATGATACTCATGATATTCTATACAGATTAAAGGTGACCGAACAGCAGGCAGCGGGGGAGTATGAAACAACCATAACGTATATAGCTGTACCTGTGCATTAAACTATATGAATAATTTTAAGTATTCTCTAAAAATCAAGATACAACTTTTTTTGTGTGTTGCATTTTTTCTTCCACAACTTGCTTTTGCATCGGTGTACTCTGTTTCTCCGCTTGTTATTGATCATGAGCTAGAAAAACGAGACATTATCGAAGAAACTATAACCCTCACTAATAGACAAGAAAGTGTTATCTCAATTTATCCTTCTGTAAATGAAGTGAATGTTAGTGATAAGGGAGCGATTGTAGGATTTGTTGAGCCGTCAATGGTCGAAAACAGAGGGACTGCCATTACTTCGTGGCTCGCCATCAGTCGTGCAAATATTGAACTACAACCTGGTGAAACAAAAGAAGTTACGTTAACCATTCGGGTGAATCCTGAAGTTGAACCAGGTGAGTATCATGCATTTATTGGGTTTGGAGAAGGTTCAAATCGCCCAGAAGCAGAAAAAAAGGTACAAGAAGGAACAGCCCCTGGTACGGTTGTCCGCATTGGTGTAGATAAGGTTCAAAATGAATTTTTGCGTTTGGAAAAATTTTCAGTTGAACGGTTTATTAAAAATGAATCCGAAGGCGATATTGTAATTAAGCTTGCTAACCCGGGAGAAAGTATGGTAATTCCAGGAGGTGAAGTTATTTTTTACGACACCAACGGTATTGAACTTGAATCAATACCACTTAACGAATCAAAAGTTTCGATTGAACCTGGAAAAAGTATTGAACTTACTCAAGAGGTGCCTGATGTGCTTCAAATGGGTAAGTATAAAGCTTTTTTATCGGTAGAATATGGAGAAACACAGAAAGCATCACTTAACGACACTGCTTTCTTTTACGTATTACCTTTTAAAAAATTGTTACTTATATTCGCAATTTTGCTTATCTTTGCTATTGCGATAGCATTGTTTGTGCACAGAAGGTACGACAAAGAAGACGGACATGAAGATGGTGTAGCTGATGTTGCAATGTACGTCCGTTCAAGCCGTTCAGAAAGTAAGGATCATGATATCGATTTATCTAAGAATAAGTAACTCAATATTGTACGGAGTCTTAATTGGACTTGCGACTGCTATTTTTTTAGTACCTTCTCAAACACAAGCCCAGACACTCGATGGTTTGTCATTGAGTGTCACCCCAACTCTGTTTGAGATGTCTGTTGTGCCAAGTCAGGTGTGGAACAGTAATGTAAAAGTAATCAATAACAATAAATATCCGATAACGGTATATGCACAAGTAGTCAATTTTGCACCCCAAGGGGAACAAGGTGAAGGTAAGTTTATCCCTGTCTTAACAGAGGTGACCGAAGGGTCAACACTTGCAGAATGGATTAAGCTTTCAAATGAACCGTTTGTGATTGAACCTGAGAAAAGTGCTGTCATTCCATTTGTTGTTACAGTTCCAGAAGGAGCAAGTCCGGGTGGTCACTTCGCTGCTATCATGGTTGGTACAAAACCACCGAAACTTGATGGCACTATTAAAGTAGCTACATCGCAGATTGTCACGTCTCTATTTTTTGTTCGTGTTGCAGGTGACGTTATTGAAGACGGACAGGTGCGAGAATTTAGAGTTACAAAATCAATTGTCGATACGCCTCGCGCTCTTTTTGAAGTTCGGTTTGAAAATAAAGGTAATGTACACGTGCAACCACAAGGAGAGATTGTTATCACAAACATGTGGGGTAAAGAACGAGGTATTATTCCTATAAATCATCAAACCCATTTTGGTAATGTGCTCCCTAACAGTATTCGCAAGTTTGAATTTAGTTGGGAAGGTGAGTATTCCTTTTCAGATATTGGTCGATACAAAGCTGACCTTACGCTCAGTTACGGAGATGGTGAAAAAAAGTTTGCAACCAGTCGAGCCTATTTTTATATTATACCGTTTAAAGCTGGTTTAATACTTTTGTCCTCGCTAGTTTTATTGGTGCTCTTTGTACGGTTCGCTATAAAGTCATACATTCGAAGAATGTTACTACTTGCAGGAATTGAGCCAGAAGTATACAAACAAAGAAATACTAAAAGTTATCAAAAAGAAGGTGACGTTCGCATTGTAAAACATGCATCAGTACGTGCTCCTGTTTTACTTGGTGTATCTGATTTGAAGGAACATTTTAAAGGGAGAGTACAGCTTATTGATAAAGCCAAAGGGTTGGTGCAATTTGTTGTTTTGTACAAGACTTTCTTCCTTCTTGCATGTCTTGGGATTATCTCAATTGTCGCAGTGACGTTGTTCTTCTTGTCAGTGACAAAAAGCCAACGTGATTATGAAATTATTATAGATAATGCAGATACGGATGTTACGCTTTCATCAGAACAAATTTTGTATAATAAAGATAAAGCAATCGCTAAACCAGAATCTGTTTTTGAGGAATCGAATAAAAAAGATCAATCCTTTAAGCTCATTTTGGTTAACTCAAGTGACACACCTGGGGCCGCTGCAATACTGCAAAAGACATTAGAGAGTAAAGGATATGTCATAGAGGATCTCCAATCTGATTTTGAAAAGTCTAAAGAAAAGTCAGTAGTGGTCTACAGTACAGAACTTCAAGAACAAGCACTTGATCTGAGTAAGTACATTGGTGGAGCCCTGTTGTCTGCACGACCTGAAGGTGATACCGAGGTTCCTACCATAACTTTGTTTATAGGGAATGATTATGTGCAATAAAAAATGGTATACTAAGAAATAATCGATTTAAGAAACTATATCTATGAATCAAAAAGCTGTTGCCGTTGCTATCTCACTTTTTTTGCTCATTGTTGCGGGCATGTTCACCTTTGCCTATGTCAAAAAGCAGGAATTAAAAAATCAAGAACCAGCTCCACAAACCCAAACAGGTGATGTTAAATTTGCATCCATAACGAGAATTGACGCAAAACACTATTATATTGATGGAGTTCATACGTACGTCGGAGAGATTGCTCTTCCAACCCCTTGTGATTTGCTTGAAACAAGTATGCTTGTTGCCGAATCATATCCAGAACAAATGCGGATTGATTTTAATGTCATTAACACTGCAGAAGTGTGTGCTCAAGTAGTAACTAACCAACGATTTAAAGTAGATGCAACCGCAAGTAGAGAAGCAACCGTGAGTGCACTTTTCATGGGTAGAAATGTTGAACTCAACATCATTGAAGCACTTCCTGGAGAAAAACCTGAAGATTTCGAACTATTTATTAAAGGGTAGGTATGGCGAAAAATAATGTACTCACCATAGTAATACTTATTGTAATTCTTGCATCTGTAGGTCTGGTTACGTATTACTTTTTCACTGTTCCAAACGACAAAGCAAATTCTGAAGCATCAAAAAACTTACAAAGCTCGGAAGATGCAGTGTATACGGATCTTGAAGGTATTCCTATTAGCTTTGAAGCATACGAAGGGAAGGTGCGCATTGTAAACTCATGGGCAAGTTGGACTCCATTTTCACAGGCCGAGTTACTTGATCTTGAATCACTTGCACAAGAGTATAAAGGTAAAGACATTGCATTTTTAGCAATCAACCGTAAAGAACCAAAAGAACTTGCAAAACAGTATTTGAAAACAATCGGCGAGTTCAAAGAACTGACTTTTATTATCGACCTCACTGACGCGTACTATCTCAAAACAGGAGGGTATGCGATGCCTGAGACACTTGTATATGACGCAAAAGGAGCAATTGTAATGCATAGACGCGGAGCAATGACAAAAGATGAGATGCGACAGTATATTGAACAGGCAGTTGCACAATCGAGATAAGTATAAAATATGCACTCCTTCGCTATCAATATGGTATCTGGTCTGCTAGAATACAAATATGATTGTAAACAGAATCGTTGAATACGTTTTCTTCTTCGGCTTTATGGCTGTTGTTGGTTATTTGGTGTGGCAAATGCTCCAGCCGTTTGTTTCAGCGTTAGCACTTTCGGCTATTATCGTCACTATATGCTATCCAATGTATGAAAAAATACAAAAGAGAATGCCGCGAAAAAACCAAACGCTCGCAGCTTTTGTAACCACACTCATTGTATTGTTTATTGTTATTATCCCAATGTTTTTCATAACATCGGTATTGGTTAATGAAGCAGTATCTGTCTACAAAGTGGTAAATGTCGAACAAGTAGGATTCGAGAGCTCATTAAGTAAAGTTGAGTTAGAAATCCAACGTTTTGTTCCCGGCTTTGATCTCAATATAACTGAGTACTTAAAACAGTCTGCTTCATGGTTTGCGTCGCACCTTGGTGATATTTTCTCTGGTACCGCTTCTACACTCTTTCTTTTCTTTATAGCTATTTTTGGTTCTTTCTACTTGTTTAGAGATGGTAAATTATTTATTAAAAGTTTAGTAAAAATTAGCCCACTTCCTGATGCACAAGATGAGGTGATTATGGAACGTCTTGCGTTGGCTATCCGTTCTGTTGCAACAGGCACGGTACTTATTGCTCTCATTCAAGGAGTCCTTACCGCATTTGGCCTTTGGCTTTTTGGTTTTGAGCGGGCAATATTGTGGGGAGTAATCGCTGCGTTTGGTGCACTTATTCCGGGGATAGGAACACTCATTGTCTTTATACCTGCAATAGCGTATTTGGCATTTTTTGGCATGTATACACAGGCAGTACTTCTCTCGATATGGGGAATGGTTGCAGTAGGACTTATTGATAACTTCTTGGGCCCATATCTCATCAGTCGTGGAAGTAAACTTCACCCGTTTATGATTCTCTTGGCCGTTTTAGGGGGAGTTTCTGTGTTTGGTCCTATTGGATTTATTGTTGGCCCCGTTCTCGTTAGTTTGTTTATGGTACTTCTTGAACTCTACTCACTCCACATTTCAGATCACAAAAAAAATAAATAGTTTCTATGATAGAACGAAGCCAAGTTGAACAATTTCTAAAGTTAAACGGGGTGCCTGTAACAGCACCTGACGAAGAAATAAAATCTGTACTATTGCGTGCACGATGGGGCGAGAAGGATGTTGAAACTGCACTTTTAATACTCCGGGAAAATATTCATAGTCATGAAACTCATGTGGATTCATTGCGTAAAGTATTTCAAACTGACACTGCCTTAAAACCTGAAAACATAACTGCTCTACTTGGAATTGATGTATTTGTATCAAAAGAGAGTATCGAAAAAAGAGGACAAAAAAGAAATCGATCAATGACTTTTTTCCAAGGGGTGCAGATGGTCTTTCTATCTTTAGTTCTATCTGGGTTGTTTATATTTGGAGCAATGTGGTACATGCAAATTGGGCTGTTTCATATCACGATGCGCTAAATTTTTTATATGAAAAAACAAAATTTTTTCTATGCGTTAGTAAGTGTGTGCTGTATTTTTGTCGTTCTCTTTCCTCTGTTTCTTCATAATGGACATATTGAACAAGTGGAAGGAGAAGAAAGTTTGGCTCATAGCAAATCACTTGTCCAAAAGTTGCTAGCAACTGATACAAAAGACACTAAAACCGGAATCGCGTTTACAGGTGACATAATGCTTGCTCGCAATGTTGAAAACCTTATGACCGCATATGGGTCTTCGTACCCCTTGTTAGGACTTCAAAAACACAGTGACGATATGTATCTTGTTGGAAATTTTGAATCTGCAATTCCTGTAACGCATGCGCACACTCCAAGTATGGGATTTTCATTTTCAACAAAAAAAGAAAATCTTGAAGGATTGAAGCAATATGGATTTACACACATGGGAGTTGCAAACAATCATTCATATGATTTCGGACAAGATGACTTCTTGCATACAAAAAAAATACTTGAAGAGTCGGAATTGCATCCCTTTGGAGATCAGCGAAACTTAGCTTCAAGTACAGTACAGTTTGTAGAGGTTGAGGGAGAGACCGTTGCACTTGTGGGGGTATTTGCCGTTGATGTTGGACCTACTAAAGCTGATATTTCAAAACTTTTTAAAAAAATCGAGACTAAAAGTACACTTCAAGTAGCATACGTACACTTTGGTACAGAATATAAGGCAACTCATTCGTATTTCCAAGAAAATCTCGCACACACACTTATTGACGCAGGGGCTGATGTGGTTATAGGGCACCATCCTCACGTTGTTCAAGATATTGAAATATACAAAAATAAAGTAATTTTCTATTCACTTGGTAACTTTATTTTTGATCAATACTTTAGTAAAGAAGTGCAAGAAGGCCTTGTTGTTGAAATGCGTGTAGAGCAAGATGATCTTGTGTTTACCCTTAAACCGGTTACGAGTATCGGTTCAAGAAGTATGCCCCGTTTTATGGCGCCGTACGAAAGAGACACATTTCTTTCTGAACTTGCAAAGAAAAGTGATACAGGGCTTGGTGTAATGATAGAAGAGGGAGTTCTACGTACAATACAGTAACGCATATACTTGCATTTAGCCGATACATGCGTATTATTTTGGTATTAAACTTTGAGTATGATAAACAAATTTGAGATAATTGGCGTGTTCGCATGTGTAGGGACAATGGCGTTGGCACTTTTTCTTCTGCAACACAACACAAATGGCAGTATTCTTTCTTCAGTAACAGCTGATAGCCAAATGGCAACCGTAGTTGCTGTAGATGCCAATACAAAAAATACCGACAATTTAGAAAAAACTATTAAAAATTCAATTGATATGAAAGGTAATGTAGACGAACTTATACGTGACGATGTGGTTATTGGAAAAGGAAGCGAAGTGAAAGAAGGTGACACGGTATCAGTACACTACATAGGAACATTACAAGACGGACAAGAGTTTGATAACTCAAACAAACGAGGTGCACCGTTTGAATTTACCGTAGGTGAAGGAAGAGTGATTAAAGGATGGGATCAAGGAGTAATAGGAATGAAAGAAGGAGGTACACGGATTTTAGTTATACCTGCAAGTTTGGCGTATGGAGCAAATGCAATTGGACCTATCCCCGCACAGTCTACGTTAGTATTTTCTATAGAGTTACTTGTAATAAAATAACGCTCGGCTAGATATCACCTCGTCTGCTTTGTCGCACTGCAGAAATTTTCCTCATCGTACTACAACGTACGCCTCGTAAAATTGCTTTGTGCTTCGCGCACCCAAGGCAATCTCTAACCAAGCTACGTTGCTCTGTAATTTTGTAGACTTCAAAGTTGGTTATTTTATAAAATATTTCTATGTCCTTCAAACCAGTAACATTTGAAATTGAAAAAAAGGTAAAAAACACACTTGCGCGAGCTGGTGTTATTCATACGCTCCATGGTGACATAGAAACACCTGCCTTTGTCGTTGTTGGTACAAAAGCAAGTGTAAAAAGTTTGATGCCAGAAGACTTAACACAATACGTTGGTAATCAAGTAACACTTGCCAATACATATCACCTTTTTCTACAGCCAGGTCACGAGGTTATTAAAGCTGCAGGAGGTCTCCACGCGTTTACAAACTGGCAAATGCCAACCATGACTGACTCAGGCGGATTTCAAGTTTTTTCGCTTGGGGCTGCATTTGGTAAAGGAGTGACAAAGTTTGCTAAAGGTGAGGAAGGCGGGGAAGTTGAACTACCATCGCGCGCTGCATTAAATGTATACAGTGCGAAGTTTGCAAAAGACCATGGGAAGCTTTGTGTGATTGACGAAGAAGGAGTTACCTTTACCTCACATCTTGATGGGTCAATGCATCGCTTTACCGCAGAACGTTCAATTGAGATTCAACATGCAATTGGAGCTGACATTATTGTGGCGTTTGACGAGTGTACGTCACCAACAGCAGAATACGAATACCAAAAAGAAGCCATGGACAGAACACACCGTTGGGCAAAACGTTCAATCATGGCACATAAACAAAATTACGAAGCACTAAAGAAACAAGGTTTGTATGGAGTAATTCAAGGTGGACGATACTTAGACTTGCGAAAAGAAAGTGCAACAGCATTAGGCGATATGGATTTTGATGGGTATGCAATTGGCGGTTCATTTTCAAAAGAAGATTTAGGAGAGTCACTTAAGGTTGTAAACGAGCTCCTTACTGAAGAAAAGCCTCGACACCTACTTGGTATTGGTGAACCAGAAGACATTGTGCAAGGGGTGCTCCAAGGTTGTGACACGTTTGATTGTGTTGCACCAACACGAATTGGAAGAACAGGAACAATCTACGTGAAAACAGGGAATATGATAACAACACCCTGTGGCACATTTACGTATCCTGAAACAAAAAAAATCAACTTGATGAATGAAAAGTATAAAACAGACCATAGCCCCCTTGATCCTCTAAGTGATGGATACATTGCTAAAACTTACACTAAAGCGTACGTAGCCCATCTATTCCGCGCCGGAGAGATTCAAGGCCCGCACCTTGCCTCAATCCACAACCTCAATTTTATAGTGAATTTTACTAAGGATTTGCGAGAGCAGATATTGACAAATTAGGACACTTTTAAATCCCATTGTATTATTAGTACAAACACATTGATTCTGATGTGTTTTATTGGAGGAAAGCTGGATGTTTGATTTCAATGGGTTCTTGGGGGTTGTTTGTGCAGTGGCAGCAATCAGCGTCAGTATTGATGCTGAAAAAAAGCCCACATGGCTGAATGGGCTCGCAATCATTACACTGTTGGCAATAGGGGGTTATCTGGTTTTTGGTTTATGATCTTTGCATAGGTTCGGTACAGGGCGTTGATTCGCCCCGTACCGCGCTTTTTTTATATTAAATTTGAAGGTATACTCAAACTCTGTGAAATTTGAAATCTCAACTGAAAAAACTCCGGCGGGAGACCAACCGAAGGCGATTGAAAAATTGCTTAAGGGGATTAATGCGGGAATGCAGCATCAGACGCTTCTTGGTGTTACGGGGTCTGGAAAAACCTTTACTGCGGCCAACATCATTCAAGCGGTTCAAAAGCCGACGCTTGTAATTGCGCATAACAAAACGCTTGCGGCGCAACTCGCGCAAGAGTACAAAGATTTTTTTCCTTTAAACGAAGTGCATTACTTTGTCTCGTATTACGACTACTACCAACCTGAGGCGTACATGTCGGCGTCTGACACGTACATTGAAAAAGAATCACAGATTAACGAAGAAATTGACCGACTTCGTCATGCATCTACACAAGCACTTCTTACCCGAAATGACGTTATTATTGTCGCATCAGTTTCATGTATTTACGGTTTAGGTGCACCAGCGCAGTACCTTAAAGTTCACAAGAAAATTGAACGAGGATTTGTGATTACGCGAGCAGAACTCGTACGTCTTTTGGTGTCGATGTATTTTGATAGAACAAATGCTGACTTGAAGCCTGGGTACTTTAGAGCAGTTGGTAATACCGTTGAAATCATGCCGACAAACGAACGGGTAATCTATAGACTTGGGTTTGATTCAAAAGGTGTCTCTTCAATAACAAAAATTGATGGAGTGTCGCGTGCAATCATTGAAGAACCAGAAGTTTTCTTTCTCTTTCCGGCAAAACACTTTGTGACTCCAGAAGACGAACGAAAACGAGCTGTTGAAGACATTAAACTTGAACTTGATGAACAACTTAAACACTTTAAGAAAGAAGGGAAGTTGCTTGAGAGTGAACGTATTAAACGTCGAACACAACATGACTTGGCGTTAATTCGCGAAGTAGGATTTTGTAGTGGTATTGAAAACTACTCACGACATTTTGATGGACGTAAAAGTGGTGAACCTCCATACACCCTACTTTCATATTTCCCCCATAAAGAAGATGGTACACCTGACTTTTTAACCATTATTGATGAATCACACGTAACGGTGCCACAAATTGGTGGTATGTATGCTGCTGACCGGTCGCGAAAGGTTAACTTAGTTGAGTTTGGATTTCGTCTTCCAAGCGCCGTAGATAATCGTCCGCTTAACTTTCAGGAGTTTGAAAAAAATATTGGACAGGTTATCTACACAACTGCAACTCCAGGCAAATACGAGCTCGAAAAAGCTACACATGCTGACAGTCAGATTGTTGAACAAATTATTCGTCCAACCGGTCTTATTGATCCAGAGATTGACGTACGTCCTGTAAATGAAGTAGGTGCGTATCCTGGCCAGATTAAAGACTTTATTGCTGAAGCTGAAAAAGTAATTAAAGGAGGTGCTCGGGTTCTCGTTACAACGCTTACTAAAAAAATGGCTGAGGACTTAGCTGACTTCCTAGAAGAAAAGAAGATTAAAACAAAATATATTCACAGTGATGTTGAAACCCTTGAGCGTATTGATATCTTAACTGACTTCCGTAAAGGGGTGTTTGATTGTCTTGTTGGTGTAAACCTACTCCGTGAAGGATTGGACTTACCCGAAGTTGAGCTTGTTGCAATTCTAGATGCTGACAAAGAAGGTTTTTTGCGAAGTGAAACTGCACTCATTCAAACAATTGGAAGAGCAGCGCGAAATATTAACGGACGTGTTGTCCTTTATGCTGACACTATCACCAAGGCACTTGATTATGCAATCTCTGAAACAAACAGACGACGGACACTTCAGACAGTGTACAACAAAGAACATGGCATTACTCCTAAATCAATTCATAAAGAGATTAAATCTATTGCAGATTCTATGCGTTCGCATCACGACGAAGCTGTTGAAGTGCTTTTAAAGGTTGATGTCGACTTGTACAAGAAAAATCCACTTAAAACACTTAAAGATAAAAAGCGGCAAATGGAAGAAGCGGTTGAAATACTCGACTTTGAAACCGCAGCCATCTTACGTGACGAGATTAGTTATCTAGAAACACTGGACAAAAAGAAGTGAAATTGGTGTATACTTTTTATATATGAAAAAAGTTTTGATTGTTGAAGACGATCCATTCATACGTGATATTACAACCATAAAGCTCTCTGAACATGGATACAGTGTTGTTTCGTCTGCAAATGGCGAAGATGCGCTTGCTTCAATAGAAGCTGACGTACCTGATGTGCTCGTGCTTGACTTAGACTTGCCAGGAATCTCGGGAATCGATGTCTTAACACACATACGAAAAACTGAAAATCTTAAAAACATTTCTGCTATAATTTTCTCAAACAACGACAATGTAGAACTCCGTGAAAAAATAACTGCACTTGGTGTTTCAGGCTTTTTTGTTAAAGCTTCAACAGAATACGATGAATTGTACAAACTCATAGATTCGCTCTAATAATCCACTTCAAAGTCAAAAGTAGATAAAAGTTATCGACATTGCCTTCCAAAAGTATCGCTTGTATCTAGTATACTGTTCCTATGCCAACGACTAAAAAAGTCGCTCCTAAAGCAGTTTCCCTAAAGAAGGATAAACAGGTTGTTATTGCACCCAAAAAGAATACAGCAGCCACTTCTACCATTAAATCTGGGGTTAAAAAAGTAGTTCTTGATAAAAAAGTTTCAAAAATCAAAATAAAAGATACAACAGTAGCGGCTATAGCAAAGAAGAAAATTACTCCAACAATACATTCAAAAAAGCTCCATTCCAAATTTTCAACGCTTGAAGCACTCCACTCTAAAAATCAGTCGCAACAAGTTAAAAGAGAAGAAAAAGTAACAACTTCATTAACAAAAAGACTTCCTCTTGGACTTGCAATCCTTTCGCCGTACCGGTTTCCACTTGATGTCCATACGCAGGTTATAAAAACCGCACGCTACAGTGGAGTATTTTTTGTTGTATTAGGAGCAATTTTTACTTTGTTTTTTGCAAACGGAGCCTTTAGTGTTGAGGGACAGATGGCACAGCTTACAAACGCACTGACGCAAACAGTTGCAACTTCAAGTACAACGGGCATCCCGGGGACACTTGCATCATTAAACTGTCAAGATCCGCTTGTCTACCAAAGTTTGTACTGTAGAGATAAGGTTGATATAAAACCTCCTGCCTCTTTTGATATCGCAAATAGAGACAGTGATTTAAAAGGAACTGTCAAAATCAAACTCAATGTTTCGTACGCACAGAGAGTAAAACTGATGGCGACCAATAAAAATAATGGAACATCAGTTGAGCTTGGGTTAATGAAAAGTATTTCTCCTGATGCGTGGGAATTTTATTGGAATACCACAATGCATACAGATGCGGCATATAGATTGCGTGTGCTTGTGCAAAATGCACATGGCTCATATGAAGTTGTTGATACAGCGAACGTGACCGTTGAAAATACACCATATGAAAATTCACCAACTGCAACCTCCTCAACACAAAACACAGATACAGTAACGGAGAGTTCTGTAGCAACTCAAGATCTTCAACTTGCACCAAAGCTCATATCAAACGTGACCGAATCAGAAAATGAGTTTCGGTTTGAAATTACTGATCCAAAAGCTGGCAGCATCAAGATGTATGCGTTTCATGTACCAACATCAAAAAAGATGCTTCTTGGGAACATGTACAGCACAACAAACGATATCTTTAAATATAGATGGCTTGCAGGTCTACAAGAACCTGGTGCATACAAAATAAGCGCACAGATACTTACCGATGGAGTACCAACGTATTCTAGTGAACTTGTTGTAACAAAGTTGGGAGCTGTAGCAACTCTAACTACCCAAGTTCAAAATACTTCTACAGAAGCAACAGATGCAGAATTGGATCCTGAAGTCTCTATAATCTTGCCAACAAGCAAACCTCTTGCTTCAATTGTTCCTGTCCAAATTGAAGTTAAAAATGCAGCGCTTATTGAACTCTACATACAAGGGAAAGCGAGTCTTGTTAAAAAGTTTGTAGGAGTTGCAACAATGGCCGACATAGACACATGGTCATATCGTTTTGATACAAAACAAGTACCAAACGGCGAATACCTGCTCATTGCGTTGGTTAAAAATATGTACGGTAGTTATGAACACAAAACGCTTCCATTTACAATTTCAAATCTAACGGCAACAACATATACTCCAGTTCAAATTGATCAAATTAAAACTCTTGAAACTGTAGCAATTGAGGCAAATAAACTAAGTTCAACAACCAAAACAGCGCTAGTTCCAAAAACAACACCTCTACCCGTAGTAGCAAGTGATGGTACAACTCTAAGTACTGAACCTACGCCGCTACTTGATACTAAGCAGTCAGAAACAATGCAAACGGAACTCAAACTGCTTGCTAACGCATTGCGAATTCAAGACACTACACTTGTTGGTGAAATAAAAGCTCGAATCTTAAAACTAAAAGAGAGTACAGCAACTACTTCAGACCAAAGTGAACTCAACCAACAGAACGTTGTGTTACTCGACTCATACATCCGTGGTTTGATACTAGAAACAGAGGAAGCTGTCTTTAAGACAGATAAACTGATTGCTGAACGAACTAAAGAAAAAGCAAGTCAAGATAGTGATAAAGACGGTGTTTCAAACTATGACGAAGTTGCAATATACAAAACAGATCCTTTCTTAAGTGACACAGATAGCGATGGGTTTGGTGATGCAGCTGAAATTCTTAGTGGCTATAACCCAACAGATGCAAAACCTGAAGCGCTTGTTTCGTATCAATCTCCAAAAGAAGCTGGTATCGTGCGAGAAGACATCTTTTCAGTTACTTCAATAACTACTGAAATAAAAGATGAAGATCAGACTGAAAACAAGCAACCTGTAGCGCTCATATCAGGAACTGCACTTCCAAATAGCTTCATAACGTTGTACATCTTTAGTACTCCAATAGTGGTGACGCTTAAGACTGATGAAGACGGTGGTTGGAACTATCGATTCGATAAAGAACTCGAAGACGGTACCCACGAGGTATATATTGGCGTTACCGATAATGCGGGTAAAATTGTTGCAAAAAGTAATGGATTTAGTTTTGTAAAAGAAGCTGAGGCGTTTACTGGTTTAACCGTGAATGAAGATGTAAAGCCAGCGCAAGTGGTAGCACAACCAAGTTCGTTTTTGTCAGACTATATGGTGTACTTGGTACTCTCAATCTCAACGGTAGCTATTGGACTTGTGCTTATATTGCTCGGACTTCATTTAGACTCACGTCAACGAAAATTTGGAATACTTGAACCAAAACAAGACGTGCTTGTATGATCTCGTTCTTATTTTCACAAATTGTCAAAGGTGCCCTCTATATAAAACAGCATCCACAGCTGTTGTTCGTATTGATTCTCCTTATTGTCATGCCTTTGTTGTTTTTGTACACAGGTCAACAATTTCTTGATGTAAGCAAGTCAAATCAAGACAGACTACAAAAAGACAAGGTTGGAATTATGCACGACACACTTGCTTCGTTGCTTAAAGCAACTTCGTTTGATTCAGTCATAATTGATACAGAATTATCAAAAATTGTAACTCTTAATCCCGACATTGTTGACTACATTGTTGCCAAAAAGGAGAATGGAGTGATTGTGCCTTTTGTCGCAAAGAACGAGAAAACACTTGGTGTCACACCAACTGATGTTGATCTCTATGTGAATTCTTCACTTCGTACTGATGAGTCAATTATTTTCGAATTCCTAGAAAATGAAGCAAGAACGTGGTCTGCATATCGATATGTGCAAAGTGAGACTGGCGACTCATACTTTATTTATACAAAACTTTCGCTCTCGGCAACTGATACACTTTTTGCACAAAAAGAGCGTCAGGCGTACATGAGTTTACTCTTCGTGTATCTCTTTATTATCGCGCTTGCATATTGGCACATAAAACTTACCGACTATCGTTTTTTGTATGTACAAGCCAAACAAGCAATAGAAATGAAAGATCTGTTTACTAACATGATTGCACACGAACTTCGAGCGCCACTTACTGCAATACGTGGGTATGCAAGTATCTTAGAACATAACAGTGTAAACGGAGCTCAAAAAGAACAGGCAAGTCGCATCGAACAATCTTCAGAACGACTTCTCCTTATTATCAATGATCTACTTGATGTGGCTCGTATACAATCTGGAAAATTAACGGTAACTAAAGAACCTGTTGATGTAACACAAGTTATTGATGCTGTATTAGAAGAGTTAACAATATCTGCAGAAGAAAAACAAATAGTGTTGAAGCGAGAAGAGATACTTCATAATCCAGTTGTAATAAGTGACACTGCACGTTTGCATCAAGCTATGACCAACTTAGTAAGTAATGCAATTAAGTACACCAAAGATGGCACAATCACAATTGGAATCGAAGAAAAACGAGCGTTTGTAGAAATACGGGTAAAAGATACGGGTATGGGAATTTCATCGGATGATCAGAAAAAGTTATTCGCACCTTTTTTCAGAGTTGCACATGCTGACATTAGCTCGATTACCGGTACAGGCCTTGGCATGTGGATTACCAAGCAATTGATTGAACTTATGGGCGGTTCTATAGGTGTTGAATCAATTAAGAATGTTGGAACACAGATTGTGATTTTACTCCCTAAAGAACTAAAAGTGAGTTAAGACGTACACAAACGGCACACTTCTTCGTTGTACTGCGCAAAATACTCCTCAATGTACTATGCGTACACCTCGTCATATTTTACTTGTTTCCTACTGAAACTGTTTAGGTTATCGCTCTTTTTCCAAAAGAGTAGGCAACCTCTTGCGAAGTGACATTAAGTCACTTCTCACGCCTCGAATTGCACTCGTTTGTGCACGTCTTATTGTAAGTTTTTTAAAATTGGTTTGTTTAAGAGAAATTAGGTATACTCTTCGTATACAACTTGTGCCCGCATGCACAAGCTATTTTAAGTGGTACAAAACATTACAATATTAAATCAATTATTATGCCGGCAAAAAAAACAACAGTGAAATGGGAAGAGCCGGTTGGAGGACAAAAAATCATTGTTCGTGGTGCACGTACACACAATCTTAAAAACATTGATGTGGAGATGCCGCGAGGAAAAATGATTGCAATCACCGGACCCTCAGGGAGCGGGAAGTCTTCGCTTGCATTTGATACTATTTTTGCTGAAGGACAACGTCGTTATGTTGAGTCACTTTCTCCATACGCACGACAGTTTCTCAATAAAATGCAAAAACCTGATGTTGATGAGATCTCCGGCCTCTCTCCTGCAATTTCTATTGATCAAAAATCGGCAAGTCGGAACCCACGTTCAACGGTAGCAACAATTACCGAGATTTATGACTACTTGCGTATTTTGTATGCACGTGTTGGGCAACCGTATTGCCTTGATGTTGATGTACAGATTCAAAAACTTTCACAAGATGAAATCCTCGGCATTGTATTAAAATCAATTGAAGAAAAAGAAGTACAAAAAGCAACAAAAGAACAAACACAAAGTGTGATGGGTATTGAGCTTTCTAAAGGCAGAGTTTCCATTTTCTCACCGGTAGTTGTAGGACGTAAAGGTGAGTACTATCAACTTCTCTATGACCTTTTAGCTAAAGGATACGAAACCGTTAAAATTGATGGAGAAATAAAACAACTTCGAGAAAAAATTATTCTTACAAAAACAAAACGCCACGACATTGACGTGCTTGTAGATGAGATCTACGTAAGTGAATTTACCCAAGATCCTAAAAACTCACGAGAGCGACTTTCGGAAGCTGTTGAACTTGCGCTCGCACAGTCAAATGGGTTGGTAAAAATTAAAAGTCCCGACGGAGCAGAACGAACACTTTCAGCGAAGTTCATCTGTCCTTCTGACGGATCATCATTTCCTGAGGTTGAACCACGTCTGTTCTCGTTTAACTCACCGTATGGTGCCTGTCCTGAATGTAATGGTTTAGGAGTTGTGGGGATTTTCCAAAGTGATGTGTGTACGGTGTGTAAAGGTGCTCGATTGCGTCCTGAAGCGTTGCGTGTCTACCTTGGAGGAGATGGAAAGAAAAACCTCGGAATGAATATTGTTGATTTTACAAACCTCACCGTTAAAGGTGCAACCGATTTCATTGCACAGCTACAGTTAAGTAAGCGACAACACGACATTGCATGGCCTGCATTACGTGAAATTGTTGAACGTCTTGAGTTTATGAATAACGTCGGTATTGAGTACCTTACGTTAAATCGTCGTGCAAACACCCTTTCAGGAGGTGAAGCACAGCGTATTCGTCTTGCGTCACAGCTTGGTTCGGGCCTTGTTGGAGCACTCTATGTACTTGATGAACCAACAATTGGGTTACATCAACGGGATAACGACAAACTCGTTAAAACACTCCGTGAACTTTGTGATCTTGGAAATACCATCATTATTGTTGAGCATGATGAAGACACTATCTATGCGTCGGACTACCTTATTGATATCGGCCCTGGAGCAGGAACCCATGGAGGGGAAGTGGTGGTGTCGGGCTATTTAGAGCCACTGTTAACTGCTAAAACAAATGTATCAGGCTCAATTACGCTTGACTACCTTCGAGGAGACAAAACAATTGCAATACCGGAACGACGTTCAAGTGAGAAAGGTTCAATTAAAATTAAAGGAGGAAAAGCATTCAACATTAAAAACTTAAATGTTGATATTCCGCTTGGACGTTTGATTACTGTAACCGGAGTTTCAGGAAGTGGTAAGTCAACCTTCATGTACGAGATTCTTCATAAGAACCTCCAGTCACGACTTGAAAAAAAGTTTAGAACTCCACATACATACAACTGTACTTCCTTTAGTGGAAGCGAATACCTTGGGCGATCAATCCTCATTGATCAGTCACCAATTGGAAGAACTCCTCGCTCAAACCCCGCAACATACACGGGTGCGTTTTCACATATTCGTGACATGTTTGCAGCCTCAGGCGAAGCACGTGCCCGCGGGTGGAAGCCAGGACGATTTAGTTTCAACGTTAAAGGTGGTCGGTGTGAAGCGTGCCAAGGAAATGGTGAGATAGCCGTTGAGATGCACTTCCTTCCAACGGTTTACGTGATGTGTGACATCTGCGATGGAAAGCGATTTACAAAAGAAACTCTAGAAGTAACCTACAAGGGTAAAAACATTTACGAGGTTTTAAACCTCACTATTGAAGAAGCAACGAAGTTCTTTAAAGATGTACCATCAATTCACGAACGTCTTGCGTCGTTGCTTGATGTGGGACTCGGATACCTTGCTCTTGGACAAAGTGCAACCACGCTTTCAGGTGGAGAAGCACAGCGGGTTAAAATTGCCTCTGAACTGTATCGTCCGCATACACAAAAAAGTATCTACCTCCTTGATGAGCCAACTATAGGTCTCCATTACGAAGACGTTAAAAAACTCATTGAAATTCTGCAACAACTCGTTGTTCGTGGGAATACCGTGATGGTTATTGAGCACAATCTCGACTTAATCAAGTCTTCTGACTACATTCTCGATATTGGCCCTGAAGGTGGTCTTGGAGGCGGTAATTTGGTCGCTAAAGGCACCCCTGAAGAGGTGGCACAAGTTGAAAAGTCCCATACAGGTCGGTATTTGAAGCGTGCATTAGAAAAGTAAGTGAAAGTGTTAATAGTGCATTTGTACATTCATCTTTCTGGTATACTTAATTTTTAAGAGGCAAAGTGCTTCGTAACCTTAAGCAAGGGAGTTCCTAATGAACGTTCTTTCAACAAATCGTGCTGATGCACTGTCGACAGCGTTTGGTGATGCAAAGAATAATCCACTTTCAGCAGTTTGTTGCATCAATCTCGATGTTACTTCAAGTCAAGAAGAGGTTACTTCAACCTTCACCAAAGTTTTTTTATCAAGATCAAAAAACAACCTGACTTTTGAGTGGTCCCAAAGAACACTCGCTGAAGGCATAAAGCTCTTTATTAGGGAAAAGCAAATTCCAGATTTTGTCGCTCGGTTTATCGCCGGTGTCTCTATCGGGGAAATCGACCCAACGACAGTAGTTACCCAAACGAAGTCGCCGCCCTAACTAGGTGGCGACTGTTACGTTTGGTATAGTTGATAATCAATGGAAAAAATAGCCCTGACAAAAAAGAAACTACCTGATTCGCCTGGCGTGTATTTTTTCTTAGGGTCAAAAAAAGAAATTCTATACATAGGCAAAGCTACCTCACTTAAAAGTCGGTTACAGAGTTATTTTTCATCTGATATTGCAACAAAACGTTCAAAGCTTATAGAACAAATGGTATCAGAAGCAAAATCAGTTGATGTAACAAAAACTGATTCGGTACTGGAGGCTCTTATCTTAGAGTGCAACCTCATTCGAACGCACAAACCAAAGTACAACTCAATATCAAAAGACGATAAAAGTTATAACCACTTAGTAATAACCAATGAAGAATTTCCGCGGGTTCTTGTTGTTCGCGGAAAAGACCTCACGGCAAAATTCAACGAAGATGAAATTTTGTATCACTTTGGTCCGTTCACCAGTGGCACGTTGTTTAGAGAAGCACTTAACATCATTCGGAAGTTATTTAAATTTTATGACACAAAAGTCCCTGTAGGAAAAGAAAAGTCTAAGATGGCACGAGGATTGATTGATTTTAATAAACAAATTGGACTTTTTCCAACAGAAGATAATAAAAAACAATACAACCAAACTATTCGCTATGTTCGACTTTTTTTCCAAGGGAAGAAAAAACAAATTATTGCTGAACTGCAAAAAGAAATGATGTCGCTTGCAAAAAAGCAGTTATTTGAAGATGCGAACATCATAAAACGTAAAATATACGCGTTGCAACACATTCAAGATGTTGCACTTATTAAAGATGAGTCTAAAAAATATACCGATGACCGAAGAGTACGTATTGAAGCGTACGACATTGCACACCTGGCTGGGGAAGACATGGTTGGTGTAATGACAGTGGTTGAAGGTGGCGAAGCACGTTCTTTTGAATACAAAAAGTTTAAAATTAGAAGTCAAACAGGAAGCAATGACGTAGGAGCTCTTAAAGAAGTACTTACAAGAAGACTCGCGCACCCAGAGTGGACCCTGCCACAAATTATTGTTGTAGACGGAAGTACTGCACAGAAAAATGCAGCCGAACACGTGTTGCGAACACACGATATTCTCATTCCTGTTGTTGCAGTTGTAAAAGATGAGCGCCATAAACCAATACGTGTCATTGCCTCAAAAAAACTCTTAGCTATGTATGAGAGTGATATACTCTTGTGTAACGCAGAGTCACATAGATTTGCACTTGCATACCACCAAAAGAAACGAAATAAACGAGCCCTTTTGTAACAAAATTCGAATTGTGCTTGTTATAGCTAACGAGTATGAATCCCGTTAGAAGTTAATGGGATATCTCAAATCGAGGAAAAGAGTGTTTTTTTGTAGAGAGTGTAGAATGTAAGCATTAAATTATTAATTAACTTCTAACGGGATGAAAATCGGATTTATCGGACAAGGTTGGATAGGGAAACATTACGCAGACGAATTTGAATCACGCATGTATACGGTTGTTCGCTATTCGCTTGAAGAACCATACGTACAAAATAAAGCACAAATTGCAGATTGTGAAGTGGTGTTTATTGCAGTTCCAACACCAACACATAATGGTGTTTTTGATGCATCTATTGTAAGTGATGCTTTAGCACTTGTTGGGGAGGGTCACACGGCTGTTATAAAATCAACTCTTATCCCAGGAACTACAGAAGCATTACAAAAAAAATACCCTTCAATCTTCGTACTCCATAGTCCTGAGTTTCTCGTTGAAGCAACTGCAGCACATGATGCTGCAAAACCCCAACGTAACTTAGTAGGTATTCCAATTGATACTCCAGAATATCGAGAGAAGGCAGTTTCTATACTTCGTATTTTACCTGAAGCTCCGTATAAAAAAGTAATGTTGTCACGTGATGCTGAGATGGTTAAGTACGCTGGTAACTGTTTTCTTTTTACAAAAGTACTCTACATGAACCTTTTGTATGACTTAGCACAAGCAAGTGGCTGTAACTGGCAGTCTCTACAAGAAGCACTTGTCCACGATCCACGTATTGGCACAAGTCATACACAACCAGCCCATGGTACAGGTCGCGGTGCAGGAGGTCATTGTCTTATTAAAGATTTTGAAGCAATGCGGCTTCTCTATAAAGACGTGGTTGGCGATACCCAAGGCGATGACCTATTGCGTGCAATGGTAGAGACGAATAATGCATTACTTAAAAACAGTAATAAAGATTTAGATTTACTTGAGGGAGTGTATGGAAAGGACCTCAACGTTGTGTAAATTTTATTCATAAAAGCCCTGTGATAGAATAATTGTATGTTTGACGCTCCTCACAAAAACAGAATAGCAGTGTTACGAGGTGGCCCTTGTGTTGAGCATGATATCTCCATGAAAACAGGAGGTGGCGTTCTTGCAACGCTTATTGATACTCCTTTTGTTACCAAAGACATCATTATTACAAAAGGCGGTGAGTGGCTCGTGCATGGCTTTGTAAAAACACCAGAACAAGCACTTGTTGATATCGACATTGTATTTATCGCACTTCACGGAAGTTATGGCGAAGACGGTACGGTACAAAGAATTTTAGAGCGTCTTAACATGCCGTACACGGGGAGTAATTCCTTTGCCTCATGTATTGCAATGAACAAAGTCCTTACTAAGGAATTTCTCAAAAAACAAAGTACAACCATAAAGATGGCACCACACATTAAGATTACTAAAGACGGTGTTGCTAACGTAACTCAACTTGCAACAAGTATCATGCAATTGTTTGGACCAGAGTACGTCATTAAACCCGTTTCAGGTGGTTCGTCTATTGGTACTGTCTTAGCTACCCAAGGAAGTTTGGTACGAAGCATTGTGTCTGCACTTGAAGAGAACGACGAAATAATTGTCGAACAAAGAATTAATGGAAAAGAGGCAACCGTTGGAATCTTAGAAAACTTTAGATCACAACCGCACTATCAACTACCTGAAATTGAAATTGTACCTCCAGAAAACGCAGAGTTTTTCTCAGCAGACGTAAAATATACCGGAGAAACTCAAGAAATCTGTCCGGGTAGATTTTCAAGAGCAGAAAAAGATGAGTTACTCCAAATTGCTAAAGATGTACATATCATTCTAGGTCTTAAGCAATACTCTCGTTCCGACTTTATCGTAGCAGAAGACGGTATCTACTTCCTTGAGGTAAACACACTTCCGGGGTTAACTTCACAATCACTATTTCCAAAATCAATGGAGGCTGTTGGAAGTAGCTATAATGAACTAGTAGTTCACTTGCTCACAACAGTTTAGTTCCTACCTATCAATATGAAAAAGAAAGTGACTCCACTAACAAAAAAAGAGATTCTTAAACTTAAAAAGTCGCTACCTTTGTGGACATTCAATAAAAAGGAAACAGAAATCTCGCGAACCTATACAACCAAAACACACATTGATGCTTTGGTGCTCATCGCTCGTATTACCGTTCATGCTCAAGTTTTAAATCATCATCCAGAAATTATTTTTTCATACGCTAAACTTAAAATCACCCTCACCACGCACGATGTTAAAGGACTTTCTAAACTTGATCTAGAGCTAGCTACACAGATTGACTTACTTTTATAAGTTGTATCGAGTAAAGGGGATAATTAAATACTCACACAAACATCGAGTGCTATACTGTTTGTATATGGAAGGACATAGACATGAAAAAGTAGCAATCGTTATTTGTGCATACATTATTGGTTTTACCACCGCATTTATTGGCTTTGGGGTTAACTCACTTCAGAAGAAAGAAGTGCCCTATGTGCCCGTACAAGCAAACGCAACAAAAGAAATTCAGAAAAACGTTGTCACGAGTATTAGTTTTGGAGATGATGGACTCTATGCAGTAACCCCTGCGGGCAATATCCTTCTCTCAGTTAACAAATCAGCTCTTGAGGCAAGTGTTATTGGCGCAACAAGAAATTCGGGGTACTACTTTGCTATCGTTGATGCTGAAGCATCACGAGATGGTAAGTTTGTATACTTCTGTGAACAGCTCATGGAAAATGACACAACCTGCGATCCATACGTCTACGACCTACAAGGTGATATTCTCCACAAAGTCTCACAAAATGGCGAAGCAATAAGCTCAGATGTAAAAACACACGCTTCAGCATGGGACGAAAACGGCATGTTGTCCCTTAACGGAAACCAGAGTGTATCCAACGCAAAGCCATGGGAACTAGCTGTAGCTCAAAACGAAGTAATGGCAACTGAAGAAAACTCAGCAGAAGCACCAGATCAAGATCCCGTCCAATCAGAAGAAGTCCAAGTACAATAAGAGTTATTTGTTGACTTATTGGTCCCAAATACGTATTATAGTGCTCACCTTGAATAACAAGTGTTATTAATAGGTGAGCAACACGGGCCAATAGCTCATTTGGTAGAGCGCTTCACTTGCACTGAAGAGGCGGGGGGTTCGAATCCTCTTTGGTCCACAAACTGTAGGGCTCAAATGCGAATGCATTTGAGCCCTTTACAGTTTGCGACCAAAGAGGATTCGAAAGACGCAAGCCGGGGCCCCTCTGGGAGCGGCGGTAAAACAGTATCGGAATACTGTTTTACGGGTCGAGAGTACTTACTAGAATTGGAGCGAAGCGAACAATTATAGTTAAATAAAACTTTCTGGGAGATAGTTTTATCGTGACCGATTCCTCTTTGGTCCACACCTTACTTCAAGTAAAAATATAAAACGATAGCCCTCAAAAGTGGGCTTCCTCAGAGGCCGAAGCCCTAATGCATTTATAATATTCTCAAGTAGATCGGAGTCAAGATATCGTACTGTGCTTAAATACCCAAAAACTCACCAATAACCGTGAAAAACTACAAAACTTCGTCTTTTTTCACGATTATCATTGACATAATCGTGAAAATTACTATAATATTGATATGTCACGTATACCAAAAACGCATACTGCTATATTGTCGCTCCGTGAGCGGTTTTACAAAGCATTGCCTGGTAAAGAATCTTTACTCCAAATCATTAATGAAATTGAAGTATCTGAGCATGTATACAACTCAAACGCCATAGAAAATAGTACGCTAACTTTAGAAGAAACTGAAAAAATTCTTCAGGAGATTGATCTATCTCGATATGTGAGTGAAAGAGAATTATTTGAAGCAAAAAACTTAGCTCTGGTAATGAAGTATATAGAAAAGAAGGCTAAAGTGACTGATCCGTCAAAAGATGTGCTTCTCCTCCTTCATAAAATGTTGCTAGGTAATATTAAGGAAGATATTGCAGGTCGATTTCGGATGCCAACTGAATGGGTGAAAGTCGGAAATTATATAGCTGCAAACCCAGCTGATGTCACAAAATTACTTGATTCGATGTTAATTTGCCTACAAACAAACAATCAGGAAAATATCATAAAACGAATTGCAGAACTTCATCTCACCTTTGAACACATTCACCCATTTTGCGACGGCAATGGTCGAATTGGACGAGTGCTCAACAACTTCATTTTGCTAAAAGAAGGGTATGTTCCAATTAATATCGCATTTGCTAATAGAGCTGATTATTATGCAGCGTTCAGAAAATTTGATGCTGATGGTGATGTAAGTCTGATGGAAGTAATTGTAGGTCGTGCATTAACAAACAGTTATCATAAACGACTTGCGTATCTTGAGGGTAAAAAAATTGTGACGTTAAATGAATTTGCAAAAAGCCACAAGCTCTCCATTTCGAATTTAATCAATAAAGCTCATCGCCAAACAGTTGAAGCTTTTATTGAAAAGGGTGTCTGGAAAATTGCTGATTCATACAAAGTAAAATAATCTTTACCAACCTTGGTAGCTTCCATCATATGCCCCTCCAACAAACACTTATTTTCATCTTAATCCTCATAAACACTATCTCATTCTTTGTAGTAGCAAACGACAAACGGAAGGCAATGCAGAGAGGTGACTCCGAACGCATCCCTGAAGGGCTAATCTTCTTCCTAGCTACTGCCTTCGGCAGTATTGGTGTATACGCCAGCATGCTCATATTCCGCCACAAAACCCGCAAATGGTACTTTCAGGTGGGTATTCCACTCCTAATTTTGCAAAATATAGCATTGCTGTATCTCATCAATGCTTATTTTGCATTGTATGTTTAGTGATTATTTAACTGTAGTATACTGAGCATTATGACTGATCATCCAAAAAACTCACAAATTGTAATTTACAAAACTCCTACTGGTGAGACTAAAATTGATGTCCGGTTTGATGGTGCTACTGTATGGCTCAGTCTTGAACAAATGGCTGAGTTATTCGGTAAAGCAAAATCAACTATAAACGAGCATGTTCTCAATATTTTTACTGAAGGTGAGCTCAAAGAATCCTTAGTTTTACAGAAAATCGGAAATTCCGATTTTCTTGAAAAACCAACAAATTACTACAATCTTGATGTCATTATTTCAGTTGGGTATAGGGTAAAGTCACTTCAAGGTACTAGATTTCGACAATGGGCGACAGAGAGACTTTCTGAGTATATTGTAAAAGGCTTTGTTATTGATAGTGAGCGATTAAAAAATCCAGATGTTCCCTTTGATTATTTCGAAGAATTAGAGCGAACAATTGCTGACATTCGTTCGAGTGAAAAGAGGTTTTATCGAAAGATAACTGATATTTATGCCACCAGCGTTGATTATGATCCAACTAATGACCATAGTCTACTTTTTTTTAAAACAGTACAAAATAAAGTTCACTTTGCTATAACTGGTAATACAGCTGCAGAAATCGTCGTCGACAGGATAGACGAGCAAAAACCAAATCTTGGTTTAACCTACACGAGAGGTGTAAAACCAACAAAAGAAGAAATTTCAATCGCAAAAAATTATTATTCGCAAGAAGAGTTGCTTCAACTCAATGCTTTAGTAGAACAATACTTAGTTTTCGCCACAGAACAAGCTCGGCGACGGGTATCGATGACTATGCAGGATTGGATAGATAAATTACATGGTTTTCTGAATCTTAACGAACGGGACATTTTAACCGACGCTGGAAAAATCTCTCATGAAATGATGATTGAAATTACGAATGAAAAGTTTGATCATTATAAAACTAGACAATCAACTATAGATACTGAGTTTGATGATACAGTGCTTAAAGTACTAGAACAGATCGGTAAAGATGCTTCAAGTAAATAACAAGACAAACGCATATCTACATCCCCCAGCAGCCTAAAACGCACCTAGACACACCATTCTTCATGGCCGCCGCCTTCGGCGCCATAGGTGTCTACACCGCCATACTCTTCTTCCGCCACAAAACAAGAAAGTGGTACTTTCAAATAGGGATTCCGCTCCTTATTATCCAGAACTTAGCCGCCGCCTACACCACATGGCAATTTGTCTTTATAAATTGAGAAAACAGGGCTTAAGTGCTACTCTTTAAGTAATGAATCTCTACGAAACGCTCCAGCTTGCCAAAAGTGAGGAAGATGTGAAAGATGCGTACATAAAAGCGCTTGGGCTTAAGACTTTTTCTAAAGGTCTTATTGATATTCAAACAAAAGAAATTTGGTTTGAAGCAAAAGATAAAAGCAACACTACTACATACAAGATGCTCACGCAGCTCTTGCACTATGTGAAGCAATGGATGGAACACGGTGAAGAGATTCCGCCATTTTTGTGTGCGATTGATACCGAAAAAGCAGCAATCATGAAAACTGCAGACGCACTGCCACTGTTTGAACGGAAGGACATCAAGTGGGGAAAGTCTGCAAGTGACGTTACTCCTGAAGCGCTTGAGGCTGTCTCAACATTTATTGGTACACGTTTTGTCTCCTACCGCATCGCAACCCACGAACAGGAGTTTATTGATGCAGTAAAAACAGCAATTAAAAACGGCGACATCATCCGTACTGAAATCAAACCAGCAAACATCAAGTCTGTTTTCGACAAGTGGGTAGACATGATTGGAAAAGAGATTGGTGACGTTGCGCCAGAGAAGTACGCACTCCTTTTCTTTGCCGACATCATGCATGACGGCACAGTTTCAACACATAAAGACCTTCCTGCAGAACTCTTGTACAAAGACGGACAACCTGTGTTTCTTCTTGAGGGTAAACTCTATGAACTTGGGAACAAAGAAGGGTACCGTCAGTTCTGGGCAATCTACCATAAACCACCACGAGAAGAGCACCGAAACGCAATGCTCGAACGACGTGACACACTCATTCCGTACGACGAACGGAGTTTTAAAGGTGCCTACTACACCCCACTTCACGTAGTGGATAAAGCGTACGACAAACTCACTGAAACGCTGGGTGACAATTGGCAAGATGAGTACATTGTGTGGGATATGTGTTGCGGAGTGGGGAACCTCGAAGTTAAACACTCAAACCACCGTAACCTTTACATGTCGACACTCGACCAAGCAGACATCGACGTAATGAAAGCAACAAAAACCTGCGCAGCTGCAGAACGTTTTCAATATGACTATTTAAATGATGATATTACTGACGATGGAAAGATTGACTACTCACTTACAAATAAAGTTCCTGCGGGACTTCGCAAAGCAATAGCCGATGGCAAGAAAATTCTAGTGCTCATAAACCCACCATATGCGGAAGCTGGTGAGGGTATTGGAGAAGGAAATAAAGAAAAAGTTGCTAAGACAAAGTTCTCAGCTACTGCAATGGAAAACTGGGGGAAAGCAAGTAATGAATTATTTACGCAATTCGTAGCTCGCATTTCACAAGAAATACCAACTGCAACTCTCGCAATGTTCAGTAAATTAAAATATGTTAATGCACCTAATTTTGAAAAATTTAGACAAGCATGGAATTCGGAATACTTAGATGGATTTATTGTCCATAGTAAAGCATTTGATGGTCTAAAAGGACTATTTCCAATTGGTTTCCTTATCTGGAAAACATATCCTGATTCAAAAGATAAATTCGAAATAACTGAAGTTACAACTGATGTTTTAGATAAATATGCTTTACCAATTGGAGCAAAGAAATTCTATAATTTACCCAATGACGCTTTTTTAAACAAGTGGTTAGATAGACCAAAACCAAACACTACAGAAGTAGTACCTTTAAAAAACACAGTGTCAGTATCAACTGCTCAAAACACTGTAACTCTTTCAAAATGGTCAGATGGGGCAGTTGGGTATTTTTTCTGTGACAGCAATGACTTCCAAAATGCAGCACAGTCAACAGTATTACTTTCTTCTACATATTTTAAAGGGCATGGCTTTTATATAACTGAAGATAACTTATGGCAGTCATCGATAATCTTTTCAGTGCGTCGCTTAATTAAACCAACTTGGCAAAACGATCGTGATCAATTCTTACAACCAACAGGTGAGCTCACTGACGAATTCAAAAATGATTGTCTTATATGGATACTATTTAATGGAAGTAACTTAACAGCAAGTGCAAATGACCTTGAATGGAACGACAAAAAGTGGTCAATTGTAAATCATTTTATTCCGTACACTGAAAGTGAAGTTGGAGCGCCAGGACGTTTTGAAAGTGACTTTATGGTGGGGTACATGAAAGACAAAGTGTTTTCAGAGAAAGCACAGGCGGTACTCGCAGATGGGAAGAAGCTTTGGAGTGCATACTTTGAACACACCGACCCACACACCGTCCGCGAAGAACTCAAGCTCAACCGCCCCGACGTCGGCTGGTACCAAATCCGCAACGCGCTGAAGCGCCGCAACGAAAGTGGCGACTACAACCCCATCTCATTCACCGAGTTTGAAACCACCTACAAACTCCTCACCGAAAAACTCCGTCCCCAAGTGTATAGTCTTGGTTTCCTAAAAGAATAACTTAGTTGACTGCAAAAATACTAGGCGTATATTATAGAAGATGACAATCTCAAAAAATACACCTCTAAAAGGACAGTTTCGACATATTGTATTTAAAGACAAAGGTGTTTGGTATGCAGTTGCACTTGAATTTAATATTGTCGAATCTAGTGATGATCCACGATTGGCGTACTTCAACCTACTACAAGCTGTTGACGGGTATATTGCTGCTATGCGGAAAATTAAGGGTGCTCGTAATTTCTCGCCCCTCAATCAGCCACCAGCGAAAGAGTACCAAGAGCTGTGGAATCAATTGAATTCTAATAAACCAGTAAAATCACCTTATCAAGTAAACTCTTTTGGAGTTTCTTCAACTACACATGCCTAAGAAGTTGCATAATTGGAAGTTTAGAGAGGTTGAGCGTTTTTTAAAGAATAATGACTTTGTACTCCATCACACAAATGGTAGTCATTACTATTACATTGGCAACAGTGAGCATCTTGTATGCGTTCCATATCACGGAAGTATTGCAATTAAAACACGCACTATGAAAGGAGTAATCACACAATCAGGTATTTCACAAAATGATTGGCTAAAAGATACGTAAACTGTACACTTTAAATATAGCTAATAAGGAAACTCGCAATGCATTTGTTGTAGGAATGTCAGAAGATGACGCAATTGCTCAGATTTCAATGAGTAAGTAGCTTATTTCTGTAAACTTACTGAACTTTGAAATAATAAATCCCCTAAGTTTATGCTTCTAGGGGATTTATTTGTTTTACTTCTTATCTCGTCTCTGTCGAAGAGCAGAAGCAGCTGCTGTTTTTGAGTTCTTACCAGTACTACCACTTTTCAGTACTTTTGAAGCAGCTTTACCGGCTTTCTTTGATGTTTTTGCCATTGTTTAAACACACGTTTACATCAGTCGACTTCCACCTTATGTGGCCTGATATTTTCATTATATCACACGCTGACAAGTTAACACTATACACAGTAAACTTGTAAAGATTCAAAAAAAGAGTAGTATACTGTTCTTATGACTACTTGGATACAAAACAAACGTCAATCAGTAGGTTTATCTCAAACTGAAGTTGCAGAAAGTTTGGGTATTTCTCGACCGACGTATATAAAACTTGAACGGGGGATTGCTGAACCTACAGAACACCAGAAGGCAATTCTTGCGAGTCTTTTTGATGTATCACGGGAGACTGTGACAAAAAAATCACTAGAGACAGTGGGAGTTTCAAATGCAGTCTATGTAAAGGAAGTGCCTAAGGAGAACGTACAAAAGTTTGAGCAGGTATTACTCTATATAGTGAGTAAAGTGGGAAGTCGCCCAAATATTGGTCAGACTGCACTCTATAAACTGCTGTATTTTATTGATTTTGATTATTACGAAAAGTATCAGGAATATTTGATTGGCGCTGTGTACATTAAAAACACTCATGGTCCAAGTCCTGTGTCGTTTGCTAAGATTGCGCGTAACCTAGAGACGTCGGGGAAACTTGTGTTGGTGCAGAGTAAATACTTTGGATTTGACCAGAAAAAGTATCTAGTAACCAGCGATACGGTAGTTTCTTATTTAAGTGCGCAGGAGCTTAAACATATTGACGATGAACTAGAACGACTTGCTTCAAAAAGCGCAAAGGAGCTTTCTGACCTATCACACATTGATACTCCATGGCGTGTTGCAAAGGAAAAGCAAGTTTTAAATTATCGTCATGCATTCTATCGACCCGATGAAACTTCTGTAGTTGAATAAATTGTCTATGAGTATGTTTTCAGTGTTGCCAGAATTTGAGAAAGAATTAAAAAAGCTTTCAAAAAAATATCCAACATTGCCTTCTGATATTGAAGACATTAAACCTATCCTTGAAGAGACTAAAACAGGAATTGGAAAAAATTTTACGATTATTGCAACTGCTAAAGATGTTCAGATTGTAAAAGTGCGAATTTTGTGTGAATCACTCCGCTCAAGAACAGTGCGACTTATCTACGCGTACCATAAAAACAAAATTGAGTTTATGTATATCGAGATATATTTTAAAGGTGATACAGAGAATGAAGATAAATCTAGAATTAAAGAATATTTAGAAGGACTCAGTTAGAATGCAACAAATCAACTGCTAAAATATAATATACAGGTCTAGTCTCTCTAAGTGTGAAGAAAATAACATAAAACTATTTTTTCACCCCAACAAACTCGTTCAGCATTGCTAAGTATTGATCGGTGACTTTTTTAGGGATTTTAGGGTGAGTAAATGGTTTGATTACTCCTTTGTTCTTAATGATGGTGTCTACTTGATCAAAATAGAACCCCTGTGGTGTAGCGATAAATAATGCAGCGTTACGCCATGAACGTTCTATCTCTTTTGCTATTGCGTTCACTTTGCCGTTGGTACGAGTAGCCATGTACTTTATTTCTACAAGTGTCACATTGTGATTTTCTTCATTTACAATGGCATAGTCGGGAGCTTTACGAACAATCTCTATCATTGCCCGAGCGTCTGCACTTTGTTTCGCTTTTGCAAGTTGATGTACTACTTTTTCATACCCAAATTCTAGAACGGTATATCCTTTAGTGTTGTGAATCATTTGTTCAAATATAATTTCTGCAATTTTCCCCTTAATAAGCTCGTGTGTAAATTTTATGTTGTTCATATACGGTAAGTATACTCCCGACTTCAGACTGGTAATGATACGAATCCCCACGTCCTTATCGTGCTACCATTAACTCATGATAAAAAAATCTACCAAAACCGAATTGGTTATTTTTAAGGGAAGTAAGGGGCAGGTTAAGCTTCGAGGAGATTTTCATAATGATACGTTGTGGGCGACACAAGCCGAGATTGCTGAATTATTCGATGTGGATGTTCGAACAATAAATGAGCACCTCAAGAATATCTACCGTACTGAAGAACTGTCAAAAAAAGCAACTATCCGGAATTTCCGGATAGTTAAAACAGAAGGAAATCGAAACGTCGAGCGTGATGTTTTTCACTATAATTTGGATGCAATAATTTCAACTGGATATCGTGTAAATAGCAAAAAAGCTACTCAATTCCGCCAATGGGCAACAAATGTTGTAAAGTTACATATTACTGATGGCTTCACCATCAACAAAAGCCGTATCGCCACCAACTATGAGGACTTTATGAAGGCAGTTACCCTTGTAAAGAATCTTGCTCCAAAGAGGAGTAATGTCGATACAGAATCGGTTCTTGAACTTGTACAGCTTTTTGCTGACACGTGGTTCTCCCTTGATGCGTATGATAAAGAAGCGCTTGCTCCGGGAAAGGTTAATAAAAAGAAAGTTAAACTGACTTCTGTAGAATTCTTGGAAAATGTGACTGTACTCAAAGGCGAGCTCATACGAAAAGGAGAAGCTACAGAAAACTTTGCTTTAGAACGCAATCGTGAAGCAGTTGAGGGTATTATCGGTAACGTGATGCAGAGCTTTGGTGGGAAAGAAGTGTACCCGACAATAGAAGAGAAAGCGGCACACTTGATGTACTTTATCATCAAGAATCATCCGTTTGTTGATGGTAACAAACGTACGGGTGCCTATGCATTAGTCTGGTTCTTGCAAAAGATGAAAGTGCTTGATATACATCGTCTATCGCCAACTGCACTTACGGCACTCACACTCCTTGTAGCGGAAAGTAATCCAAAAGACAAAGAAAAAGTGGTAGCACTTGTGGTCTTACTGATAGCAGGACCAATACAGAAAAATCGGAAGAAGTAACATGTTCCCAAAAAGCTCAAATGAATACAAACTACTTTCTAAACTCAATACACCTCAAAAGGTGCAGACTTTCTTGGAATCTATTCCCTTTAACCATGAGGAAAATGGGATGACGTGCAGGTCGGGGTATCTCGCTTTAAAAGAGAATAAGGCACACTGTATCGAAGGAGCGTTTATTGGAGCTTTTGCATTACACTTGCAAGGCAGAGATGCAACACTTGTGAGTTTAAAAGTGAAGAAACCTGATGATGATCACGTTATTGTACTTTTTAAAGAAAACGGTTTCTACGGAGCGTTAAGCAAAACAAACCACCCCGTGCTTCGCTATCGCGATCCTGTGTACAAAACAGTTCGTGAACTCGTTATGTCGTACTTTCATGAGTATTTTTTATATACAAATGGAAAGAAAACACTTCAAGGCTACACTAAGCCCATTAACTTAAAGCGCTATGGCACAAAATGGATAACAGGAGAAGAAGATGTGTGGGAGATTGGAAACGATATTTATAATCTACCAATAATCACCATCGTTCCTGACGCAAACAAACACCTCCTTCGTAACGCAACTCAATTTGAACGTACTTCACTTGATGTGCAAGAGTGGAAGCAATAAAGCAAGGTAGTATCTTTTAAATTTCATTTTCAGTATCTGGTTTAAGTTCAGAAAATCAGTTTTATTATACTTGTGTCAAAATTGTATCAATGCTTTAATTCCTGTTGGTTCAAAACAGGGGACTCCAATGTTTGAGACATTCATCGACTTCTCGGTAAACGGTAGAGACTATAGTGATTGGGTCTTGTTGGTTAATCGCCTTGCTATCGGGTTGTTCTGTGCAATTTCGTGTTTTCACAAGCTCTTTGTCAAAGAAAGACAAGAACAACTTGTGCAAACACTTATCGCGTGCAAGATACCTTTTGTGAGTTTTTGCAGATGGTTTGTGCCACTGGTTGAGTTCTTTGGTGGTTTAGCTGTAATTTCTGGTGTTCTCGCACCACTTGCAGCACTTGGACTACTGATAATTTTCTTGGTCGCTTTGTATACTGAAGGACCCAAGAGAATTAAGGAGTTCAAACCCATCAACGCTGCTGACTACTTGGATGATGTTCTCTATTTGTCTGAAACAACGTACGTGGTGATGGCATTGTTCGTTATGTTCATTGGTACGGGGAAGTACACCTTTATGTGGGTTGTTATACTCCTTTTCTAACCAGTTTTGTTATTTATAGGTAGTGATGTGTGCTCCTGCAATTTGGCAGGAGCATTTTTGATATTTAATGTATAGATATACACAGATCTCAACTTTATGTGTTATCAAAAAGTACATTTGTACTTGTTTGTACGTGATACCATTAAGTATGGTAAAAAAAGCTACTACACAAAAGAGTGTTTTAAAAGAATTAAACGGGCAATTGAAGACGTTGCAAACTGCTCTTGTTACTGCAAATAAACTCGAAGGGAAAGATGACTACTTGCAGGTTTCTGTTAAAAAGAACCAAGCTCGTTTTGAACGGATTAAGAAGAAAGGTGTTGAGGACAAAGCAGTGGGGAAGTTTTTTATACAAATTGATGTCACCTCAAAGGCAGAGACTATTTTCATCCCAACATCAATTGCGTCAGGTAAAAAACCAACGGGTTTTATCTACCAAATTGAAGGAACCGCAAAGGGAGCTATTTCCAACGCAAGCGTAAGTTGTAGGGGCGAAGATGTGACACAGGTTACCGTTGGCACGTTAATTTATTCTAAAATACCGAAAGGGAAGACTGCGTCTTTTAAAATTCAAGTAGAAATAAGTGGAAATTTTGCTAAAACATACAAAATTATCATCAACAGAATCAACTATAAACTTGCAGTAAACGACGCCCGCTACAAGCAATACCTCAAAGAGATTGCTTCTGACAGTGTTACGTTTTCTTAGTCTATAGAAGCATATCTAAGTTTATTGTAATGAAATATTGTTTCAGTCGGCTTAATAGTGTCGAGACAGGAGTAACGCAAATATAGAAGTCATATAGACTTTTGGAGCGCTATTAACTCAACAAATCTCAAGCTATTCAGAAATTAACTAACTAATACAAATATCATGACAAACACAATCAACTCATCAAAAGTTATCCTTGTAGCATTTATTTTCGGAGCTTTGATGCTTGTGTCAGTACCAAGCTTCGCTTCTGCTGCTTCATACGCATATGTTGCATCAACAGGTGAAGTTAAGTCAGTAACTGCAGATGACTGGATGACAGCAATTGCAACTGCAATTGGTATTCACATCAACAGTGGAGTATTCTTGCTTAAATCAGCAGCAGACTTTGCAGTTGTTGGAGAAGACATCAACGTTTCAAAGTAATCACTGCACTACATACAAAAGAAGGTGCAGTCTGCACCTTCTTTTGTTGTCATAAAACATGATTAAACTAAAGAACTAATGTACTATCAAAATATATGAAAAAAAATTCTCTATCACCATTTTATCTGACGCTTGCGATGTTTGTATCTCTTTCACTATATCCATCTGTTTCATTTGGAGCTACACAAAAACCCACTTGCCAACTCACCGTTCTAACATCTCGAGGTGAAACGACAATTGACGGAACAGAAAAAGTGCTCCTAAAAAAGAACGAAGAAATTAAAATATCTTGGGAAAGTTCAAACGCTAAAAAAGCATTTACCGACAATATACAAAAAATCGATCTTGACGGATCTGCCACCTCTTCACCATCAAAAGATCAGACATTCACTTACTTATTTGAAAATGGTACTAAAAAAGTAACATGTGAAGTTGATGTTGTTGTTGTGCAAGGCACGATTTCAAGTCCACTTACTTTTACTGAGTCAGCAAAACCGAAAATTACGGGTACTGCTAAGGGCCTTAAAACAGTACAAGTGAACGTTATCAAGAAAGACGGGACAAAGCCGGTTTTTGTCAAAAAGAATGTGAAGGTTACTAATGGTAAATGGAGTGTGACTCTTTCAAATAAGCTTAAGAAAGGTGAGTACACTGTTACTTTGTTAGGGTCACAAATTTTACTCTTAAATACAATCAGTACAAGTACACTCCGTATTGGAACACAAGTACAAAAGAAAGGCACTACCTTTGTAGCTGAACTTGTGCCGCTTTTGGTTGGAGGGCAAGCTGAACGTAACGCTACAATGCCGGTTATGTACCTGCAAGTAATAAACATTGGTAAAACGGAAGGGACAATTAAAAGTTTTGAAGTAAAACAAAATGGGTCAGCACAAGCTGACACGGTAGTTGGTCTTACTATTAACAATGAGTTAATGACAACAGGTTCAATCAAAGCAGAGAAAGGGAAGTCTGTGTTTAAAAACAATATTGCATCAATTCCTGTTTCTGTAACAATCAAGCCTCAGCAAATGCAACTGTTTACACTCAAAGCTATAGTGGGCACAACGCCACTTACTCAAATTGGAAAGCAATTAAAGCTTGATATGGTTTCAATTACAACTGATGGCACTATGCAAAGCACATTCCCTGTACGGGGCACTACGTGGACATTGGTAAATTAAAGCTACATACACATACAACAAAAGAAAACCACCATTTGATGGTTTTCTTTTGATATAAAAATTACACTACCGTGCAGCAAGTTTTTGTCGTACTTGCTCAACCACATTACTGATACTTAAGTTAGACTTGAGCACGTAAAACGTATAGATGTCTTTTGAAATGGTTGCGAGCATTTTTTCGTCATCGCTTCCTACGTTGGTAAGCAAAATAACAGGTACTGTTTCTGCCCAAAAATCGACAGTCCGTAATTCTTGAAGCATTTGTAGGCCATCTTTTTTGGGCATTACTTTATCAAGGAGAATGATGTGTGGACGTACTTCTAAGGCCTGTTTTAGACCTTCAGTACCATCTTTAGCTTCAAACACAGTAAATCCTTCACGATTGAATTTATCGCATAGCGCGTGGCGAATTGAGGTTTCATCCTCAACAATTAGTATGGTTTTTACTATTGGTACCCCTACAGTCATACTGTTATACACTAAGTACTACTTTGAGATCATCAATTATGTCTGCCAACTTGTGTTCTGCTTTAAGATAGTATTTTGTTACGCCGAGTTCAGTATAGGTTTTAATAAGTTCTGTATCAGCAGAATTTGATACAACTAGAATTGGTAACGATGACCATCTACCACCGTTTGCTTTAAACTTTACAACGAAATCTATACCGTCTTCTCTTCCAATAAGGTTATGATCAAGCCATATTGCATCAACATTCTCTAATGTTTCTAAATAGGCAAGTTCTGCTTCAATGTCATTTTTTGTAAGTGCTTGATTTTTGCTTAAAATTTGAGAAAATTCTGTTGAAAAAGCTCGCGCTACGCTTGTAGATACTACAACCGTAAAAAACGAAAGTTCAAGTTTTGTCTTGATTACTTCTAACAATGCTGCATCATCTTCAATAACTAGTATCGTTTTATTCTTTTTAATATTTTGATTCATAGAGTAATTTTTGCTAATAGAGGATCACATTTAGGACATTACTATGGGTAGCTCAACATAGAACGTGGTTCCAATATTTTCTTTAGAGGTAAACCAGACCGTGCCCCCTGAGTTATCGACAATTGCTTTGACGAGATAGAGTCCAAGTCCTGTGCCTTCTGTATCTTTTTCTCGTACATTGTCTGCTCTAAAGAGCTTATTGAATATTTGTGGTTGTTGATCTTCTGGTATGCCGTACCCAGTGTCAGTAAGTGTGAGAAGTAACTTTGACATGTCACTTGATACTCCAAGTTTTAGGTCGATACTGCCGTTACTGTCGGTGTATTTGATGGCGTTAGACAACAGGTTTTCAACAACCATACGCATAAGGTTTGGATCGGCTTGTATAAAAGGTATTTTGGTATCAGGTGTGTATGAAAATAATATATCTTTTTTATCGATTTCAGGTCGTTGTTCATTAGCTACATTTTGAACTAAAAGAGCAATGTCTGTTTTTTCTGTCTCCACAGTAAAGGTTCCCAAGCTCATACGCGATACGTTCAAAAGCGCATTAACGAGAGTTATCATGCGCTGGTTGCCTTTGTACACTTCTTTTAGGTATTTTTCTTGGGCTTGGTTTATTTCTCCGACATCCCCTGATAGAAGCATTTCGGTATACCAATTGATTGCAGACAAGGGAGTCCGTAGTTGATGCGAAGCAAGAGAGACAAATTCTGTTTTAGCTTTATCAATATCTTTCTCTTTTGAAATATCGTGGAATGTCTTAACAAGGCCAACAACGTTACCGTTTAAACGAATAGGGGTAAAGATTGCTCTTGTAGGGAAAGTAGATTTATTTTTCCTTATGGTATACAAAGTGTTATCAACTCCAGAAGAAAAGCTTTTACCATCAAGTACATAGTTGAGAACCTCATCAGTGCTAGAAGTTTTACCTTTAGTTTCAGTATCTATAGGAAGAACCTCGGAAATTTTCTTTTGCAGTACTTCACTGGATACCCAGCCAGTGAGGCTTTCAAATGCATCATTCACATAGGTGATTTTACCTTTAACATCAGTTACCACCAAACCATCACCAATACTACTTAAAATAGCATGATTAAGCGCATTTTGCTGTTGGGTTTCTTTAAGTGTAGCAGCAATTTGTTCTTCACTTTCTTTCAATTTTGCAACAGTAGCTTCAAGTTCTTGGTTACTGAGCTCTAAATCTTTAAGTACATTTAAGACTGCCTTTCGAGATTGTGCTACATCTTTTGCATCATATTTAAAATCCTCACGAATATTTAAAATCGCAGTTTGGATATCTTCATTTGAAATATTTTTCTGTGGATCAACTTTTTTCATAACAACTGAAGATTTTAGAGTTATAGAGATATGCTACTTAAGAAGTAGGATTCTTTAGTAATTCTATTTCTTTCTTTAATTCTATCATCTTTAGCTCTCTTCCAACCATAATCTTATTAAGTGCTTCAAGATCTTTGATTCGATCTGCAATTTCAAGAGTACGCTCTTCTACTTTTAGTTCAAGTCCATTAGTATACTCAGCAAGCTTTTGTTCTAGTTGTTTTCGTACTGTTATATCTTCCATGGCGAGAACAATCATGTGTGTACTATCAATATCAATTTCACGGGCGTTAAGTAAAATAGTCTTTTGGCCTATTGTTTGAAAGGTATGGGTCACTTCGTAATCTTTGACTACGTTATTTTGAGGCAAAATCTCTTCAAGAAGGCTTTTTAAAATTGGAATATCCCACTGGCCATTGCCAAGCTCATAGAGGAGTACTTTCTCTGTTTGTAGTGGTTCAACTTGAAAATTTTCGTAAAAGGTAGGATTTGCCTGTACTACACGAAGATCAGAATCTAGAATAAGAAAAGACTCACGAGCTACTTCAACCAATGTTTTCATGTAGTGCAATGCGAGTTCTTTTGAGCCCTCTTGAGTAGATTTTACAGTGTTATTAGATAATTTTGTCATTAGATTGCTTTTTTATAGTATATGTCCCTCTTACTCAATAGAACAATTGGACTATTGCTACGAGTAAGCCGTATTACTATAAAAGATATTACATAAACGTCCTAACCTGCACATACTTGTTTGAAATCAAGGTTGTTATTTAAAAGCCACCTGTCAAAGTGGCTTTTAAATGATTTCTCATCCTACATGGCTATTGTGCTTCAACTGAGCCTGAGGTTTGGTTAGTATTCTGTGCAGGCTCATTTATTTTTGGTACCGTTACATTGATTTCAGTTGTGTTTTCCTTCGGCGCTTCTTGCGACCTTAGTTGTGGTAATCCATAGAACATAAAGAGTGCTGCAAGTAAGATAAATACGAGAATGCTGAGAATAACACCAAGTGCACTACCATCACTTCCTTCCCTTTGTGGCGTATTAATTATTGTAGTCATATTGTTAAAATTATGAACGCTGTACCATTCGTACTAGAGCTATAAGTACTACTGCTCCTACGATTGCAACAACGAAACTATAGATATTAAAACCAGTTACTCCAGTACTTCCAACAACACTCATTAGCCATCCCCCTAATACTGCACCGACAATTCCTACTACAATATTCATTCCAATTCCTTGTTGTGCGTCAGTATTCATAATCATTGATGCAATCCAGCCTGCAATACCTCCAAAGATGATCCAAAGTACTATACCCATATATTTATATATTATTGTAATTAATTTTCTTGATTTTGTAGTTCACTTGCTGCTTCAGGTGTTGATACTGTCTTACTCATAAGAAATATTCTTATGATTCCTAATGCGACAATGTAGTACACCAACATTGCAAGCAGTGTAGTCCATTCAAAAACACTCCCACTAACTCTGACGACACTAAACACATTGAGAAACGGTGAAGCTAAGAAGTAACTTATTGTGTAAATAAATGATGAAAATCCTGCTTCGGGGTTTGCTCCAAGTAGTTTAAGGACAAATCTGAAGAGTAATAGTGTTTCTATTATTCCTAAGATGTACCAAACCACCTGTGTGCCTTTGTATAACGACTTTGTTGTTGGTGAATTGTATGAGTCCATATATTTTGTATTACTAAACTGCTTACATATTAAGCCGACTATCTTTTAAAAATATTACACTCAAACGTATTGGTATATGTGATATACTTATTCAATTGAAAGATACTCAAATTGAAGGCAATGCTCAGTACACCTGAGATTGTGAAGACCATACAGATTGTAGTATACGGTCGATACATTGTTAGTAGGTTGTAATAAGAATGCTAAGAACACGGCTTGGTAATGAAATGAAGTTAGACAAAAAGGCACAGGAAGATGCTTTTGCTAAAGCCCACAGTGAATTTCACAAAGGGTTACATTCGTATGCTTCTTTTAAAGTCAGTAGTCCAAGCTTAAGTGAAGACTTGGTTCAAGATACGTTTATTAAAACGTGGGGGTATCTTGTAAAAGGAGGTGAGATAACACGAATGAAAGCGTTTTTATATCACGTGTTAAACGGTTTAATTATTGATGAGTATCGTAAAAAGAAAGCAACCTCGCTTGATGTGCTCTTAGAAAAAGGTTTTGAGCCAGCATCTGACACTTCAAAACAACTTGAAAATCTGTTTGATGGTGAAGTTGCTATAGTTTTAATAAAGAAGTTACCAAAAACATACCAAAGAGTTATACATATGCGGTATGTAGAAGATTTATCACTTGAAGAGATGGCGGAGATTACAGGGAAAACTAAAAACACCATGGCAGTTCATGCACACCGTGGTATGGAAAAACTGCGAGAGTTATATAATCAACAACACGGACTGAAGTAAACTCATTCAGCTCTAATAAGAGAAAGAAGTAAGTCTCTTTTTTCCTCCATTAAACTTTCTGTGTTTGCTTCAAGGTTGAGTCGCATTACGGGGTCGTTTGCAGATGGCCGAATGTTACACCACCATGTTTCATATGAAAGTGTGAGGCCGTCAGTTTTGTCAACAATGGCATCAGGGAACGTTTCGATAATTGTGTTGAATATATCTTCTTTTTCTTTTGTGACAGTGCTATTTACCTCACCAGACTGATAATATTTTTTAACGTCCGCAACAAGTTGAGATAATGGCTTCTTTTCAGCAATTAAAAGTTCCATTATTAAAAATGCAGGTAGTGCACCACCTTCAGAGAAGAATGTGTCTTTGAAGAAGAAGTGACCTGAGAGCTCTACACCTAACACAGCATCATGCTTTCGCATACTTGTTTTTATATAGGTGTGGCCAACTTTTTCTCGAATCGCTGTACCGCCGAGTTTTTCGATTTCTTCAATAAGTGCACGAGATGAACGAATATCACAAATGACAGTGCTGTTTGGATATTTTTGTAATACTTGTTTAACCAAAAGTGCACCGATCATGTCTGATGCAATAGGAGCTCCGTTTTCATCAACAAATCCTACTCTGTCAGCATCTCCATCAAAGGCTATGCCTAAGCTTGCACTTTTTTTGACTACTTCAGCTCCCAAACTTGTAAGTGTGTCATGTTTCATTGGGTTCGCCTCATGATTGGGAGCCGTGTGGTCGTACGTATCGAAAATGGTATGGACTGTAATATCGGGTTCAAAAGCTTTGAATGTATCAATTTCGAGAATCCCAATCATGTTTGCGGGATCAATAACAATTGAAAGATTAGAGCCTGAAAGATCATGATTTTTCTTAAACTTTGCTATCCAATCAGGCAAGAGTGCATGTGTGGTGATATTTCCGTGTGTAGTTTCCTCCGAAAACGTGTGCGTACCGACAATTTCTTTTATCTTTTGTAATAAGTCTCCAGTAACTGGTTTTGCGTCTTCAATAGAGATTTTTAACCCGTTGTACTCTGATGGCATGTGTGATGCAGTAATCATTACCGTTGCGTCAACGTCAGTAGTACCACAGATGAAATACGTCATCGGGGTAGTACAAAGCCCAAGATCAACAACTTCTGCACCCATTTCTGTCACCCCTCGTGACAAAGCTTCAAAAAGCACATCAGCTGAGGGTCGAATATCGCGTCCAATAGCTACCTTCTTAAGGTTGAAGTGCAATACGGTAGCTTTACCTATTTTGTATACCTCTTCGGCGGTGATTTCTTCTCCAAATTTCCCTCGAATGTCAAAATCGCGGTATATTGTCTTTAAATGTTCGTATATCATCTCTCTATAGTACTACATGAGCTTCGGGTGCAACAAATCCACAGAAGATTGCGATTATATAGGGTTTTGTGGTATCATACCGGCGCAAATAGATGTCGGTTTAGTCTATGTTTGCGAGGATACAGTAATGAGACAATTTTAGACAATAGAGACTTTACAGTGCATATGCATTATAAATCTTCATTTGTCTCGAATTGCTCCTTGTATTTGTAGACGAAAAGCTACATTGAGCATTTGCATACATTATGCTTACTTTTGTTCAAACAGCACACGCTGCAAGCGAAAATGGAATTTCAATTCACCTCGCCCCTGAGGTCATTGGAACACTTTTTGGTATCCCGATAACAAGCACACTCATGACGGTATGGCTTACCATGGCGATTTTGATATGTGTCGCACTCTTAATTCATTTCAGATTAAGCCCTGTCCCAAATAAACTACAGAGTATTTTTGAAACTATAATTGGTGGAGTGTTTAACTACATGGCTGATGTTCTTGAAAGTAAAGCACTTGCAAAACGTTTCTTCCCATTGGTGATGACTATTTTCATTTTTGTACTCAGTATGAACTGGGTAGGACTCTTGCCAGGGATCGATTCTATTGGGTTCTATGGAGAATCAGAATCGCATGAGAAAGTAGAAGGTGCATCCGAATTACACAGTGAAACTTCGTCTAAGTCAGACGTCAAAGAAACTACAATGATTGGACAAGAGGAGTCTGCAGTGGTTGTGAGCAAATTTATACCTTTTTTCCATCCACCTGCAACTGACTTAAACATCACAATTGGGTTTGCAATTGTTGCGTTTGTTTCAATTGAACTTGCGGGAGTGTTTATGCTTGGGTTGTTCAAGTACGGGGGTAAGTTTATAAACTTTAAGTCTCCATTAGCCTTTGTTATTGGGCTTATTGAGCTTTTAAGTGAACTTGCAAGACTCATTTCGTTTTCATTCCGTCTTTTTGGAAACATTTTTGCGGGGAAAACACTTATCTTAGTGATTATGTTCTTGACGACTCCATACATTGTTCCCGTACCACTTATAGCGTATGAGTTCTTTGTTGGGTTCATCCAGGCCTTCATTTTTGCTATTTTGACGTTATACTTCATTAAGTTAGCCATCGAAGAGCCACACTAGTCAGTAGATAATCACGAGTTTCGTAAATAATTGGACGTAGCTCGTAGTTGTCTGTTGATACAGAAAGGGATTATTAAATTAAAAAATTACACTATGACACCAGAAATGGAATTGGCGGTACAAACAGCACAAATTGGTACTGAAGGAGTTAAGGCAATAGCAATGGCGATTGCAGCAGGAGTTGGTGTATTCGGACCAGGTATCGGTATCGGTCTTTTGGTTGCAAAAGCACTTGAAGCTATCGGACGAAACCCAGAAGCAGCAGGGAAGATTCAAGCAACAATGTTTATCGGTATTGCGTTCGTTGAGGCTTTGGCTATTTTTGCCCTAGTGGTAGCTTTCGTAATCAAGTTCGCTTAAGGAATCCCAATATCGCCCAATCTACTTCGTTGTACTGCAGCAAATTTTTACTCACCATACAGAGGTATGGCTCGTCAAAATTTCTTTGTACGCCTCGTATCTCGGGCAATCTTGAAATTTCTTATATGCTTCGCATATAAAATTAAAGAACTAATAGCTGTAAGCTAAAAACTAACAATGGAACAACTTATTCACGCATTCGGAATTGATGGAAAACTCATCATAATCCAGATCATAAACTTTGCAGTGCTTGCCGGCCTGTTGACGTATTTTCTCTATACGCCACTCCTCCGAATCTTAAACGAACGAGAAGAAAAGATTAAGCAAGGTATCACTGATGCTGAAGATGCAGCAAAAGCAAATGCTGATGCTCAAAAAGAAAAGCAAGCAATCTTAACTGAAGCTCAAAAAGATGCGCAAGCTATCGATGCGCGCGCACAAGCATTCGGAAAAGAAAAAGAAACAGAGATGATCGCTGTAGCACAAGCTAAAGCACAAGAAGTACTTGCTGATGCAGAAGTAAAAAGTGTGTTACTTAAAGAAAAGGCTTTGAAAGATAGTGAAGCAGAGATCGCTAAAGTTGCTGTCTTAGCAGCACAAAAAGTACTTCAGGGGTAACGTAAGCAATAACAACAGTATGAAACAACACTATGTAGATGCGGTAACAGAATTACTCTTAAACGGGAGTGATGTTTCATTTGTGCTTAAAGGCTTAGAGGCAACACTCAAAGCAAAAGGATATATCTCGTTACATGCACAGATACTAAAAGGAGTTCAAAAGAAACTTGAAGCCTCAAGTATACAAGCGCTTTCACACGTTGTTGTTACAAAAGAAAGTGACATGAAGCACTTTCATGCACAAATTGAAGCTTCACTTAAAGCGTTAGGAGGCAAGGTTGACACTTCAAACGTAACTATCGACACGACGTTAATTGGTGGATACATTGCTTCACACCAAGGTAAAAGTATCGATGCTTCATACAAGAACAAACTCGTATCACTCTATCGCGCAATCACCACATAATTATCAAACAGTTTACTAAACTAATCACCAAAAACTATGAGCACTGCAATTATTGAAAAAATTAAAAAGGAGATTGAAAATCTTGATGGAGCATCACAAACAGCAACAGAAGTTGGAGTTGTGTCTGCTGTTGGAGATGGAATTGCTGAAATTCAAGGTTTATCTTCTGCACAGATGATGGAGATGGTTATCTTCGATAGTGCACAAGGGAAGACACTTGAAGAGACTCTGCAAAGCAGTGATGCTTTGTTTGGTCTTGTATTGAACCTTGAAGAAGACATGGTGAAGGTGGTTGTGCTTGGTGAGCAAAGTTTGGTAAAAGAAGGGATGCGGGTAACGCGTACAGGAAAGTTGCTTTCAATCCCCGTTGGAGAGGCTATTGTGGGGCGAGTGGTAAACGCGCTTGGTGAAATGATTGATGGTAAAGGTGCAATCAAAACTGACAAAGATATGCCTATTGAGCGCGTTGCATACGGAGTGATGGAGCGATCTGCGGTTAATGAACCTATTCACACAGGCATTAAGGCTATTGACTCAATGATCCCAATTGGCCGTGGACAACGAGAACTCATCATTGGGGATAGAGGTACAGGCAAGACAACTATTGCAATTGACACTATCATCAACCAGAAGTTTGAACCAAAAGAAAAACGTCCAATTTGTATTTACGTTGCAATCGGCCAGAAACGGTCAAAGACTGCAAGTATTATGGCGAAGTTAGAAGAACAAGGTGCAATGGAATACACTACAATTCTAGCCACGTCCGCATCAGAAGCTTCACCAATGCTTTTCTTGGCACCATTTGCAGGAATGGCTATTGGAGAATACTTTATGGAGCAAGGTAAAGATGTACTCATCATTCTTGATGACTTAAGTAAGCACGCGAACGCATACCGACAGATGTCGCTTCTACTCCGTCGACCACCAGGACGAGAGGCGTATCCAGGAGACATTTTCTATCTTCACTCACGACTTCTAGAGAGATCTGCAAAACTTTCAAAAGAACTTGGTGGAGGATCAATTACCGCACTTCCAATTATTGAAACGCAAGAAGGTGACGTTTCAGCGTACATTCCTACAAACGTGATTTCTATTACTGACGGACAGATTTTCCTTGAGGGGGACTTGTTTAACAAAGGAATCCGTCCTGCACTTAACGTTGGTATCTCGGTATCGCGGGTTGGTTCTTCTGCACAAACAAAAGCAATGAAGAAAGTTGCTGGTAAGATTCGTCTTGAGCTTGCACAGTTCCGTGAACTTGAAGCGTTCATGCAGTTTGCGTCTGATTTGGACGATGACACAAAAGCGCGTATTGAATCAGGACGTAAGTATGTTGAACTTCTTAAGCAGAAGCAAAACAACCCAATGCCATTTTACAAACAAGTAGTTTCAATCTACGCTGCTAACAACGGAATGTTTAATGCGGCACCGGTAGAAAATACTCAGAAAATTGAAGATGCATTCTTGTCGTTTATTGAACGAGAACACGGAACTATGCTTAAGACCATTGAATCGGGTCGTGAGTTTACGGATCCTATCTTGGAAGAACTTAACAAAGCAATAGAAAACTTTAAAGAATCACACACAAATTTATTCACTGTCTAATGCAATTATTTGAATTAAGTTTTGAATTAATGGTGATGCTTCATAAAGACATTAAGAATAGTCTTTATAAAGAAAAATTCAGAATAATCGCTACGCTCATTTCTTCATTTTATGGCACTCAAGCAAATTAAAAACAAAATAATCGCAACCCACAAAACGGGAAAAGTTACCAAGGCGATGGAGGCTGTTTCTGCGGTAAAGATGCGTAAGAGTCAGCAAAAAGCCTTCGTTGGACGTCCGTACGTACACTCTGCAATGCGTATACTTTCTCGCCTCTCTGAGTCAAACGAAGGACTTTCACATCCATTCGCACAAAAAAAAGAAGTTGGTAAAGACTTACTGGTGATTGTAACAAGTGACAAGGGTCTTGCGGGAAGTGTAAACAGTGCTGTTTTGAAAAAAGCAGAAGCATTATTTTCTAAAGAAAATCAAATCGATACAATTTGTATTGGAAGAAAGGCAACAGAATTTGCTGCACGACAAAAGAAAGAAGTTCTTGCATCATTTGTTAACGTCAGTGACGATGTGTCACTTAGAGATGTGAACAAAATGGCATCACTTATTATGGAAACCTTTACCACTTCGTCGTACAGTCATGTGTATGTTTTGTATCAAAACTTTATTTCAACTTTTGAACAAGAGCCAACACAACGACAGATTCTTCCACTTGATCCTGCTGAAATCGGGTTCATTATGGAAGGGATTAAACCAAAAGAAGGAAAATGGAGTGATGATAAAGTGACTGCTGATTCAAAAATTATCTACACCATCGAGCCATCAACTGAAGAGGTTCTCAATACACTTATTCCCCAATTAGTGCAGATTATGTTGTACCATGCCCTTATTGAAAGTAAGGCATGTGAACATTCGGCTCGTATGGTTGCCATGAAGAATGCAACTGACAACTCAAAAGAGCTAGCAAAGTCACTAACCTTAAAGTTCAACAAAGCCCGACAGGCGGCGATTACAGCTGAGGTAGCTGAAATAACCGGCGGAATGGAAGCAATGAAGTAAATATGAAAAAAACTCTTAAAACAATAGTATTAGTTCTGAACTCACTACTTATTGTTTTTTGCGTTTCTAGAGCAACTGATTCTATTAGATACTGGGGTACTGGAGGTGAAGATGTTGTTGGTGGTACATTCTATCAAATGATAATTGTGTTATTAATATGGTTTTTACCAGCAACTATACTTGCATTCTATACATATAAATTTATTAGATCAGATTTAAGTAATAAAATGTACTTAAAATTTTTTGCTGTGCTGACACCACTATTTATCGTACTTTTTTTATCCATAAAATTTATGTTTTCTATGTCGGATACCTTTTAGTAGTACTTTTAAGTAATAAGTTTCTAAAGGAAATTTATTACTCAGTGGTACTGAGTAAAATACATGGAATCGAAAATTAAATTTAAAAATGTGGACTATAACAAGACTTCTCAAAGTTTTTTAAATAATCCTATTTTGACATATCATTTTATTGCTCTTTCAGTAGCAAATTTAATTATATTTTTCTTGCTTTTCACTAGTATACTTGGATTAGTTATATTTTTCTTGTCAGGTATATTTTTAACCGTACTAGCACTGTCGTTATTGATTACAGTTGTAAGTTTGTCATTAATTTATTGTCAAAGAAAAAAATATATTCTTGGTTATATAACTTCAGGATCAATAATGGTTTTAGTTAATATATACATACTAATATTAATAATTAGGACTATTATCGAGTTATTTAAATAATGCATGTAGTACTTAGTAATAAGTTCCTAAAGGGAATTTATTACTCAGTGGTACTGAGTTTCAAACAAAAAATTATTAACGACTATTTACTAACAGCTAATTACTAAGATATGAAAACAGGAACAGTTACACAGATTATTGGACCGATTGTAGACGTACTTTTTGAAGAGGGAGTACCGTCACTTCAAAATGCACTTTTACTTAAAAAAACTGACGGAAGCACTATCACATTAGAGGTCGCACAACACATTGGACTCAATCGAGTGCGTGCTATTGCGATGCAGGACACGCAGGGACTTGAACGAGGACTCACTGTTACAGATACTGAAGCAGCAATCTCTGTTCCTGTAGGAATTGCGTCACTTGGACGTCTCTTTAACGTACTTGGGGAGACGCTTGATGGAGGCGAAAGTCTTGCAACTACAACAAAACGTGCAATTCACCAAATTGCTCCAGAGTTTGTTGATCAGTCGACAAAGACAGAGGTGTTTGAAACTGGAATTAAGTCTGTTGACTTGCTCGCTCCCTTTATTAAAGGAGGAAAAGTAGGACTGTTTGGAGGAGCGGGAGTAGGGAAGACCGTACTCATCCAAGAGCTTATTCACAATGTGGCAAGTAACCACGGAGGATATTCTGTGTTTGCAGGAGTTGGAGAACGGGTACGTGAAGGTAACGATTTGTACCACGAAATGAAAGATTCAGGAGTACTTGCAAAAACAGCACTCGTGTTTGGACAGATGAACGAAGTTCCAGGAGCCCGTGCACGAGTAGGTCTAACCGGACTTACTATGGCGGAAGCTTTACGTGATGGAGAAGGAGGAAAGGATGTACTGTTCTTTATGGACAATGTGTTCCGCTTCACACAAGCAGGACAAGAAGTATCGTCACTTCTTGGACGTGTATCATCAGCCGTTGGGTACCAACCGACACTCGCTGAAGAGATGGGTAAGATGCAAGAACGTATTACCTCAACAAAGAAAGGTTCTATTACGTCTATTCAAGCCGTATACGTGCCAGCTGACGACCTAACAGACCCTGCTCCAGCAACAACCTTCTCACACCTAGACTCGACTGTGTCACTATCACGACAACTTGCGTCACTTGGAATCTATCCCGCAATTGACCCACTTGAAAGTAATTCTTCAGCGCTTGATCCAATGATTGTTGGAGAAGAACACTACCGTGTTGCACAACAAGTAAAGCAAGTACTGCAACGATACAAAGACTTACAAGACATTATCGCTATCTTAGGTATTGAAGAACTTTCTGAAGCCGACAAAACGCTCGTGTACCGAGCACGAAAGATCCAACGATTTTTGTCACAACCATTTAGTGTAGCTGAGGTATTTACTGGAGCACCTGGAAAGTATGTACCCCTTGCAGACACTATCAAAGGCTTCGGAGAAATCCTAGACGGAAAACACGACGACAAAAACGAACAAGCTTTCTACATGAAAGGATCTATAGAAGAGGTAGTTTAATTGTTTATGGTTACGCGTAAAAAGGCTGTAGTGTGTCTATTTAGCATTAGTATTATATATCTCATTGTGTTGGTGTTAAGTAACTACAGTGGATGTGGCTTTTGTTTTTCTGGAAACTGCACATGTAAATGTTACGGTATTGATGTTGAATCAGGCTTTCTTGGATTCCAAAGTGGATGTATAGGACCTAGTGAAAGTATTGAACAGAAAATCTAATAGTTCTCACTCATTAATAAATTTATGACAAAACAACTCAAACTAACAATCTCACGCGTATACGGACCTATTTTTGATGGGGAAGTTATTTCTGTAACTGTCCCCGGAATTGCAGGCGAAATGACTATTCTTGCAAACCACAGTGCTCTCATCTCTCCGCTTAAAAATGGACTAATTACTATTAGAAAAGAAGGTTCAGAGATTGAAGAGGTAGAAATAGAATCAGGTACGCTCGAAATCAGTCAAAACCACGCAACAATTCTAATTTAGTGATTGATTTTTTGAAACAAAGTATGTTGCTCTTTTTACACAGTTTGAAACTCAGTCCGAGGTCGGACCTCGTACTGAGTTCGTCAATCAAACGATAATCTTAGTTCCTTAATGATCTCAACAATTTCTGACATGTCATTATAGGTCATGTTATCCGAGGTCCAACCTCGGATTATGTCTGATTCTTGGTTTAATTTACTTCTATACAATTTTGAATCTGAGATATTGTGTATTTGAAAGTTATTTGTAACATAAGAAACGACTTGTCTTAGGTCTTGGTCACTTGGAATGTATTTTGATTTAAATTTACCCTGGAATAACACTCCTGAGCGTTTGTACTTTTTATTGAAATACATTGTATAACCAACTCCGACGCGTTTCATGAAATATGAAATGCCATTTTCGACTAATTCTTTTAAAACTAAATGATAATGATTTGGTAATATGCAATATGAAACTATCTCGACAACTTTCTCGTCGCTCATATCAGCTGGATATAGATGAAGCTTCCCTCGTATTATCTTTGAATTGTATGCTCTAAGTGAGCTTAAAAAATAACTGTAGTCTTGAGGGTCGTTGAAAATAACCCTCTTCTCAGTACCTCTGTTGTAGCAGTGATAGTACTCATCAATTTCAAACGCATGGTTTCTGCTTGCCATATAGTAAATATACAATAAGTCCGAGGTCGGATCTCGGACTTATCAACTGTCTTTTGTATGAAAGGATGCGCTAAATTGCAACTAGCAGGTAAACTGTTTGTATGGAAATGATTTTTGTTTTGGTTTCGGTGTTGCAATCAGTTGCAATATCATTAGGGGTTGGGTGTTCAACAGTTGCTATTGTTAATTTTTTTGTAGCAATAAGTGACGGCAAGATTGATGAACAGGAGCGTAAGATGATGGGGGTTGTATATATACTTCTTCGTGTCGCGATGGTTTTGATTTTAACAACTACTTTTTTAATAACGTTCTTAATGTTCAGTTCAGTAAGTAGTCAGTATCTAAGTCCTTTTGTTTACGGCACTTGGACACTCATTGGTGTACTTTTCTTTAATGCTGTTTTGATGACAAAAAGAATTATGCCATCAAACATTGGACCTGCACTTCAAGCAGCTACTTGGTACACACTTGGAGTTTTGACAGCCCTTGTACCACTTGGTCTATCACGTTTTTCGTACTTTGAATTCCTCCTTGGTTATGCTGCTGCTATTGCGCTCGGATTAACTATAGTAAACGGGATGATGGGGCACTTAAAGCACCGAAAGAAATAACAGAAGCAGAAAGTGGTGAGCACAAAAAAAGAAGACATACGTCTTCTTTTTTTTGATTCGCCAATACATTACGTATTGTTTAAAGGTTTACCTAGTTCCAACTGAGCGTTCGAAACCAAGACAAAATTCTTTTAACAAACCTTGAAATACTAAATCCTACATACGTTCCTGCTCTTTTTTCAATGAGTTTCTTTTCATTTCGGTAGTAGAGCGTTGGTACGAGTACTAGCGTCAGAATCATAGCGAACGTAAGTCCAAACATGATTGCAAACGCAAGAGGACTCCAAAAGTCCGAGATACGTGAGAGAGGAATCATACCAATCACTGTTGTGATGGTTGTTAACATAATCGGACGGAACCGTGATACTGAGGCATCGGCAACCTGATCAATTAAAGACTCATCTTCTGACCTAATGCCTTTATGTGTAATCATAGAATCCATAAGGATAATATTATGATTGATGATAACTCCAGCTAACGCAATTACTCCAAGAAGTGAGGTAAAGGAAAGAGCGAGTCCAGTAACTGAAAGTCCGAAGAATACTCCAATAAGAGAATAGGGAACTACCAAGAGTAAGTAGAGCGAGTATCGTACAGAGTTAAACGAGAGAACCAATATAGCAAGCATGAGAAGTAATCCAACAATAAGCGCGATAAACATTTCGGTAAACGATTGATTAACGTTCTCAGCTTCACCTCCGTAACTGACTTCAACGCCCACAGGTGCTTGTAGTTCACCAACACGCTCCTTGAACTTAGCTACAACGTCGCCTGCGACTACACCTTCAACCGTAAAGGCTGAAACAGTTACTTGGCGAATTTTGTCTTCATGATTTATTGCAGCGTTTGCAGAAGCAAGTGTCTCATTTGTAATGCTGCTTAACGGCACGCTAGTACCATTAATTGAAGTAACGGTGAGGTTACGAAGTGTATCAAGCGTGATTTTAGGAGTAGCTGAAATATCAAGCGTGTTTTTATCAACTCCTAAACGGACAACAACATCAATATCTTCACCACTTTGGTTAATAGTTGTAGCCTCTACCCCAAACACTGCACTCCGGAGCACACCTCCTACAGCACTTGGCGGGACTCCAAGCGTACTTGCCTTAGCCTTATCAATAGTAAGTACAAACTCGGTTGCATTACTTTTACTGCTTGCTTCAATATCACGTGTTCCTTCAATCTCGTTTAACAGTTTTTCAGCTCTATCTGAAACCAAAAGCAAATCAGCTAAACTATCTCCACTTAGTTTTATAAACACAGGAGCTCCTGTTGGAGGTCCATTTTGTTGTTCTGTGATTTTGACGACACCTCCTTTAATTTCACTAAACTCTGTTCGTAACTCTGAAGCTAAATCAATACTTGATTGTGAACGTTCTGGTTTGAGATCAACTGTTATGTTGGCAAACTTTCCTCCGGCTGCAGTACTTCCAGTAAACGCTGAACCTGATCCTGCGGTAGTAGTAAATGATTCAATATAGTCTTTGTCGTACAGAATTTCTTCAACTTCACGAACTACTAAATCGGTCTCTGCTACCGGTGTTCCTTGTGCAGTTTCAATTTCGATATAAATTGCATCTACGTTTTCAGGCGGGAAGAAGATAACTTTAAGCAAACCAGTAGCAGGAAGTACAAACGCTAAAATAAGTCCGGCAAACAAACTATAAAGGAGCACTCGTTGCTTAGTTTTACTTTCAAGAAATTGTACTAATTTTGTTCGATACCATAATTGTGCCTTTTGTGTATACACCTCCTGCATTTCTTCAAATTTGTTTGAGTGGCCGTTTGTTGTGAGGTAGATTGCAATAAGTGGAACCATTCCGAGTGCAACAAAAACTGACGCAAGTAACACAAAGATAATGGTAAATGGAATTGAAGAAATAAATTCACCAGTTACTCCTGAAAGAAAAAATAGCGGAGCAAATACTGCAACAGTCGTCATTGTTCCTGCAATCAAAGGCCATGCGTATTCACGGATTGATTTTTCAGCAGCTTCAACTGCATTACCTGATTTCCGTAAACGAGTGTGGATTGCTTCTGTTACTACAATCCCCGAGTCTACCAAGATTCCAACAGATAGGATCAGTGCGAACAACGATATAAAGTTTATGGTATTGCCTGACACATAGAGTCCAATGAATGCGATAACAAATGAAAGTGGAATAGAAAGTGCAGCTACAAGAGACTCACGCCATCCGATGGTAAGCAAAAGTACCAAAACAACTAGAAATACTGTTTCTAAACCAGCAGTAACGAGCTCTGATAAGTCTTTGCGAACTTGAACACCTTGATCGAAAACAATGAGCACTTGTGACTCACTAAGTAATGCATCAGGTTTTTTTAGTTCATCTAGTTTAGCATGTACAAGGTCAGTAACATCAGTTACGTCTCCTCCAGCTTTTTTAAATATTGAGACGGTCATTGATGACTCTGAAGGTATCCCATCAACAGATACTCGAGAAATTGTTGATTCTCTTGCTACACCGTCAGTAACAGACGCAAGATCACGAATGTATACCACCTGACCATTGTTTGATTTTAGGGGTACGTTTTCAATATCTTCTACAGTATTTATTGTTCCTTCAAAACGCACAGAGTACTCAATTCCATCAGTTGCAACAGTTCCAACAGGAACGGTGAGATTTGCTTGGCTTAAAGCCGTAATCACGTCATTAATCCCAATAGAAAAGCTCGATAGTGATTCCTCGCGAACTAGAACTTGGATTTGGCGTGCACGCGTTCCGGAAATAATCACTTCAGATACGCCAGGTATAGAAGCCATTTCATCTTTAATTTGTTCTCCAAGTGCAGTAAATGCTGTAGGTGAGACGTTAGAGGAAATTGCAATAATGTTTATTGGTTGCTTAGAGAAATCAACTGCAGAGACTATTGGGTCACTTGCATCTGAAGGAAGTTTGCTTTTTGCACTATCAACCGCATCTTTGAGTTTTTGAATTGACTCATCAATATCAGCATTTGCAGTAAACTCAACGGTAATTGTAGACACATCATCAACAGACGTTGAGGTAAGATTCTCGATGTTTTCCACATTTGCAACAGCATCTTCAATTTTGTTTGTTATGAGCTCCTCGATATCAGAAGCCCCAGCTCCAGGATAAATAGTTCGTACGACTCCAACTGGTACTATAACTTCAGGGAATGACTCTTTAGGAATAATTAACACCGCATAAGTACCCAAGCCTATAAGGGTGAGCATGAGTAAAACACTGAATTCCCGCTTATGGAGAAAAAATAGCCAAAGTGAATGCATATTATTTTATTTCAACTGTTACTTCAGTACCTTCCTTAAGTCCACGTCCGTCTTGAACAATCATTGTGTCACCAGTTATACCTTCTGTTACAACAACAACGTCTCCCTTGATATTTCCGAGGGTAACAGGATTCGCTTTAAGGATGTTTGTTTGTGAATCAACAGTAAATACAATTGGTCCACTTCCAGTCATTTTTATTGCTGACAACGGGATGTTAATTTCTGTTTGTACTGAAGGGTCCTTTGCTTTTGTGACAAAAGTAATGGAGACAGTTGAACCATTTTGAAGCGCAAGATTTTCATCAACACTGATTTTTACAGCCACCTTTCCGGTTGTTGGATCAATTGATCCACCAATTGCTGCAACAGTTCCTGTTGCGACTTTATTAACACTCACTTCATCTCCAACTTCAATTAACACACTTTCTTCTTGACTAATTGATGTAGAAACTTCAAGACCACCGTTATTATTTGCAATAATAGCAGCAGCGGTTGAAGGTTGAGCATATTCTCCAGCTTTTAAGTACAAAGCATTAACCACCCCCGAGATAGGAGTTCGAACAAGTGTTTTTTCATAATTTGCTTGTGCACCTCGAAGTGATCCAAGTGCGATTTTTACTTGTGCTGAAGATGCAGAAGGCATAACAGAAGAACCTGCAATTTGTGCCTGTTCCAATCCTTTAGCAGCTCCATCAATTGCAATTGAAGCCCTTTCAATTTGCTGTAACGCACCATTAAGAGCAACACGCACCCCTTGTAACTGTGCTTGTAAAGCTTTTTTTTCTACTTCAGTAAATGACTCGTTTGTATCTTGATTTATAACAAGTGTATTAAGTGTGTCTACTAATGAAACAACTCTAAGTACATCTGTTCGTGCATCTTTTAACTCTTTTGAGATTTGATCTTTAGAAACTGTATTCTTCTTTTCTGCCCATCTTTGTATAACGTTCTCAAGTGCAGTACGTTCTGCATTTAATGTTGTTGCCTGACCACCACCATCTAACTTAAACCCCGTTGCAACTCCATTTGAAATAGTAAACAAATCATCAATATCATTGTGGAGGACACTATCAACAGTTATATATGTGTTTTGAAATGTAGTGATTCCACTTGTTTGTGCTGAGGAAAGAGAAGTTAACGCACCTTCAACACTTACACCACTTGCTTGTGCTCCCGCGAGTGCAGCTTCGTACGCTCCTTGTGCTTGAAGTAACTGTGCACTCTCTGAAGCACCCTCAAGACGAGCAATGATAGATCCAGCTCGTACAGTTGCACCAAGTTCAGTATTTACCGCAACGATTCGTCCACCTGATTCTGTCTGTAACTTAGCTTCTGTAACTGCAAGAAGTGTTCCAACTGCAGTAAATGAACTACCTCCATTCTGACTTGAAGCACTTGAAACAATAACGCTCGGAATTTTAACTGCAGTTTCTACATCTTCTTTTTTAGAAGATCCAGAAAAAAAGACTAAGTATAGAGCTAAAGCTACTAATACGAAGAAAATCGCTCGAACAACGGTCTTTCCATACCACATGTATAATTTGTCTACAATTTTCATAATATTATAATTTAGTTCGATACAATACCACGAATTAACAAGATTGTCTATATCATTCTGCTGTGAATCACCAACTTTGAGTATGATACTATTGTCGTTATATGTTTGGAAAAATAAAAAATTACGCAGTTAAAAAGTTACTTGATTCACAGCTTAAGAACGTACCCGCTGATCAAAAAGAGCTCATTATGGCCTTGGTTGAAAAAGACCCAGCGATGTTCGAGAAAATTGCTAAAGAATTGCAAGAGGAGATGAAAAATAACGGTAATAACCAGATGCAAGCTGCAATGAAGGTGCTTCCACGATACCAAAAAGAAATTATGGCGGTGATGCCACAAGAGATGAAAGAAAAGATGATGAAACAGCAGATGGGGACACAGGGACAGTTTAACCCCAACGGCACAATCCGAAGGTAAAACTTACAGAAACGGCACACTTCTTCGTTGTACTGCACAAAATATTCCTCACTGTACTATGCGTACACCTCGTCATATTCTACTTGTACGCCTCGAATTGCACTCGTTTCTAAAAGTTCTACAGTAATTCATAAAAATAGAAACCTTCGAATGATATCAACAGAACAAGCGAGCCTTAGGCTCGCTTGTTCTGTATAATCTATCCATGCCTAAAAAAATAGTTATTCTCCTTGGGAATCCTGACACAGAGACATTTACTGGAGCAATCGCTGACGCGTACCAAAAGGGTGCCGAAGACGCAGGTCACGAAGTGGTTCGATACAACATTGGAGACATGAAGTTCGATCCAATTCTACATAAAGGATACAAAGTTATTCAGCCACTTGAACCAGACTTGCTTTCATTACAAGAAACAATTAACTGGGCAGATCATATTGTTATCGTGTACCCAAACTGGTGGTGTACGATGCCCGCAATCTTAAAAGGTTTGTTTGATCGTATGTGGATTCCCGGGTTCGCATTTAACTTCGATAAAGTAACCCATAAGTGTATTAAACGTCTAAAAGGTAAAACGGGACGTACTATTGTTGTAGCAGGAACAAATAGTCCATTTAAAACATGGTGGTTATATGGTGACTACACAAATGAAATACAACACGGAATCCTTGGTTTTGCTGGAATAAACGCAAATGTCTGTACATTTGGCCCTTCTGAAAAGGTATCAGACGCCAAAAAGGCAAGTTGGCTCAAGACGGTTGGGAAACTTGGCAAGAGTGCGAATTAGTAGACAAAGTTGTACGCTCTTCTAAAACGTGAAGAGTGAGTGTACACTTAACTATCATGAATACGCAAACAATCAAAATAGTGTTTATCACGCTCATTGTTGTATTTTGTGTTATTTTCACCGTAACAGTGTATTGGTTTATATTTTCAACACTAGTTTCAGAACAAGAAGATGAAGCAGGTCTTTTTGCTTCAAACTACACAAACTATGTAAATGCTGATTGTAATATTGCTGTTATACCGATTCTTGGAGATATCATTCCGTATAGAGGAGCTGATATGGATGGTACAACCTATATTGAAAACATGCCCCCTTCAGTTAATATGGAGGATACACTCACCGCAATAGAAATCGCTGAATCTGATCCCAACATACAAGGGATTATGCTCCGCATTGATTCAACAGGTGGAACTCCTGTAAGTTCTGAGATGATTGCAAGAGCATTGAAGAAAAGTACACTTCCTGTCGCATCATTTATTACTGAAACGGGAGTATCGGGTGCCTACCTTATTGCAACAGGAGCTGATACCATCATTGCCTCACCATTTTCTGACATTGGGTCTATTGGAGTGAGCATGTCGTATCTTGATAACTCAGCACAGAATAAAGATGCCGGCTTAGAATTTGTTTCTTTAGCATCAGGTAAGTTCAAAGACTCAGGAATTGGAGACAAGCCATTAAGTATCGAAGAACGCGCACTATTCGAGAGAGATTTAGCTATGTATCATGACGAATTTGTGTCACAAGTGGCTTCAAATCGAAACCTTCCAGTTGAAGCTGTTGCAAAGCTTGCAGATGGTTCAACACAACCTGGAAAGCTAGCACTTGAAATTAAACTTATTGATAGTCTCGGAGATATTGAAACCGTGCGAGATTGGTTTGCTCAAACTACTGGGGTAGAATCAGAGGATGTCGTTTTCTGTCAGTAACATTAGGACTTGCATAAACGGCACACTTCTTCGTTGTACTGCGCAAAATATTCCTCAACGTACAAAAAGTACGTCTCGCCATATTTTACTTGTCCGCCTCGAATTGCACTCATTTATGTAAGTCCTAGTGAATATATTTAAGCTTTATGAAATCAATTTTAATATTATTTTGTATCCTAGTGCTACTCGCAGGGTTCTTTGCCACTTTTTGGTATGTTCAAAATTCAAAGATCAAATCTGAAGTCGAAACAAAACCAATTGAAATAGGTACGGAAGTAAAAACTCCTGAAATACCTCTAGATATCGCAAACCATATCAAAGAAAAAAATGACAAAATTGTTCTTGAAAGTCCACTTCCACTTTCAAAAATTACATCACCAGTAACAATCAAAGGAAAAGCAAGAGGATTTTGGTTTTTTGAAGCCTCGTTTCCAATTTATATTGTAAATTGGGACGGTCTTATCATTGGTGAAGGTATCGCTACAGCAGATGGTGAGTGGATGACTACAGACTTTGTACCTTTTACTGCATCCATTAACTTCAATCTAGACAAAAACACATACAGTAATAAAGGAGCTTTAATTCTTAAAAAGGACAACCCGTCAGGCCTACCCGAAAACGACGACGCCCTAGAAATTCCTGTAGTCTTAGAGGTGAATTAATTTCATAAATCGCTGTTTATCTGGTAAGCTAGCGTTCTATGAGTTTATCTGTTGGAATTGTTGGGTTACCAAACGTTGGAAAATCGACGTTATTTAATGCACTTACTAAAAGTTCTGTACCAATGGAAAACTACCCATTTTGCACTATTGATCCCTCAGTTGGAGTAGTTGCAGTACCCGATGGACGCCTTGAATCACTTGCAAAGGTATCAAATACAGCGAAAATCATCCCTGCGGTTGTAGAGTTTGTTGATATTGCGGGACTTGTTAAAGGTGCGTCAAGTGGAGAAGGTCTTGGAAACAAGTTCCTTTCAAATATCCGAGAAACTAACATGATTGCTGAAGTAATCCGAATCTTTGATGATGAAGATATTCATCATGTGCAAGGCGCGGTTGACCCATTAAGTGACATTGAGGTTATCAACCTCGAGCTTATAATGGCCGACATTGAGACGGTAACAAAACGACTTGGTAACGTTGGAAGAGACTCAAAGAAAGGAGACAAAGAAGCGCTCGCCGAAGAAGAACTACTTGAAGTTTTATTGCCACACCTTGAACTTGGAAAACTGGCAAACTCGTTTGCCTTTACTGATGTACAAAAGAAAATTGTCAAAAACTTGCACCTCCTTACCATGAAGCCATTTTTATATGTGTGTAACAAAAAGCATGGCGCATATAACTTTGATGAAAACAATGATGACCGATGGACTGAACTACTTGAATTCTTTGAAGTCAACAATGCAGAATACGTACTTGTTGATGCAGGAGTAGAACACGACCTCAAAGACTTAGAGGAAGATGAGAAAAATGAATTCAGACGAGAATACGGGACACAAGACTCTGGTATCGCCTCACTCGTGCGGGCTTGTTATAATCGCCTTGGTTTGATGTCATACTTTACAACCGGTGAAAAAGAAACACGAGCATGGACAGTGCCTATTGGAAGTACCGGACCTGTTGCTGCAGGAGCTATTCATACTGACTTTGAAAAAAAATACATTCGAGCGCAAGTGGTGACGTTTGAAGACTTGGTAACAACAGGTTCGTTTGTTAAGGCTAAAGAAGCAGGGAAACTTCGAACAGAAGGTAAAGATTATATCGTTAAAGATGGCGATGTGATTGAGTTTTTGATATAATCACTACAAATAACTTGTTCCTGAAGGGAGAATTGCTATGCTGAAGAGGTTTTTAGGCTTTGTTGCACTTATGATATACGCTACGATATTGCTTTCGGAGCTATATCCAAAAAAGAGCGTCGAGACTTTCTTCTACCTCTTTCCTGGTTTGAGCGAAATGAATAACTAAATTCTGCAAAGGAGAATGCTATGTGGGTCAAAGTATTTACACTGCTAATGTTTATACTGCTTATTGTATCGGTATCTATAGTTTTTTATACTGAAGAAAGTGTTGCTATTTTCTTCTATCTGCTTTCTGGGTTATCAGGAATCAAAGGATGATGTGCAACGAAAAAGGGCGGAAGCATATTTGCAATCGCCCTTTGCTATTTAGATCAACTTTGTTGTGTTGGAGGATTTGCCCGCTGTACTGGACTTACTACGTGAGGAACCCAAGTACCTTCAATTTCTCCATGTACCTTTTCATATTCTGCTACCTCGTAGGTAAGGTATTGTAAAAGCCGTTTTGTATGTTGCGGTGTGAGAGAGAAAATGTGCGCTTGGCTTCCAGAACTCAATCCGATTGCAAAATACTCAGGAGATTGGCCGATTTTTATGCTTTCACAGAAGAGTTTTGGTGCTTTTTGTAAGTCGTCTTGTTTCATAGATTGCAACTATAAGGTTTAGTAGTAGTGTTATAGTTATATATATGATAACAAAAATTGCAATTGTATGTGCTGTTTTAGCGGTCGGGGCGTTTATCTATTTGACAGGGTATATTGATCTTGGAAATAGAGCAGATCAAAACTCGGTAGAAAAAATTACTGAAGGTGCTTTTGCACCAAATGGTGAAAATAGTATGCGTGGCTCTGGTTCGTTTAAAAACGTACTGGGCCTTAAGAAAAATGTTGTGTGTGATGTATCGTATATCCAAGAAGGTGCACCGTCTCCCATTAGTGGCAAGGTGTATACAAACGGAGAAAAGATGCGAGCAAACTTCATGATGAATATGGAAGGAACAGCAACAGAGACAAACGTAATCAATGATGGCAAAGAAATGTACATTTGGGGTAAAGGGGCTTCAGGTGACATGGCAATGAAATTTACTATTGATGAATCAACAAATTCAAAAACAGAACAGGGGCAATTTGATATGAACACTGATGTTGATTATTCATGTCAAAACTGGAATGTTGATGCATCCGTTTTTATCCCACCAAGTAATTTAAACTTTATGGATACAAGCTCAATGATGAAACAAGGTGCAAATGGACAACCAAGTGCACCCGATATGAAAGCGATGCAATGTTCGATGTGTGACCAGGTTGATGGTGGAGATGCTAAAGTGGAATGTAGAGCAACATTCGCTTGTATCTAAATGAAAATCTATATAAACAACAATCATTAATTAAATTGTGTAATAATAAATATATGAATAACACTGCAAAAAACTTCGCAATACAACTCGGATCACTCATTTGTCTCTATGTATCACTAACCGCAATAATATGGCTTGCGTTTGGCGTCATTAACGCAATGTATCCCGACCTGAGCTTTGGATATTATCAATATGAAAGTGCACAACAGGGAATTAGAATCGGTATCGCACTCTTAATTGTATTCTTCCCCGTATACATTCTCTTAACGCGACTTGTTAATACCGTCAGACGCAAAGAAACAGGTACGTACATGTCACTAACAAAGTGGCTTACCTACCTATCGCTCATTGTCGCTGGGCTCTTTTTGCTTGGCGACCTTGTAACGGTCATTCTTACGTACCTCAACGGAGAAGTAACTATGCGCTTCATACTCAAAGCACTTACTATCTTTGTCGTTATAGGAGCAGCATTCTACTATTACATTCAAGACGCAAAAGAATACTGGAACACACATGAAAAAGAATCAAAAATCTACGGTGGCGCTGTTTCGCTTGTAGCACTTTGTCTTTTGGTACTTGGATTTATGTACAGTGATACACCAGATAAGGTACGACAAATGCGCATTGATGAAGAACAGGTTATGAACTTAAATGATATTCAATATCGTGTAGAAGACCACTATCGGATTAACAAATCATTACCAACAGAGATTGATGGACTATTCATTGGAACAGAAGCACCAAAAGCACAAGAAGGACGAAAAGCGTATGCCTACAAAACAGTTGATGAAGACACGTTTGAACTTTGTGCATCATTCGCGTACCCGTCACAAAATGGAACAACTGCTGTAGAGCCAATACAAAGTGAAGCAATGATGAAAAATCCATACAACAATTGGGATCATGGAGTTGGAGAAACCTGCTTTGAAAGGACAGTAGTTAAAGAACCACAAATACAATAAGAACTAAGTATCAGATCTAAAAGCTCTCTTAACGAGAGCTTTTTAAGTGCCCAGCACTTTACAGTCACCAAAAATACAGCATACTATCTTCTATCGTTTATAAATTTGAAGCCAGATTAGTCATGCATAAAAAATTTGATAATAAGGAGATTGAAGCTCGATGGCAGGAGATCTGGAAAGAAAGTGGTATCTATGATGTGGGAGAACGCGATACCAAAAAAGAGAAGGAATATATCCTTGTTGAGTGGCCATACCCCTCTGGTAACCTCCATATTGGTCACTGGCATGCGTTTGCAGTGCCTGACATCTATGCGCGCTTCCGCCGCATGAACGGGGTGCAAGTACTCTATCCAATGGGTTTTGACGCATTTGGGCTTCCTGCTGAGAACGCTGCAATCAAAAGAAATACAAGTCCAAAAGAATGGACAGAAGGCAATATTGTGTTTATGCGCAACCAGCTTAACAGTATGGGTGCCTCATTCTCGTGGGACAAAACAACAAGTTCAACAGACCCAAGTTACTACAAATGGACACAGTGGATGTTTACCGAATTCTTTAAGAAAGATATTGCCTACCGTGGTAAGGGAATTGTAAATTGGTGCCCTGGATGCAATACCGTTATCGCAAATGAGCAGGTTCTTGCCGATGGAACCTGCGAACGTTCAGGAGACATGATTGAGAAGAAAGAAATGCCTCAGTGGATGTTACGGATTACGCAATATGCAGACAGACTTATTGATGACCTTGATGGACTCAATTGGCCAGAGCAAATTAAAGACGCACAACGAAACTGGATAGGGCGGTCACAAGGTGCAGAACTAACCTTTAAAATTTCAACAGGAGACGAAGTAACAGTCTTCACAACAAGACCCGACACACTCTATGGAGCTACCTACCTTGTCCTTGCCCCGGAACACCCCCTCATAGAAAAGGTATGGGGTGGGACCTCGAACAATGAAGAGATTGGAGTCTATGTGCATGCTTCAAAACAAAAGGCGGAGCAAGATAGACTTGATGCAACCAAAGAGAAGACAGGGGTGAAACTTGAGGGGATTACTGCGATTAACCCAGCATCAGGGGAAGAAATCCCGGTCTATATTGCAGACTACGTACTTGGAGGATATGGAACAGGAGCAATTATGGCAGTACCAGCGCACGACGAACGAGATTTTGCATTTGCTACAAAGTTTGGACTACCGATAACACAAGTTGTACGTAAGGTATTTGGAACACCACTTTCGAATCCTGTGACAAGAAAAGCAGTAGGTTCGATAGTACATAATCCAAAAACAAATTTATATTTAATTCAGCATAGTCACGAATTTAAAAATCATTCTTTCATATTCGGAGGTCTTGAAGCAAACGAAACGTATGAAGAAGCGGCAATTCGTGAGACAAAAGAAGAGACCGGATACGACACGAAGTTCGTTAAGTTTATAACTCAAGAAACCGAAGCACATTTTTATCACCCTGGAAAAAATGAAAATAGGACACTCACTAGTCGACGAGTACTCTTAGAACTTGTTTCTGATGCTTCGTCTACTGTTGGTGTAGAAGAACTTAAAAAACAAGAACCGGTTTGGTTGACCTATGATGAAATTTGTAAAAAATTCACTATAGAAGAAGATCTGTACGCAATTGCACAACTTCGTGAATCAAAACTATACACAGGAGTAGGAACACTCTATAACTCAGGAGAATTTGATGGGATGGATTCAGAAGAAGCTAAAGAAAAAATTGTTGCTAAGGTTGGAGGGAAGATGACTAATACGTATCGACTTCGTGACTGGTCTATTGGACGTCAGCGATACTGGGGCGTACCAATTCCAATTGTGTATGACCCGCAAGGTGTTGCACATCCTGTCCCAAAAGAACACTTACCTTGGTTGTTGCCTGAGGATGTTGATTTTAGACCTACAGGTGTTGCTCCTCTTACAAAAAGTGAAGAGCTCAAAAAGAGAACAGTAGAAATCTTTGGAGAAGGATGGACACCTGAAGTTGAAACTATGGATACGTTTGTAGATTCCTCATGGTACTTTTTGCGCTACTTAGACAACCAAAACAATGGTGAACTTTCCTCGTCTATGAAACAAAAAGAATGGATGCCTGTTGACATCTACTTTGGAGGCGCTGAACACACAACAATGCACCTTCTCTATTCACGTTTCTGGCAGAAAGCGCTATTTGACCTCGGTTTAGTTCAAGATAGCGAACCATACAAGAAGCGCATCAATCGTGGGCTCATCTTGGGCCCTGACGGTAACAAGATGAGTAAGAGTAAAGGGAACGTTATTGATCCTGATGATCACGTTAAAACAGTGGGTGCTGATTGTGTAAAAATGTACCTCTCGTTTATGGGGCCATACGGAGAGACAGCAAACTATCCATGGGATATGGGAGGTATTGTTGGTGTCCGCCGATTCCTCGAGCGTGTATACGGACTTGATACGCATATCACAGAATCTGAGAGTGAAGAAGTAACGCGTCAACTCCACAAAACTATCTCGAAGTTAGAGAACGATGTCCCACTCTATAAATTCAACACCGCGATAAGTGCGATGATGATTTATATTAATCTTGTTGAAAAAGACGGATTAACACTTGAATCGTATCTAGTATTCTTGCGTCTACTTGCGCCATTTGCTCCACACCTTACAGAAGAACTGTGGGCCATTCAAGGTAAAATAACTTCAATTCATCTTGAATCGTATCCAAAATCAAATCCACTTTATGTTGTAGATACAAAGGTGACTATTGCTGTCCAAGTTAATGGAAAAATGCGTGGAAGTATTGTTGTGCAAAAAGATGCAGATGAATCTTTTATCTTGAATAGAGCTACAGAAACAGAAACGATAGCAAAATACCTCACAAACGGAGTTACGCGACACATTTACGTCCCAAACAAAATTATCAACATTATGACTAACGTATAACACAAATATGACTATTGACGATTGTCAATAGTCGTGATAAAATCACGAGTAACAAGAAGGGTGGTACAGAAGATATGAAGACAGTATTAACATTTTTTACTCAAACATGATTTCGTTTAAACCAAAACAGGTAACAAAAAAACTCCTCGGAGCCCTTCCACCACGAGCTAAAGATGTGCTCGAAAAGCGCTACGGCATCGGAACTGAAGGAGAAAGTAGTACGCTTGAGTCCATTGGACAAACGTACGGTATTACTCGTGAGCGAGTACGGCAAATTGAAAACTACGGTATTACATCAATCCAGAAATCAGCTGAATACAAAGAATTTGAGGCAATTTTTGTAGAACTCCAAGAAATCATAACGAGCTTAGGCGGTGGACTTATTGCTGAACACGTACTCCTTGAAGAGATAACCAGTGACATAACACTTCGAAATCACATCTATTTTCTCCTTGTAGTTGGTATTCCATTCTTCAGAAGTAAAGAAAATACTACGTACGAACATCGATGGTATACCGAGAAGAAAATTGCTGACATTGTCGAAAAGGCACTGACAAAACTCTACAGCAATCTCAATCGAGAAGACTTGATTACCGAAGAAGAAATGATTAAACGATTCCGTGACGAACTTATTGAAATTACTGATAAACACGACGAAGTAATACTCAAACGTTGGCTACAAATCTCAAAAGACATCAGTGCAAACCCACTTGGTGAATGGGGACAGTCATCAAGTCCAAACGTTAAGGTTAAGGGAATTCGCGATTACGCATATTTGGTAGTAAAACGTCACGGATCTCCAATGCACTTTAAAGAAGTGGCAGAAGCAATTCAAGAACTCTTTGACAAAAAAGCGCATACTGCAACCTGTCACAATGAACTCATTAAAGATGACCGATTTGTATTGGTAGGACGCGGACTCTATGCACTTACTGAATGGGGATACTCAGCGGGAGTTGTAAAAGACGTACTTCGAGATATCCTTGAAGAACATGGTCCACTTTCAAAAGAAGAAATTATCGACAAGGTACGCAAAGAGCGGTACGTAAAAGACAATACCATTGTAGTAAACCTCCAAGATACAGTTTTGTTCAAAAAACTTTCTAATGGGATGTATTCAATCGCAGAATAAAGTAGAACTTACGCAAATGGCACACTCCTTCGTTATGCTTCGCAAAATACTCCTCAACGTACTAAATGTACGCCTCGTCGTTTTTTGTTTGCACGCCTCGAATTGCACTCATTTCCATAAGTCCTAATAAATAATTTTTATATACATAAACGGGGTATTTTGAAAACAAAATACCCCGTTTGTAATGTACAATAGAATACACATGGCACACGATAAAAAAGGGATTCCTATAATCGGAGGAATGATAGGCTTTCTTGATACTGAGGATATTAACTATGCAATACCTGCACTGGTCATAGGACTTTTTATTGTTGTAGTTGTACTTAGCTTCATCGGGGTCTCACAGTCAAAGATGATTACCTTCATCTTTATTTTATCTCCTTTGTGGTTACCATATTTAACCTTTCACTTGTTCTTTGAAAAATGGCTTGAAATGGTAGGAAAAAAATTCAGACTTAAAAGCGGGCGTACAATATTTGAAATAAAACTTCCACCTGAAGTATTTAAGTCACCTGAAGCAATGGAGTTTGTGTTTACTCAGATTTGGAATCAAGCAAGTCCTGATAACTTGTGGGAAACCTATATTGACGGCAAACGTCCGCCAAACTATACCTTTGAACTAGTATCACGAGGAGGTGATGTACATTTTTACGCGACCATTCCAAACAAATTCACCGGTGGGTTTGTAGACAACATGTATGCCCAGTATCCAGGGGTTGAAGTCATTAAACAGGAAGTAGACTACACGGCAGAAGTCCCAAGTGACTTTGGTGATTTTAAAGAGTGGTCAGCTATTTGTTTCCATTTCAATAAAAAAAATGACGAAGAACTTCCGATTAAAACATACATCGACTTTGGAATGGACAAATTGCCAAAAGAGGAACAGAAAGTTGACCCCATGACACCTATGCTTGAAATGCTTGGTGCTATAGATCCACATCGACAGATTTGGATTCAGTTTATTGTTCGTGGACACAGAAAACGCAATTTTAAGAACGGACAATTACATGCAGAAGGAACCTGGGAAAAACGAATCCAAGCAAAAATTGATAAACTAATGGGAAGAGATAAAGACAAGAAAGCTGAAATTGAGTTTGAGGGAATGGTAAAACTAACAACTGGTGAACGTGACCTTGTTGACTCAATGGAACGACAAGCAGGGAAAGCGCCATTTGAGTTTGCATGTCGACTGTTTTATCTCTCAAAGAAACCAGGAGATTATGATGGGGGATTGTACAGTAAGTTTATTCGTAACTTTGCAGCAACCGAAAATCGTATTGGAAATGGCCTTGGAGTAAACTGGCGAACAGACTTTAACTATAACTGGTTTTCAGATCCTTTTGCTAAAATTCGACCAAAGCTCAAAAAAGAAGAATTACACCTTTATAAAACTCGTCAGTGGTTTAAACATTTTAAAGTAATGTCTGCTGAAGAGATGGCAACAATCTTTCACTTACCTGGTACTGTTGCGTTTACCCCAACTTTAAATCGTGTTCCATCAACACGAGGTGAGGCGCCGAATAATTTACCAACAGGCAATCTACCAACCTAAACATGGAATTTGATCTAACAGAAAGAAATTACAAAAGTATGAATAAGAGCAAATCAATTTTACTCTTTATTATAATTTCGCTCATAATTCTCTTTGGTATAGGTGGATTTTCATTTTTCCAAACCACTCCACCTGACTATGCTCTAGAACAAGACGGAGTTACACTGCAAATTGATAAGGGGATGTCGGTTCAGGCAATTGCAAATCGTGCCGAGGAAGTAGGCTTAGTTCGTTCTTCATTTTTTCTCTATGCACTTCTAACCTATTCGTACGACCCAACTTCAATTTATGCGGGAATCTATCACTTTGAAGAACCAAAAAATGTATTTGAGGTTGCAAAGAAACTTGCTTCAAACGATATTGATGCTTCGTTACAGAGAATTACGTTACCTGAAGGAATTACAAGAAAAGCTATTGCAGAAATTGCACAATCAAAAATTAAAGATTTTGACACTATACTTTTCCTGCAACTATCAAAAAACAATGAGGGGTACTTATTCCCTGACACTTATTTTGTATCAATTGATTCAACTGCAGAGCAATTTGTAACCGTACTTATGGATACATTTTCTTTAAAAGTAGCTCCTTATAAAGAAAAAATTGCACAGTCACAATTTTCTGAATATGAAGTACTCATATTGGCTTCTATTTTAGAACGAGAAGCAAATGACGAAGTTTCTATGAAAATGGTCTCAGGAATCCTTCAAAATCGACTCAAAATCGGCATGGCACTTCAAACCGATGCATCTATTGAGTATGTTCTTAATAAAACGTTACAGGAACTGAAACCAGAAGATTTAAAAATTGATACACCCTACAATACGTACTTGTATCGCGGATTACCTCCAACACCAATTGGGAACCCTGGACTTCAGGCTATTGAAGCAGTCCTTGAACCGACACCGTCAAAATACATGTTTTACATTACAGGGGACGATGGCCAATTTTATTACGCAGAGACATTTGAAGCACACAAGAGGAACATCTCAAAGCACCTCAAATAGTACGATATATCGTACTATTTGAGGTGCTTCTGTAAATTTTGCACACAAAGACTCTGTGTGATAGCGTACGTACACAAATGACTACACAAACTACAAAAACTGTGTTTGTTGGACTCTCAGGAGGAGTTGACTCTTCAGTGTGTGCGTTACGTCTTATTAAGCAAGGATATAATGTTGTCGGAGTTTTTATTAAAGTCTGGCATCCTGATTTTTTAGAATGTAATTGGGAGCAAGAGCGACTTGATGCAATGCGTGTTGCTGCAAAACTCCGCATTCCATTTCTTACCTGTGATGCAGAAAAAGCGTATAAGGATGACGTGGCAGATTATTTTATTGGTGAATATAAAATGGGTCGCACACCAAACCCCGATGTTATGTGTAACAAATACGTAAAGTTCGGTGCATTTTTAGATTTTGCAAAATCTCATAATGCAGACTTTGTTGCAACAGGACACTATGCAATACGAAATGAAAATGAAGGCTCTTATACGCTCCACAGAGGGGTTGATGGCACAAAAGATCAGTCGTATTTTTTATGGACACTAACGCAAGCACAACTGAAGTACATACTGCTACCTGTAGGTGATTCAGAAAAGACAATCATTCGAAAAGAAGCAGAGGATGCTGACCTTATAACTGCAGAAAAAAAAGATAGTCAAGGTATCTGTTTTTTAGGTGCCGTAGATATACCAGAATTTCTTTCGCACTATATTGAACTCAAGGAGGGTGCCGTTCTAAATGAGGAAGGTGTCACTATTGGTACACACAAAGGTGCGCTCGTATACACAAATGGACAACGACAAGGTTTTACCATTACAACATCAAATCCGGTTCGAAAGCCGTATTACGTGTGTGACAGAAACATTGAAGAGAATACGATTACTGTTACAACCAATAAGATTGTTACAGAAATAAAAAGCCTCATTACACTAACTGAATTAAACTACATTGCCTTCGAACCTAAAGTTGGAAACATGCTTTCAATACAAACTCGGTATCGTCAAAAACCGTCGCTCTGTGAAATTGTTTCTATAGACGAAAAATCGCTTACACTTACGTATACGGAGGTAGGTGAAACAGTAAGCTACGGTCAGTCATGTGTATTATATGATGATGAAGTCTGCTGTGGGGGTGGTATTATTACGGAATGAGTTTTTCTGTAGCGAAAGCAGACGGTAACTTCGAGCCATTTAATGCTCAAAAGTTACGGCAGTCTTTACAACAATCTGGCGCAACCTCTGCTGAAATTAGCGCGATTGTAGCTGAAATTGAATCAATAATGTATGACGGTATTCATACCCAAGAAATATACAAGTATGCATTTGAACTCCTCCAAAAAAGTGAAGTGACCGTTGCTGCACGATACTCCTTACGAAGAGCACTTTTTAATCTCGGCCCAACTGGTTTTCCGTTCGAAGACTTTTTAGCTCGATTGTTTGCCTATGAAGGCTACATAACAAAGACGCGTGTATTGTTACAGGGTAATTGTGTTGAACATGAACTTGATGTTGCTGCATATAAAAGTGACCATAGTTTTGTTTGCGAAGCGAAATTTCACTCACATCCAGGGATGAAGTCTGATCTCCAAGTTGCACTCTATTGTCACTCGCGCCTTCTTGATCTTAAGGATACTAAAATCTGTAACGAGGACATTTGCGGTATAAAGGAACTTATGATTGTGACTAATACAAAATTTACCACTTCAGCAGAAAAGTATGGTGTTTGTAGCGGACTCACCCTTCTCAGTTGGGATTTTCCTAAAAAGAATAACCTCCATGACCGTATTCAAAAATCAGGAATGTATCCCGTTACCGTTTTGCAAACATTGAGTGTTTCTCAAAAAAGAGCATTGATTGAACGCGGGATTGTCGTTTGTGCTGATTTGTTAGTAAAGCCCGAGTTATTGCGACATGCCCACATCTCACAAACACGAATGCAGTTGGTTCTTGAAGAGGCAAAGAAGCTCAGTCAAACAACAGTAGGTCAATAGGAACCTCAAAAGACGGCGCACTTCTTCGTTGTGCTACGTGAAATATTACTCAATGTACTATACGTACACCTCGCCATATTTTACTTGCACGTCTCGAATTGCAATCGTTTTTGAGATTCCTACAAAACTAGACTAGGTTTTGTCAAGACTTTTCTTATTTTTAGCTATGATATAATTGGCGTATATAAGCATTATCACAGAATTATTGTATGTCAGAACAAGAGAAGCAAGAAAGCCAGAAGACTGTAGTTGCATTTGCTGCAGGACTTCTTATTGGAGGATTGCTCGTATGGATTTTTGGAGGTTCACCTAAGACAGAGGAGGTTGCACAAGAAAAAACAGATACAACAACTACAGAAGAAGTAACTACAACAACAGGTGAAGAAGTCAAGCCGGAAGAAGTAAAAACTGATGCAAAACCAGTCCTCGTTACTGGAGAAGGAAAGATTGAAGTTGATGAAGTTAAAGCAGGTAAGGAAGTAAAACTTTCAAGTGCAACATTCCCAACTGATGAAGGATGGATTGGAGTACGTGATTACGCAAACGGACAACCTGCAGGATTACTTGGAGTTGCGCGATACAGTAAAGAACAAGGGCTTGTTCCAGAATCAGTTGTATTACAACGTTCAACAGTTGCAGGTAACTCTTACGCTATTGTTTTCTATAGTGAAAGTGGAGACCGTGTGTTCAGTTTAGCTGATGATAAGCAGATTGAGGGGGCTTTTGCAACATTTACCGCAAAATAGTTTTTAGCCTCCACAAGCGGCACACTTCTTCATTGTCCTGCAGAAAATATTTCTCATCGTACTTCATGTACGACTCGTCACATTTTCTTTGTACAATTCGAATTGCACTCGCTTCTGAAGCCTAAAACAGATCAAAAATCATAGAAAAAAGCGCGATTTTCGGGCTTTTTTCTATGATGGTATACTAAGTACCTATGTCAACGTACGTAAAAAAATATAATCCAAACCGGTCATCAGAATGGAACTATGGCGGAGCAAAGTGGAAACTATCTCGTTCAAAAATTGATTTTTTTATTGAGTGTCCTCGTTGCTTTTATATTGACAACAAACTTGGAACAAAACGACCTGGAATGCCATCGTTTAACTTAAACATTGCAGTTGATGAGTTATTTAAAAAAGAATTCGATACGTATCGTGAAAAAGGTGAATCACATCCAATCATGAAAGAGTATAAAGTTGATGCAGTGCCTTTTGTACACAAAGAACTTAACGTATGGCGTGACCCCTTTGAAGGAATACAATTTGTACATAAATCTACAGGATTAACCGTCTCAGGTGGAATTGATGATGTATGGCAAAACAAAGATGAATCATTGATTGTTGTTGACTACAAAGCAACTTCTAAAGACGGAAAAATTGAAACACTTGCCGATTCTTCATGGGAAGATCAGTACAAACGACAAATTGGTGTGTATCAGTGGCTCTTTACTCAAAATGGATTTAACGTCCAGAAAACAGGGTTTTTTGTCTATGCCAACGCACTTAAAAGTGGAGAGGCCTTTAACGACACATTAACCTTTGATACCACACTTGTTCCGTGCGAAGGTGATCAAAGCTGGATAGAACCAACGTTAGAAAAAATTAAAGTCTGCCTTGAGAACGATACCTACCCAGAATCAGGTCCAAATTGTGAGTACTGTCCGTATCGAGAAGCCTGCGGTAAAAAACTACAGGCAATTCACAAGAAATCATAAATGTATGACTGAATTTACCGAACTCGTTCGTGATGTAGTCCGAAATATCCCAAAGGGTAGTGTTATGACGTATAAGGAGGTTGCCAAAAAAGCAGGTAATGAAAAAGCTTCACGAGCTGTAGCAAACGTTATGGCAGCAAACTATGACCTTGAAGTGCCTTGCCACCGTGTTATTCGGGCCGACGGTACTTTAGGAGGCTATAATCGTGGTGGAATTGAAAAAAAGCGTGAACTATTAACTGAAGAAGGTGTACAATTATCATAATATGCAAAACTCTGATAACCAAAGGAAATTAGATGCTTCACGGCAACTACAAGATTTACATCAACAGAATCGTCGTACGTTAGATAATCACTTGCAACAGCTGACACAGAAACAGTATCAAGTAAGTACGAACGCACAATCAAAAATGCAACAAGTTTCAACACTTGAAGCACAAGCTTTAAATACATATAAAAAAGCTCAAGAAACATTTAAGCAGGCAGAGCAACAAATGCAAAGATCACAAGAAAACTATACAAGCGCACAAATGCGTGCACAAAAAGTACGTCTGGACATTGAAAAAAACGCAACAAGTGAACAAGTAAAAATAATCAACGAAATTAAAGCGAAGGAACGAGAAATCGCGGTCACTCAAGCGAAAGCTGAAACTGAGACGAGAAACGTTGAAGAGTATACAAAACGTGTTCAAGATGATACGCGAAAAGAAATGGACCTCATGAGAAAGAACGCGGCTAATGTAAATAGTAGACCAGAAATGCGTAGAAGAGCATAATGTTTAATAAGTAATCCATCACATATGTATTCCTACCGCATTGAACAAGCACTTCGCGCTGCGACAATTCTTCACAAAGACCAAGTTCGTAAGGGATCAATAGCAATTCCTTATGTAAGTCATCTTGTTGCAGTCTCATTCATTGCGCTTGACTATACGGACAATGAAGATGTTATTATTGCATGCCTTCTTCACGACACACTTGAAGACACTGACTACACAAAAGCTGAGCTTGAAGATGATTTTGGAGGGGTCGTTCGCGAGATAGTCGAAGCAGTCTCAGAACCACAAACCGAAGAATTCAAAAAATTACCTTGGCGAGAACAAAAGCTACACTATGTTAAAAACCTTAAAGGAGCTCAAGAAGAAGCTTTGATTGTTTCGGCTGCAGATAAGATACACAACATGCGAACGGTCATAGAAGAGTATTATGATGATCATTCACGATTTGTTGCGGACTTTAAAGGAAGTTTAGAAGACAGACTCTTTGCATACGAAGAGATAAGTACTGTTTTAAACAAAAAACTGCACAATGGAATTATTGAAGAATTTAATATAGTATTTGGAGAATATAAAAATTTTATTTCAGATGTCAAAAAATCTAAAGAAGAACAAGAACGTTTCTAAAACCAAAGAGTACACCTTTGTAAAGAAGTATAAAACAATTTCAGAATACAGACTTAAAAATGGTCTTACGCTGTTGTATATGGAAGTCAAAGGAACCGGAGTTGTAACAAGCAACATCGTATACAAAGTCGGAGCACGTGATGAAAGAGCTGGCGAAACAGGTTTAGCACACATGCTTGAACATATGCTTTTTAAACCAACAGAGGCGGATCTTAAAATGAAAATCGATTCAGGAGCAATGCAATTTGAACGCGAGACTGGATGTATTTTGAATGCAAATACTTGGAAAGATCGAACAACTTATTTTTTTAGTTACCCAAAATCTCATTTTAAACGTGCGCTCATCATCGAAGCAGAACGTATGCATGGGGTTGTTATAAGTGACAAAGAATTTCTTCCTGAACGTAACAATGTGCTGTCAGAGTTTGATATGTACTTTGGTGATCCATATTTTGCATTGAGTGTTGAAATGGTTTGTTGTACCTACCACAATCATCCATACGGTCACGAAACAATTGGTTTTAGAGAAGACATAGAGCGGTACACCACACCAATGCTTAAATCATTTTATAATCGTTTCTATGACCCTAAAAATGCTACCCTTACGGTTGTAGGAGACATAGACGAACAAACGTGTCTTGAAGAAGTAACAAAAGCCTTTGGTGTACTTACTTCAAATTCTGAAATTATTAGAAATATACCTGCTTGTGAACCAAAACAAGAAGGGTTGCGTCGTATCACTATTGAGCGTGAATCTTCTACGAACATCGTTGCATTTGGAGTTAAACATGGTGGGTTTCCAGCTAAAGAATGGACACAAACACAATTACTTGCATCAATTTTGACCGAAGGCCCTGACAGTATTTTATACACAAAGCTCATTGATAAAGGTTTAGCATCAAAAGTAGAAATGAGTGTTGAGCCAACACAAGAAGAAAATGTTGGCATTCTCTACGTTACTCTTACAAAAAAAGCTACACATTCACAAATTGAAAAAATTGTGTTTGATGTTGTACTTTCTCTCACTTCAAAAGATATAGCGCTTCTGTACAAAAAAGTTCAACAAAAGATACTTACTTCAGAAATACTTGGACGCGAAAGTTCACTTGCTATCACGCGAGAGCTTACTGAATATGTCGGAGCAGGAGCATGGGAGGAATATTTTACTACTGAAGCAACGTTAAAAAGCATTACCGCAAAAGACATTATACAAACGGCACAAAAGATATTCGCTCAAAAACAAATGATTATTGGGCACTTTGTTGGCAAAATAGCTAAATAATACTATGGATTTCAAAGAATATTTAAACGCTGATACTAACAGTATAAGTATCACTCGAAATAATGAGCGAACTTTTTCTGTCTTAGTCTCAATGCCATACTCAAGAAGTAACCATGATGTGAAATGCGAGGCAATTTCGTATGTATATACTCACGCACTTCTTTCTGGATGTGGTACGTACACACGTACACAGTTTCTTGACGCTGTAAGCTTAATTGGGGCAAGCATCAACGTCACTGCAAGCGATGGTATGGTTACCATTTCTTTTTCTTCACTTGATACACATCAGATGAAGCTACAGGCTTTGGTAAAGACAATGATTGGTTCACCTACATTTACATCAACCGAAATCAAGCGTATTAAAGAGTTAGTTACAAACGAACTTATAGAATCAAAAGAAGATGCAAAAATGCGTTCACTTGAAGCACTTGAAAATGTACTCTACACACAGAATGATAGCCGATATACCTTTAATACTGATGTGTTGATCAAAGAGATTGAAAATGTAGAGAAAAAGAGTCTTCAAGAGTTTCATATAAATGTTCTAAACTCAAAATGGATATCTACATTTATCTCTGATACTAAGTACAAACAAAAAATACAAAATTTCATAAATACATTGCAAAAACTATCTTCAAGGGAGAACAGTATGGGCAGTAATTTTCCAATGAATATTGAAGCACGTATACTTACAAAAAAAGTTGTAGAACTTGTTTCTATTCCAAGTAAACAGAATATAGAAATTAATATCGGGAATTCACTACCATTAACTCAAGATGATAAAAATTATTATGCTTTTGTATTTGGCCTCAATGTGCTTGGAAAATGGGGAGGTTTTGCAGGACGTCTAATGAGCACTGTACGGGAAAAAGAAGGCCTCACATACGGTATTTATGCAAAGACAGAAACGACATCTCGAAAACGTAGTGGGTATTGGCGCATTATGACTTTTTTTGCGCCAGATAAAGTACTCCAAGGTATTGCTTCAACGCTTCGTGAGATTGAACTCATTAGAACCAAAGGTATTACGCAATCTGAATTTGATCGTTTTAAAACTATTCTAGAAACTGGAGAGGCCATGCGCGGAGATTCACTCCAAAGCACGTTACGCTACCATCACGGCCTACAATTAGCTGGATTTGACCTTGAAGGAATTACTGTACGAAGGACTAAATTCAGTACCCTTACCAGAATTGAGATAAACCAAGCACTCAAAAAGTATCTTGATACCTCAAAGCTTGTGATTTCGTGCGCTGGACCGACTGCTTCAAAAACAAAAGAACTCATGAAACTTCAACTTCATAAAAGTACATAGAAACACAAAGACCTTTAATAAATCTGAGTATTTGGTATAGTCTTCATACAAATATATGACTGGAAATGAAATTAGAGCTAAATACCTCAAGTTTATGGAGGATAGGGGACATGCTATTGTTCCTTCCTCTGGATTAGTACCTGAAAACGACCCAACAACACTTTTCACAGGAAGTGGTATGCAACCAATGGTGCCGTACCTCCTTGGAGAAAAGCACCCAAAGGGAACACGTATTGCAGACAGTCAAAAGTCATTTCGTGCTGACGATATTGAGGAAGTGGGCGACAATCGTCATACAACGTTTTTTGAAATGCTTGGAAACTGGTCTTTTGGTGACTATTTCAAAAAAGAACAAATAGAATGGATGTTTGAATTTCTCACGGTTGAAATAGGCCTTGATCCAAACAAACTCTACATTTCTGCGTTTGGAGGTGATATTGCTAACAATCTACCCAAAGATGAAGAAGCACCAAAAATTTGGCAAGAACTTTTTAAAGTTGTGCGAATTGATGCACATATTGCGTACATGGGAAGTGAGGCAGATGGATATAAGCGAGGAATGAAAGACGGTGAACGAATCTTTTATTTTGAAGCGAAGAAAAATTGGTGGAGTAGAGCTGGCGTGCCACAAAACATGCCTGTAGGTGAACCGGGAGGGCCGGATTCTGAGATGTTTTATGATTTTGGAACACCCCACGATACAAAGTACGGAGAACACTGTCATCCAAATTGTGACTGTGGTCGTTTTCTTGAAATTGGAAATAACGTATTCATGCAATACGTGAAAACAGGCGACAATGAATATACTGAACTTGCAAGTAAGAATATTGACTTTGGTGGAGGACTAGAACGTATTGTTGCAGCGTACAATAATAACCCAGACGTTTTCAAAACGGACTTACTTTGGAATGTAGTTCTCCAAATACAAGATATCTCAGGTAAAAAGTATGAAGACAACCTCGTTGCATTTCGTGTTATAACCGATCACATACGAGGTGCAGTATTCATGATTGGTGATGGAATCTTTCCTTCAAATACTGACCAAGGATATTTCACACGAAGACTTTTGCGAAGAGCTGTACGGTATGCCGACGTTCTTGGTATCAAGGAAGGTGAATTAAAAAGTCTAGCGTTAAGTGTTATCGCGACCTACAAAGATCACTACATAAACTTAGAGGAGAAGAAGCAAAGTATAATCGATACTATTGCACAAGAAGAAACTCAGTTTAGAAAGACCCTTGAACACGGTTTGAAGCAATTTAACAAAGTTTCACTTAAAATATTTGCTACAACACATATTGACGAAGAAACAGGAAAGAAAGTATTTAATAAAGAAACAGATGTAGAACGATACATGGCTGGGAAAAGTGCATTTGAACTTTTCACGACGTATGGATTTCCTATCGAGTTAACACAAGAAATTGCTCAGGAGCGTGGACTTGAGGTTGATATGACTGGTTTCCATAAACTTATGGAAGAACACCGTGTACTTTCTCGTGCTGGGGCAGAACAAAAGTTTAAAGGAGGGCTTGCTGATCATTCAGAGAAAGTAGTCCAGTACCACACTGCAACTCACTTACTTCTTGCAGGACTCCGAAAGGAACTAGGAGACAGTGTCCACCAAGCAGGATCAAACATTACCGGTGAACGACTTCGCTTTGATTTTACGTATTCTGAAAAAGTACCCGACGAAACACTTCGTAAAATAGAGGAGTTTGTAAATGGTTCACTACAAAAAGGTGGGGAAGTAACTACAAAAATTATCCCTAAAATAGAGGCACAGCTTGACCCTACTATTGAAGCAAGTTTCTGGGATAGATATCCTGACGAAGTAAAGGTATACAGCATGACTGGACCCGATGGTACATTGTACTCTCGTGAACTATGCGGAGGACCTCACGTACAAAACTTTAGTGAAGTACAAGGTACTTTTAAGATAACAAAAGAAGAATCTTCATCCCAAGGAGTCCGAAGAATCAAGGCTGTACTTGAGTAAACTTGCCACAATGAGCGAAGAATTAGATAAAAAAGAAGAAATCTCAGATGCGTATTTCAACTCTGCTTTTGAACGTTCATATGGTGATGTACTTACTGAAATTATCGTAATAATGTTTCCGGAAATTAAATCTGATAGTATTAGAAAAGAAAAGGATATTTTTTATTATAAGTTGAAAATATTAGAATCACTTATTGATAGATCAAATCCAATTCCAATGCCTTCACTGAACATCATTTCTGCCTTCAGTAGTGGTATAGATGAAAAAGAATTTGACGACTTTAAACAACAAACAACATTCATTTTGGAAGTTGACCCCACCGCTACACAAATACTTACAAAAGAAGTACTCCAAAAATGTGATGCTGTAATTGCTAATCCTGAACTTGTTTCATTCTATCTAAACTTTAAGAAGCAGAAGCCAAGAAATCTCAATTGATCTAATACATACACACATCATCTGAAGTATTCACAGATTTTTTATAGAGATACGGTATACTAGATACAAATGTCATTTTTATCGCGAGAGAACAAAGATGTACGATGTGGAGTTATTGTCGACATCGGCAGTGGAAGTGTTGGCGTTGCTATTGTTGTATCAACACAAAGCACCAATGACCTCACGATAGTTTGGTCCCATCGTGAACACATGCTCATCAAAGACACCGGAGCAAATACTGACATCGTTCGAGAAATAAACACTGCAACACTCAACGCGCTACTTGAACTCGGTAATGGAGGCGTTAAGGCACTCTATGCGTTTAACAAAGAGCTTCGGGTACGAAGTATACAAACCACACTTTCTGCACCATGGTCTTTCACTGCAACTAAAACTATCCACTTTGAAGATCAAGTGCCATTTTTAGTCACAGAAAGCCTTATAGAACAACTAGTAACCTCGGCTGAAAAGGAAACCACTGCCTCACTTACCGCACAAGCTGACGATATTCGCATTATTGCAAGCGCAACAGTGGATATTGAGCTTAATGGCTACAGTGTTAAAGAACCTGTTGGTAAAAAATGCCTCCAGATTGATATCGCACATATTACCGTTGCAGCTGAAGAAAAGATATTAGCTGCTGTAGAAGATTCATACCACAAAATACTCCCGCAAGTGCCGTTTTTGCATTACTCATTCATGTATCTCTATTACCAAGTAGTTCGACACCTACATCCTGACACACAAGAAGTGTGCCTCATTGATATCACAAACGAAGCAACTGAAATGGGAATTGTACGTGATGATGTTCTCAAAAATACAGCATTCATCTCCGTTGGACTCTACTCGCTTGCACGAGAAATTGCACAAACGTGTGATATACCTAAAGAAGAAGCCTACGCAATTTTAAAATCAGGAATTGACATACACACACAATATACTGAGAAAGTGTGTACACAACTTGAACACATTTTCGGAGCGTACCAAGAGGCACTCTTACCACTTTTTACAAAAACAGTTGATGCACTTGAAGTCCCACACACCATCTTTATCCATACAACCAAAGATACAGAAACTTTCTTCATTGAACAATTACAAAAAACAGCTGAAAAAGCAGGTTTGAAAGAACTGACTGTACTCCTTTGCACTTCAGAACTTGTGGGCAATAAAGAAATGGAGGACACTGCACTTGCACTTTCGACGTACTACTTCCACACTCAAACCAACTAAAGAAACTTTTCCAAAAATGGCACACTTCTTCCTTACAGGAACTGTTCAGGTTGTATGATATTTCTACAAAATATCGACAACCTTTTAAATAATGACATTGAGTCATTGTTTAACGTTGTACTGCAAAAAATATAGCTCGTCGTATAAAACATACGCCTCTTTATATTTTTCTTGTACGCCTTGAATTGCACTCATTTTTTGAAAAGTTTTGTGCCGTTTTTGAAAGCTTTTACAGGTGGTGGTATGCAATTGGGTACGCCCCGATACTAACTTTTAGTCTGCTGGTTTTGCCAGCGTATCAAATACTCACCGTATACACTTCATATAGTACTAGCTACATAAATTCTATCCTCATAAGAAATACTGACAGAAAGTTAGTGTGGGGGTATACTTAAAGGAATATGACACAAAAGTGGAATTTGCAAGATATACGTCCAGCACAATCACACAAACGTCGCCCCATAGAAGGTGGGGCACCGTCTTTAAAAGTCGCACAAAAACCAGTAGAAATGAGTCGTGAAGAAGCTCCTGAAGAACTCAGTATCAGAATTATTGATGGCAATAAAAAGAAAAGCAAGTCTCTTTTTTATGCCGTAGCAATTTTCTTATTTATAATTGTTGGTGGACTGTTTGCAAGTGCACTTATGGGAGGGGCTGAAATCACTGTATATCCAAAGAATCGACAACCAAACGTTAATGCAGTATTTGAAGCTAAGCGATCACCGCAACCTGAAGAATTGGCCTACGAGGTAATGACACTTGAAGCAGAAGGTGAAAGCCAAGTAAAGGCATCGGGTGAGGAGGAAGTGCAGTCGCAAGCAGTTGGATCGCTTTTTATTTACAATGCAGAGCAGAAGGAAACGCTACGACTTGTAACAAATACTCGATTTGAGTCTGCAAATGGAAAGATTTTCAAAATAAAAGATTCTGCAATTGTCCCCGGGTACACAATGAACGGAACAACTAAGGTTCCTGGTGTAACGATGGCCCAAGTGTATGCAGATCAAGTGGGTGAAGAATACAATGTTGCCCCTGGTAAATTTACGGTTCCCGGATTTAAAGGTGAACCAGAGTATGCAACTATTTACGCAGAATCAACAGAAGGATTTACTGGAGGATTCAATGGTAAAAAGTTCAAGATTGATGATGCGGAGCTCCAAACAGCTAAACAAGCACTGCAAACAGAACTTCGAAACGCTCTTCTCATGAGAATTGATGCTGAGAAACCAGCTGGTTTCGTATTGTTCAAAGATGCAGTCACGTTTACATACGTATCACTTCCGTCTGTTGCCTATGGGGATAACTTAGCAACAATCAAAGAGAAGGTACTCCTTCGAATTCCAATCTTCAAAGATGACAATTTTGCGAACTTCATTGCAAAACAGACTATTCCGGGTTACGAAGGTGAAGATGTTCGCATAAAAGATACCTCTGTCTTTACATTTGCCTATACGCAAGCTACTACAAGTTCGTCAGACATCAGTAATTATACAGCCATTTCATTCAACTTAAGTGGTAAACCACACGTTATTTGGAAATACGACGGTGACAAGCTCAAAACTGACCTTCTCAATGCCAATAAAACTGCTCTAACGAGCGTCTTGGGTGGATATAAAGCAATCGAGAAAGCAAATGCGGTCATACGACCTTTCTGGAAAACAAAGTTCCCAACAAATATCAAAGAAATCACCATAACCGAAGTAGTTGAAGGACAAGAATAAAGGGATACACAGGCATAAAACTTGACGTATTGAAATAGATTTGTTAAAATCGGGCACGTTTAATGGATCAATCACAAGATAAAGACAACCTCGTCTACGGGACCGTAGAGGAAGCGCTCCCAAATGCGCTTTTTCGCGTCGTAATAGATGAGACAAAAGATAAACAAATTGCATATCTTGCTGGCAAGATGCGAAAGTTTAGAATTCGTGTACTTGTCGGCGACAAAGTTGCTATTGTGCAAGACCCATACGGAGGCAAAGGAAGAATAACCAAGAGAATGTAGTTAGCCACTAGCTCTTAGTCTTTAGTCCCTAGAATATTCTATGAACTAAAGACTAAGAGCTAAAAAACTAAACCAACACATGAAAGTACGATCATCAGTAAAAAAAATGAGTCCAGACGATAAAATTGTACGCCGACGAGGTGTAGTGTTTGTTATTAATAAATTAAAGCCACGACATAAGCAGCGACAAGGCTAACTATATTATATGCGTATTGCAGGTATCACCATCAAAGACGAAAAACACCTTGAGTTCGGTCTCACCGCTGTTCATGGTATTGGTCGTAAGCGAGCACAAACAATTTTAGGCGAACTAAAGATTTCTGAGTTCACAAAGCCTACAGAAATTACAACCGAACAAGAAAACGCTATCCGTGAAAAAGTTGAAGCATTCACAATAGAAGGAGAGCTGAAACGAACAGTTGCGAGCAATATCAAGCGTTTGAAAGACATTCAATCATACCGTGGCTCACGGCATGCGAAACGACTTCCATCTCGAGGTCAACGAACAAAAACAAACGCACGAACACTCAAGGGTGTTAAAAAGACAATGGGATCTGGAAAGCGTAAGCTCGAAAAGACTTAATATTTATTAGAGTAATGATTTTCCTATGGGTAAGAAACGAATCATAAAGAAAGGAGGTGGGTCAGATGTATCGGGAACTTCTCGAGCACTTAACCGTATTCCGAAAAAGAAAGTACTAAACGGTAAGTTAAACATCCTTGCTACTTTTAATAATACCATTTTGACACTCTGTGACCTTAAGGGGAACACAGTAATGGCAGCAAGTTCAGGAGCTCTTGGTTTTAAAGGTTCACGAAAAAGTACACCATTTGCAGCTGCAAAAGTCGGTGAAATTATCGGAGACAAAGCACTTCAGATGGGAATGAAAGATGCTGAAGTTATTATTAGAGGAGTTGGAGCAGGACGAGAGTCAGCACTTCGCTCTTTCTCAGGGAAGGGAATTGGTGTTACTAAAATTACAGACATGACTCCGGTGCCACACAATGGACCACGTCCACCTAAGCCCCGACGTATTTAATATTACATTGTATGATAATAGGACCTAAATTTAAAATTGCAAAACGGCTCGGAGCACCCATCTTCGAAAAAACACAAACTGCTAAGTTTGCTGTTTCAGCGGCAAAACAAGGACGCGTGTCTAAGCGTAAGCCAGGACAAATGAGTGACTACAAACGTCAGCTTATTGAAAAGCAGAAAATGCGATTCACCTACGGCATTACGGAGAAGCAACTTCGTCGGTATGTTGATGAAGCGCTCCTTAAAAGTGAACAACCCGTTTTAGCACTCTATTCTCGACTTGAACAACGACTTGATAACGTTGTCTACCGACTAGGACTTGCAAAGACACGTCAATTCGCTCGTCAGATGGTGTCACACGGACACATTGTAATCAATGGTAAAAAAATGACCATCCCTTCACACAAAGTGAAAATCAATGACATAGTCACTGTACGTGAAGCAAGCAAGCAGAAAGGACTATTTATTAATCTTGGTGAGACGTTTGAAGCAACTACTGTTCCTTCTTGGCTCTCAATGGATATCAAAAAGTTCGAAGGAAAGACAACTGGACTTCCAAGCTACAACCCTACTGAAACGCTGTTTGATCCAGAACAGGTATTTGAGTACTACAGCCGATAATAGTACACCTTTTTAGCAACAGTAAGCATTATATTATGTTAGAGACAAACATTGCGCTCCCATCAAAGCCACGAATCATCACTGAGGAAGATTTTCGAGGTACTTACGAAATTGATGGATTGTACCCAGGGTATGGACACACACTTGGAAACTCACTTCGACGAATCATTCTCTCGTCTCTTCCTGGTGCTGCAATTACACAAGTAAAAATCGAAGGTGCATCACATGAATTTTCAACACTTGACGGTGTAAAAGAAGATGTGATTACAATCTTGCTTAATATCAAACGAGTTCGTCTGTCACTTCACGGAAGTGAACCAATGACTATTTCACTTAAGAAAAAAGGTCCTGGAATTGTTACTGCAGGTGACATTGTTTGTCCATCACAAGTTGAGATTTTAAGTAAAGATCAAATCATTGGAGAAATTACTTCAAAGACTGGTGAACTTAACATTGAGTTCAAAGTTGAGCAAGGTCTTGGGTACGTACCACGAGAAATTCACCAGAAAGATAAAGTAGAGATTGGCGTTATTGCCCTTGATGCAGTTTTCACCCCAATTCGCCGAGCAAACTACGAAGTTGAAAACATGCGTGTCGGTGATCGAACTGACTACAACCGACTTCGTGTATCTATTGAAACAGATGGAACCGTAAGTCCACGAGAAGCCCTCGAGCAATCAATTGAGGTAATGATTCACCAACTAAAGTCTATTATTGGCTTCCAAGACCAAAATAACGCTCCTAAGCAAGAGATTGAGACTCCTGTAGAAGCAGAGTCATCAAAAACTGAAGTAGATCCAGAACTCCTTAAAACACGAATTGAAACACTTGAACTTTCTTCACGTACGCTTGCAGCCTTAGAAGAAGCTAACATTCGAACAGTTGGAGGGCTTGTGCGAAAGCGAAAAGATGATATTCTAGCGCTCGATGGAATTGGTCCAAAAGGAGTAGAGGAAATTGTCTCTCTTTTGAAGAATCTAGGTGCAACACTGAGCGAATAATTATATGCGACACGGAAATCAAAACAGAAAATTTGGACGACCCCGAGATCAACGGACTGCATTAATGCGTGGTCTTGCAGTATCATTAATTAAAGAAGGTAAAATTAAGACTACTGCAGCTAAAGCAAAAGAATTAAGTTCATTTGCTGAGCGTCTTATTACCTACGGAAAACTTGGAACTGTTGCAGCACGGCGACGAGCTGCGTCAGTGTTAGGTGAACCTGAAAACGAAATCATCCAGAAATTATTTGAAGTAATCGCACCAGCATACAAAGAACGAAACGGTGGATACACACGAGTAATCAAGATGGGACGAACACTTGCAGGACGTGATGAAGCGGTCATTGAATACGTATAAACCATATATGGAAACAACAATTACAAAAAAAGAATATACAATTGACGCAGAAGGGAAGCGTCTTGGTATTATTGCAACAAAAGCTGCTTCATACCTCATTGGTAAGAACCTTGCTTCATTTGCACGCAACATTGCACCACAAGTGACCGTCAACATCATCAATGCAAGTAAGCTTGATCTTTCAGACAAGAAATCGAAAGAAATCTATCAGTCATACTCAGGATATCCAGGAGGACGAAAAACTGAAACTATGGCGCACTTGGGTGAACGACGTGGCTATAGTGAAGCTGTTCGACGCACAATCAAAGGAATGCTTCCAAAAAACAAGCTCCAAACTCCGATGATGAAGAACCTAAACGTAACTGAGTAATTTTAATATGGCAACAGAAAGATATATTGAGGGAATTGGACGACGTAAGACTGCATCAGCACGAGTACGTCTTACTCCTTCCAAAACAACAACCGTGATCATCAACGATAAACCGCTTGCAGAATACTTCAAAGCTGAAGCACATCAAAAAGATGTACACAGTGTACTTGAAGCAAAAGAAGCAGGAATTGAAGATTATGCTATTACGGTAAAGGTACAAGGTTCAGGACTTGCAGCACAAGCTGAAGCAATCCGACTTGGTATTGCACGAGCACTTGTAAAGGAAAAAGCAGTTCGAAGAGCTGTACTTAAACCACTAGGATTCCTCAAACGAGACCCACGTTCAGTAGAACGAAAGAAGTTCGGACTCTTAAAAGCAAGACGACGACCACAGTGGTCGAAAAGATAGTTATAAAAAAGCACAGCCATCAAGGCTGTGCTTTTTTATAACTATCTTTTTAAAGTCGGAGCGTGAGAAGTGACTAAATGTCACTTCGCAAGACTTATTGTGAGATTTTTTGAATGAAGTGAGATAAAATATCCAATAAGTGGACAGCTCCTGTAGGGAGGTCAGAAGTTTTCCCAAAAAGAAAAACCGCGAGACGTACTCGAGAGTACTTAATAGAGTCGGAGCGAACATTATAGTTAGGAACTCGTTTGGAAGAGATAATCAAAACCCTACAACTAACATTCTTTGCTATACTAGTGGCATGGAATTTTTCGAGAAATTACATTCGTTGAGGAAGAAAGAAAAGACTGCTTCTGAAATTCACACATCTACTCCAGAGTCAAATAATGATTCCAGTCTGGAATCATTAAGGAGAACAATGATTGACGATTTATCTGCACGTGAACGAGTTTTGACTCAAACTGAACTGTTGTTAATCACTGACGCCAACAGGAGAACGTCTATTATCATGGAACAATATGATGTACCGCCAAAGGATGCTGACTCTAATAACGTGCATGTTATTCCGATTGAAAAATGGCTAGGAGGTGATGCATTTTTTGTACGAGAACTAAACGGACTAGTAGTTCCTGAGTTACATGAAGAGAAATCATTCTTACTCTGCCTCATACATGAAATGTTTCATCTAAAAGGCATTAATTTTCTTCCTATCCCAGTAACCGAAGCAATCGTTGAACGACTAACAAATGAAGCGTTCAATCTTGGCAACGCTTCACTTAGTGATGGGCGGAGGTTTTCTGGATCGTATACGTATATCGATTATATGAGGGCTTTTGACTCCTTACTTGAAAAAATTATACAAAACTCTCCACATGGTGTTACTAACCTACTTCATGCATATTCCTTTTTTGCCAAGACACATTTATCAGGGAACATTGAGCATTTATCATTTCTAAACGATTTGTTTGGTCAAGATACTGTACAAACATTCAATGCGCTTGACGATCAACTGGCTTCGTTTCAAGAATTCATAAAAAATCTTGAAACAAAAAAGTTTTAACTTCATTCATCCATATATCGCAAAACCCCGCAACTTGCGTTGCGGGGTTTTGCTATTCTGTAGGCGAATCTATTTATGCAATTAACTCTTCTGTTTACCTCCGAAGAGTGAGATACGCATGCGCATCTTTGCTTTTACGTACGTCCCAAGTACAGAACAAATCTCAGTGTCTAGAAATGAGTCTCTTGCGATAGTCTTTCTAGTGATTCGAAGAGTGTTCGTGAGTAACTTTTCTTTCGATTGTTCTTCTCACAACATCCCACGCATTACCGTGGTGATATAAGTATACCAATTAGTTTAAAAAAAATACACTTACACCACATAAATAAACAATAATCAAAAATAAGTGCAAATAAAATGTTATTTATATTTGTTTTGTAAAAACTTTACACACACATAAAATGAGGTTATAATGCTGAAGCTATGAATAAGAAAACGAAAAATGATGATGTTCATGATGATATCGAGCACGTAGATACAGACACGATAGACGAGAACGAGCTTGAGGACATCGAAGAAAGTAGCGAAACAAAAATTAAAAAGTTACGAACACAATTACAAGAATCTGAGAAGGAGAAGCTTCAGTACTTAGAAGACCTGCAACGAGCAAAAGCAGAATTCCTTAATGCAAAAAGACGACTTGAAGAAGAGCGTATAACTGACAAAGAACGAGCAGTCACCAAACAAATTGAAAAACTACTCCCTATGTGTGACAGTTTCCAAATGGCTATGGCCAATAAGGAGGCGTGGGATGCTATTGATACAACCTGGAGACGTGGTGTAGAAAGTATCTACACACAACTGCAATCCATACTCACTTCATACGGCGTAGTTGAGGTAAACCCTATCGGAGTTGAATTTAATCCAAATGAACACGAAGCAATGTCAAGTGTGAGTGTCACCGATACAGAACAGAATAATAAAATTATCTCTGTAATACAAAATGGTTTCATCAGAACTGTCGGGGAAAAATCAGAATTGATACGGCCAGCTCGGGTAATTGTAGGAGAATATACTGAATAAATTATCAATCTATATCTAAACAAACTATGGCAAAAATTTTAGGAATTGACCTTGGAACAACTAACAGTGCAGTAGCAATTATTGAAGCAGGTGAACCGGTTATTATTGAAAATGCGGAAGGTAACCGAACAACACCATCAATTGTCGCTATTTCAAAAACAAAAGAGCGACTTGTAGGACAAATCGCAAAGCGGCAAGCAGTGACAAACCCATTTAATACTATCTATGGTATTAAGCGATTCATGGGACACGACTTCGATGAAGCTGCTGTTCAAAGCGACATGAAGATGGTTTCATACAAAGTAGAGAAAGGTCCTGATGGTGGAGCACTCGTGACGATGGCTGAAAAGCAATACCGTCCAGAGGAAGTTTCAGCAATGATTCTTTCAAAACTGAAGGCGGACGCTGAAGCGAAACTAGGTGAAAAAATAACTGAAGCAGTAATTACGGTTCCTGCGTACTTTAACGATGCGCAACGAAAGGCAACCCAAGACGCGGGGAAGATTGCAGGGTTAAATGTACGACGAATCATCAACGAACCTACCGCAGCAGCACTTGCGTATGGATTCAACAAAAAGAATGAGGAAAAAATTGTGGTGTACGACTTCGGTGGAGGTACGTTTGACGTAACCGTACTTGAAGTAGGTGACGGTGTAGTAGAAGTACAGTCAACAGACGGAGATGCACACATGGGAGGACGAGATATTGACCAAGAAATTGTTCGTCACCTTATTTCAGAATTCAAAAAGTCAGAAGGAATTGATCTAAGTACCGATCCACTTGCGCTACAACGACTTGATGAGGCAGCTGAAAAAGCAAAACTTGAACTTTCTACAGCAGGTGACACGGAAATCAACATTCCGTTTATTACTTCAGGGGCCGAAGGTCCAAAGCACTTACTCTTAAAACTTTCACGAGCAAAGCTAGAAGAGCTTGCAGCTACCTTCATTGATAAGTCAATTGAAATTACTAAGCGAGCACTTGAAGCATCTCCATTTAAAAAAGAAGAAATTGATGAAATTATTCTTGTTGGAGGACAAACGCGAATGCCGAAGATTGTAGAAGAAGTTCGTGCACTTTTTGGAAAGGAACCAAACAAGTCAATTAACCCTGACGAAGTGGTAGCACTCGGTGCTGCTATCCAAGCAGGAATCTTCCAAGGTGACGTTAAAGACATTACTCTTGTAGATGTTATCCCACTTTCACTTGGCATTGAAACGATGGGAGGAGTTTCAACAAAACTCATTGAAAAAAATACCCACATTCCTACAAAAAAAGAGCAAGTGTTTTCAACTGCAGCAGACAACCAAACGTCAACAGAAATTCACATTGTGCAAGGAGAACGAGCACAAGCAACAGACAACAAGTCACTTGGACGGTTTGTGCTTGATGGAATCCCTCCAGCACCACGTGGAATGCCCCAGATAGAAGTAGTCTTTGATGTAGACAGTAACGGGGTACTTAACGTCAAAGCAATCGACAAATCAACAGGAAAGGAGCAATCAATCCGTATTGAAGCTACTTCAGGACTTTCAAAAGAAGAAATTGAACGAATGACTAAAGAAGCAGAAGATCATGCAGATGAAGATGCTAAGAAGCGCGAAGTAATAGAGGTACGAAATATCGCAGATCAAATGATTTACACTGCTGAAAAATCACTTCGTGAACATGGGGACAAAATTGATGAAGCTACTAAAGAATCTATCAATCAAAAGATTGCGGGTGTAAAAGAAGTAAAAGACAAAGACGACAAAGAGGCTATCGAAAAAGCATCACAGGAACTTTCTACAGAGATGCAGAAAATTGGAGAAATAATGCAGAAAGCTTCACAAGAAGCACCTAAAGAAGAGGCACCAAAAACTGAAGCAGAACCTGAAGTTCGTGACGCAGAGGTACAGACAGAAAATAAAGACGAAGACGCAAAGTAGTATACTTTTATGGTGGATAAAACCTCAAGTTTTGTCCACCCTATAAAGTACAGAAATATCTGATATACTATCAAAAATATGGCAAAACAAGATTACTACACAATATTAGGAATTCAGAAAGGAGCTTCAAAAGATGAGGTTAAGAAGGCTTTTCGTAAACTTGCAGCAAAGTATCATCCTGACAAACAAACAGGGGACGAGGAGAAGTTTAAAGAGATTAGTGAGGCATACGCAGTGTTAGGTGATGAGAAAAAGAAAGCTGAATATGATACCTATGGCCATGCGTTTAATGGTGCAGGAGGAGGACAGCAACAGGGTCAAGGATTTGGTGGATTTAATTGGGGAGACTTTCAACAGCAAGGCGGAGGTCAGGGATTTGAATTTAACATCAATGATATTTTTGGTGACATGTTCGGAGGAGGTGGACAGCGCCAACAGCGAGGACGTGATATCTCAATTGACATAGAATTAGCGTTTGCGGATGCTGTTTTTGGCACCACCCGCAAGGTACTTCTCACAAAGAACAATGTGTGTGTTTCTTGTACAGGAAGTGGTGCACAAAAGGGAACCGAGATGGTGACCTGTACAACCTGTAATGGAAATGGAAAAGTTCGTGAAGAACGACGGAGTATCATGGGAACATTCCAAACAGTACGAGAGTGTTCTGTGTGTTCAGGTACTGGAAAAATTCCAAAAGAAAAATGTGAAGACTGTCGAGGTGCTGGCGTTGTTAAAAGTGAAGAAGAAATTACTATCGCTATCCCTGCAGGAATCCAAAATGGTGAAATGATACGTATGACCGCACGCGGTGAAGCAGTTGCTCACGGAGTTACTGGAGACCTGTACATTAAGATTCACGTAAAACCACACGCAAGTATCGTTCGTGATGGTTCAACACTAACATCACAACTCCACATTAAACTTACCGATGCGCTCATTGGTAACATGTACACTATTACAACACTTGATGGGAACGTAGAAATTAAAATCCCTGAAGGAGTAAAACACGGAGAACTCCTTCGCATCAAAAACAAAGGTGTCCCAACAGGAGCAGGGAACAACCGAGGAGACTTCATGGTAAAAATTCATATAGACATCCCACAAAAACTTTCAAGAAAAGCAAGAAAACTCATCGAAGAGTTAAAAGAAGAAGGTATTTAGGCGTATAAAAAATACGTTAGTATTTTTAGCCTAAATAAAGCGGAGCGATGTTTTGGCTATTTCTAATGCCAAAACCGCGAGCTCGGGGAGGAAGTTCTTATGAGCGTCAGCGAATTAGAAACTTGACCCTTTAAAAAACTAAGTTGTCCATCACCTTATTTTATTTTACTGATAGAGTGACAGAGCATTTATACCTATGCCAAAGCAAAATATTCAAATTGACTTTCATGATGGCAAAGAACCAAAAGAAGCTTTTGAATTGTATGAAAAAATAATAGAAGACAGAGGGAGTAAGTATTCTGTCAGCATAGGCAAGGTTTTAGGTAAAGAAGATATAAAGTTATTTCTTAAAAAACTCAAAAGTAACAAAAAGTACGAAAAAGCCGACCATAACTCATGGGCGGTACGCATTAGTCATGAGGGTGCAATCTTTGAAGGAAAAAATGACGACGGTGAAACGGGTGCCGGAGCAGTCATCTTACGCATCATGCAAAGGGAGAACACAACAAATTGCATAATCTGCGTCACAAGATGGTTTGGTGGCATCAAACTACAAGGTGACCGTTTCAAACATATCCAAGACAGCACAAAGTACGCCATTGAAAATCTCTAACAATCTAAATAAGGGGTCTGACCCCTTGCTGTAGAATTACTCTAACGTATCTCTGAATTCTGCTCTTTTTTGATGTATATCTCGAGCTAATTCAACTGCTTTAGAATAATCATATATAATTTTGCTGTCTAAAAGTAATTTAGATTTATTAATATTCTGATAATGAACGGAGCTTGAATGACAAATTTCTCTCTCAATGTTTATATTATGAACTTTATGGTTTTCATTTACATAAACAAATAAATAGTTATATTGTGAATCATGTTCTATGTGAACACGTTTAAACCTGCCCTGGAAGAGCGCACCTGATCGATCATACTTTTCATTAAAATATGCTGTATAACCTCCACTCACACGTTTCATAAATTCACTAATACCATTATCTGTAACTTGCTCAAGTATAAAATGGAAGTGATTTGAAATTAATGCATATGCATGAATCTGTACCAACTTTGATGAATCTGTTTTATGAGAAATTTTAGCGAGGTTATAATTTTGAGTAGGTTCTACAACATTAAAGTAGGCAAGTGAAAGATAAAAGCGAATGTAATCGTGGTGATCTATAAATACAACTCTTTTGTCTACTCCACGGTTGTATACATGATATTTCTCATCTGTAACAAGTGGTATATTTTGCCTTGCCATATTAAGAGTATAACAGAGTAAGGGGTCAGACCCCTTACTCTTATCCTATTTACGTTGTAGGAGAGGGTATGAACATTGTATAAAATAATATCATTATGGATGTATCGGGTTTCATTTCTGTTTTGCAAGAGTCACTGTTTATGGTGATTGTGTTTATTGGGTTTTTAATATATGCAGTGACTTCGGGGAGACAGGCAATTACGAACCTTATCTTAGGGTTGTATTTTGCGCTACTTATTTCAATTGAGTTCCCGTACTATGAAATGTTGCTTGGGGGAACAAGTAGTGTGAAGATGGAGTCAATTGTTATGCTTATTGTGTTTATGCTGTTTACACTTGGAGCAACAATCCTTTTTGCACGACTCATGCCTCGCGAGTATGCTGAAAAGAAGTTTGAAGGGTTTTGGAAAAAAATTCTTCTTGCAAGTGCTGCCACAGTTCTTGTGATGTCGTTTAGCTATCATGCGTTACCTGTAACTGAGATCATTACACCAGGAAGTCCAATCCAATACCTTTTTGCCTCGTCCCAATCCTTTTTCTACTGGCTTATAGTGCCTCTAATCGTATTGTTTATCACGTAGTTTCAGAAAGAATGTTTTAGGTACTCACTTATGGCGGTTAGATATATAATACCTCATTGGGTGTCTTTCTGCCAAGACCACAATGTTCCAGGTTGTTATAATATTCATTCCAGAGCCGAATTTTCTTTTCTAAATCACCAATTGAACGAAAACGATTTCGTTCATAAAACTTCTCTTGGTCTTCTCGATGGCTCCGTTCAACAGTACCATTCTGAGCCGGCTTGCCGGGATCAATCAGATAATGAACGATGTTGTTGTCTCCACAAAACCTATCTAGTGCATGGAGTGTCTTCACTGTTTGATCAGAGCGTTTGTTAGTGCCAAGATAGTAGTTCGTGAAGATACTGCCATTATCAGTTTTAACACCAGTGATGGTATGAGGAAATCGCTGTATCACATCCTCCAGAAATACAATTGAGTGATACGTACTTTGTTCCTCAAAGACTCGTAAATACCGCCACCTCGTGGCGGTATCAATGGCTGTGTATTGGTAATAGCGTTTGCCAGCCACCGTTCCTGGTACGTACTTCACGTCAATCTCAATTAATTCACCTGGTTTCCGTTCTGCTCTTAAATATTTATACTTAACCTTCTTCACTCGGTACTTTCGCACTAACCCAGCCTGCTTAATTATTTTACCCACAGTTCGTTCTGGTATCACCATACCTCGCTTCGCGAGCTTCCAGTGCAGTTTGAGAGCACAAAGACCAGTCTCATGGCGAAGAGCAATTACTTCCTCCTTGAGACGAATACTGGTTTCATTTGGTGATGTTTTAGGTTGGGTGCTTTTTGGTATTAGACCATCCATACCAAACTCCTCATACGATTGTTTCCAGCGTTTAAGGCTTCGTACTGAGTGGGGACATACTCGTGCCACGTCAACTAACCTTATTTCCTTATTGATAATAGGTTTAAGCCACCGCCAACGTTCCTCTTGGATTGATTGAGCCATAGATATGGACATTCCTTAATGATAAAGAAAAGTGCCAGAAGTGCTTGCACATTACCGGAAACTATTGACAATATTGATTTTTAGTACATAATAGTTACGTAATTAAAATGTTATCTCAGATATGCAGCAAGAAACTCAGTTCGGTGTTCACTTTATGTTAGATGGCTACGGATGTAATGCGGAATTACTCAAAGACAGCATTGCTCTTAGAAAAATGCTTATAGACATTCCTACTAGTATGGGAATGCATACAATCTGTGATCCTGTTGTTGTTGAAGTTGGACCAAAGAATCGAAAAGATCCTGGTGGATTGAGCGGATTTGTTATGATTGCAGAAAGTCACATCAGTTTCCACACATTCCCGAACAGAGGGTTCGTAACAATAGATGTGTATACTTGTCAAAATGATTTAAATACAAATAAACTTGAACAGGAGTTTATTGAATCATTCAAAATTGAAACCTCAGATGTGCAGATAGTTAAGCGTGGTGTACGATTTCCTGTAGAAGATCTTTATTAACACACTGTTTTCATTCCATATTTAATGATTCCTACATTTCCGAGCTTCAAGAAAGTTGCTATAGAAGACAAAGAAGCAATTGAGTCACACACTCATAAATATGTACCTTATTCTGATTTTAACTTTACAAGTTTATTGGCTTGGGATACAAATGGAGAACGAATGGTTTCGGAATTAAATGGTAATTTAGTAGTACTTTTTACAGACTACGAAACGTACGCGCCATCACTCTCATTTCTTGGAACAAATCAAACGAAAGAAACAGCAAAGCAGTTACTACAGTTCACCGAAGCTCTCGGAATTCCTCCGGTTCTTCAGTATATCGGAGAAGATACTGTGAAAAGTATGAAGGATGTTTCTTTTGAAGTCATCGAAGATATAGATAATTTCGATTACATATATTCAGTTTCAGAATTAGCTGAACTCCAAGGATCAAAATTTAAATCAAAAAGACGACAAGCAAATGAGTTTTTTAGTACTTACCCGGAGGCAATCTACAAAATTATGCCTCTGACAAACACAGAAGCTCAAGAGCAGATAATCTCTGTACTGAGACGTTGGGAAGAAAAGAAAATCATAGATAAAAAGGTGTACGACCTTAAACATGAAGAGATTGCAATAAAACGATTACTCGAACATGCAGATAAGCAAACAGTTATGCTATCTTGTGTGTATGTACACAATACCCTCATCGGATTTAGTATTGATGAGCTAATGCCTTTTAGGTATGCTTTGTCACATTTTTTTAAGGCAGACAACTCATACGAAGGGATTTTCGATTATTTAAATCAAAGTGTAGCACAACATTTACTCACACAAGATATCGCTCTCTGGAACATGGAACAGGACTTAGGTATTGAAAATTTAAGAAAATCAAAACTAAGTTATCGACCAGTAAGTTTTTTAAAAAAATATAAAGTGTCAATAAATAATAGTATATGAGTTGGTTTTTTATAGCTCTCGTTGCACCGTTTTTATATGCAATGACAAATCATATAGATAAAATATTGCTTGAAAAATATTTTAAAGACGGAGGAGTCGGTACACTGATACTTTTTTCATCACTCCTTTCTGCACTCGCTCTTCCATTTTTATACGTTGCAGATACGACAGTATTTAGTGTTGGGATGCTCAACATATGTATTCTAGCCTTTGTTGGAATACTAAACATATTAGTGCTTTGGTTTTACTTACTTGCATTAAGTGAAGAAGAGGCTTCAATTACAATTGTATTTTATCAATTAGTTCCAGTTTTTGCCTTAGTTTTAGGCTTCTTCATTCTTGATGAGACACTTAGCTCACTTCAATTAATAGCGATGGCTACAATTATTTTTGGAACTACAATAATTTCATTCGAAATTGATGACAAAAATAACTTTAAATTAAGAAAAAAAACAATAGTTTTGATGTCAACAGCCTCATTTTTTTGGGCACTAGGATCAGTTGTATTTAAGTTCGTGGCACTAGAGGAAAATGTAGTTCAGTCTCTTTTTTGGGAACATGTAATGTTGGTACTAGTTGGAATCTGTACGTTTGCTTTTGTTAAATCATATCGAACACACTTTATATCAGCAATAAAAAATAACTCAAAAGCAATAATTTCACTTAACTTTTTAAATGAAACTTTTTATATGTTTGGAAATTTAATTTTTTCATTTGCATATTTGTTGGCTCCAATTACTCTTGTACTTCTCACCGATTCATTTCAACCAATTTTTGTCCTACTAATTGCAATATTTTTAACTTTATTTTTTCCAAAAGTATCGAGCGAAAAAGTACACGCAAAAAACCTTGGGCAAAAAGTAATAGCTATCATTATTACTGGAGTCGGTACATATCTTTTATTTATTTCTTAATAGATATACACCGCCATAAGAAATAAAAGCTAAAAAATTGCTATACTTAAATTACTGCTTTAATACTAATTACGTAGTATGCAATTTCGTAAGCACTTTCTACTTTATATTTTGTCTTTGCTTATTCTTTTGCTGGTAAGTGCTTCATTTTACAGATTTATTATTCTGCAAGATTATATAGTTGTATTTGAAGGCAGTTGTGACCCCTTAACCGAGAACTGTTTTATCGGGTGCAATAACGATGAGTGTACAGATGTATACTACTTTGTAAAAGTACAGCGACATGCGTCTGAACTATACGGAGTATGTGGCACCGACATTACAGATTGCGATTTAGCGAATACATGTACTGTCAAAAGTGAAACATCGTGCTCTGTAACACCTTGTGACTTATTAATTGATGGAGACTCCTGCGAAATGCTTACAGACACCACCCTTAATGAAACTTAAAATATGATCTGCTATTTATACCAAGAGCCAGCTTATTTTTTCTTTACTTCTGATTTACCAGAATTACTTTATTATACTCACGTACCCGCAACAATCTTGGCCCTTTTAGTCGGTCTTTTTGTCTTTTTTAATGGTAGGAAGTTATTGCTCAACCAACTGCTTTTAGTTATATCTCTCAGTTTCTCGCTTTGGACACTTTCGAGCCTAATTTCATGGACAAATATACATAGCGATTTTCTCCTTTTTGTTTGGACTTTCTTTGGTGTACTTTCAAGTTTTATCGCAATCTTTTCAATTTATTTTATATATGTATTTATTGAAAAAAAAGATGCCCCTGTTTGGATGAAAACAACATTCCTCGTTCTTTTGACTCCAGTGCTTTTATTTGCACCAACATATGCAAGTCTGAGTGGCTTTAGCATTACTGATTGTGATGCTTTTGGTTTCGAAGGCCTTTTGTTTAAACTCTATTACACTTCACTTGGCTTGATAGCAATGATATGGATTTTGATTCTCCTCATACTGGGATATAGATCTGCTAATAAAGATTTTAAAACTCAAATACTTCTAATGGGTATTGGTGTGGAGTTCTTTCTTTTCTCATTCTGTACTTCAGTCTTCATTGCAACATACCTTACTGGAATTGGTATATTTGAAGACTCAAGATTCGAAATGTATGGTCTCTTTGGAATGACAGTTTTTATGACCTTAATTGGGATACAGATTGTTAAATTCAAAACTTTTAACCTCGGTCTGTTAGCTTCACAGGCATTGATTGTCGCACTAATAATACTTATCGGCTCACTGTTTACTTTTATTCATAATATAACAGGAATAATTCTTATACTTATTACACTTTTACTGACAGCAATAATAGGAATTGTTTTGATAAAAGGTGTTAAAAAAGAAGTAATTCAGCGTGAGCAAATCGAGCAACTTGCTTCGGGGCTTGAGCAGGCGAATGATCAGTTGAAGATGTTGGACAAGATGAAGTCTGAGTTTGTTTCTATTGCTTCACATCAGTTGCGAAGTCCGTTAACTTCAATCCGTGGTTATTCATCGATGCTGATTGAGGGTTCATTTGGGCCGTTACCCGTAAAAGCTAAAGAGGCTATAGAGCGAATTCATGAATCTAGTCGCTTTATGGCTTCATCGGTTGAAGATTATCTCAACGTATCACGTATCCAAGCAGGCAACATGAAGTATGAGTACTCTGACTTTAACCTTAAAGAGGTTGCTATGCATACAGCCGATGACACACGGCAAATTGCACTTAAGAAAGGATTATTACTAACTTTTAAATCAGACCTTACAAAACAGGGAATTGTGCATGCCGACATTGGAAAAACACGGCAGGTAATTGACAACCTCATTAACAACTCATTAAAATACACACCTAAAGGTTCAATCAACGTGCTCGTTCGCGATGACGTAAAACTTAAAAAAATATACGTTGAGATAAGTGACACTGGTATCGGTATGGCACCACACACACTTGAAAATATCTTTGGTAAGTTTGAGCGTGCAAGTAATGCAAACGAAGTTAACGTCACCGGCACAGGACTTGGTCTCTATATTGCACGTAAAATGGCACGAGAAATGGGAGGTGATGTAACAGCCTTCTCAGAAGGAGAAAACAAAGGATCTACTTTCAGAATTGAACTACCGCTGATGATGTAATAGTGGGCTCCACTAATGAATACTGTATCGCACTAGTTTGCTAAAAATACTGTGGTATAGTATTTATATGGACAAAGATACTCTTCAAGAAGTAGATCATATAGTAAATAAAGCTGTTACTAATGCTGTGGCTCAAATGCGTGAGTTTCACCAAGATGACATGAAAGTGCTTGGTGAACGAATGGACATGGGATTTGAAAGTGTTAATAGACGTATTGAAGGTGTTGAAAGTCGACTTGACGGTGTTGAAAGTCGACTTGGAGCAGTTGAAAACAAAATTGAAGTAATGGACCAACGTCTTGAACGTGTTGAAAATGCTCTTTCAACTCTGCTACGTGAATTTCAAGAAAATCGTGAAAAAATTAATGAACTGAAACGACAAGTTAGTGACCTCACACTAAGAGTACAGATGTTGGAAAAACAACTAGCTACTGCAAGTTAAACGTTTTGAATTTTCAGTGATTTACTACAAAGGGATAATAGTGGATAAAGTCCGAACCTTTGTATATTGGCTCTTATTTGGTATTATCAGAGGGCTATGACTGACACTAAAAAACGACTTCTAACGGGCATCCAATCTTCGGGGACACTCCATATTGGTAACTATTTTGGTGCACTTAAACCATTTGTAGATATGTACCAAGAGTGCGACAGTGTACTTATGGTTGCCGACTACCACGCACTTACTTCACTTAAAGACCCGGTACAACTTCGAAAAAATATCTATGATGTGGTAAAAGACTACATAGCAGTTGGTGTTGACCCTGAAAAATGTGTTTTGTTTCGACAATCTGACAATCCTGATCACACTGAACTTGCGTGGATTCTTAATTGCCAAGTTACCGTGCCATTTTTGATGCAGGCTCACTCCTATAAAGACAAGGTGGCAAAAGGACTCGAACCAAATGCAGGATTGTTTACGTACCCAATGTTAATGGCAGCAGATATTACACTCTATGACACCGATGTTGTTCCAGTTGGCGAAGATCAACGGCAACATCTTGAGTACACCAGAGAAGCAGCAAACAAGTTCAACTTAGCCTACGGTGAAGGAATACTTAAAGAACCAGTAGAGATGATTTTAAAGACAGTGGGTATCATCCCCGGAACTGACGGAGCAAAGATGAGTAAAAGTTACAAAAACACTGTTCCTCTTTTTGGAACAAAAGATGAACTCCATAAAGCAGTCATGAGTATTGTCACTGACTCAGAGGGAGAACGGCCACAGAACGTCTACGCTATTCATAAGTTACTTAAAACAGAAGCGGAGCTAGAAGAACTCTACACAAACAACCAAGGCAAATACGGAATCCTGAAAGAAGCATTGATTGAGGACTTAGAAACATTTATCAAACCAATGCGCGATAGACGAGACCAGATTACAGAAGATGAGGTAAAAGAGGTACTTAATCTAGGGAGAGATAAAGCGAGAGCACTGTCAGGCCTCAAACTAGAGCAGGTACGAAAAGCAGTTGGCATTACATTGTAAACATTAAAAATAACTATTTATGGAACGAACCCTTATAGCCACACTTAACGAACATACCGGCAAAGAAGTCACTATCAAAGGAAGTGTTGCTGTTGCACGTCTCCAAGGAAAGATGGCATTTTTTGATTTTTACGACAGAACAGGAAGTGTCCAAGGAGTTGTGTTCGGAAAACCCGAAGTACTTGAGATTGCAAACACCCTAACAACTGGTTCTGCTGTAGCTATAACGGGCATGGTAAATATGCGTCCTGAAAAGATGGTTAACGCTGAGGTACAAAATGGTGATATTGAACTTGAAATTACTGCTATTACCTTACTTTCAAAAGCAGAGCCAATTCCATTTAATACCGACGCTGAACTCAGTCTTGAAACACTGCTCGACAATCGACCTTTCACCCTGCGACGTCAACGTGAGAAAGCAATCTTTAAAGTACAAGCAGAGATTGTGCATGCGTACGGCACCTTCTTACGAAACGAAGGATTTACTGAATTCCAAGCACCTAAGCTTGTAGGGGGTGATGCTGAAGGTGGGGCTGAAGTTTTTAAAGTACCGTACTTTAAAGAAAAGACTGCCTACTTAGCTTCAAGTCCACAGTTCTACAAACAAATTATGGTTGGTGTCTACGAGCGTGTGTTTTCATTTGCTACTGCCTTTCGTGCTGAAAAAAGTGCAACAACCCGACACTTAAGTGAGTACACCTCACTTGATATGGAGATGGGCTTCATTGAAGACCATCATGACATCATGCGTATGGAAACTGCGTTGATTCGTTTTATAAGTGGACACCTACAAGAAACGGCAACAGCAGAATTAAAAACTCTTGGTATGGAGTTCCCAAAGCTTGGAGATGCCTCTAAGGACTTGTTCCCCCATATGAAGCTTCGCGAAGCGCAACAGCTCATTAAAGAAAAAACCGGAGAAGATAAAACAAATGAACCAGACCTAGAACCAGAAGATGAACGTTGGTTGTGTGAATATGCACACAATGAGCTACAAAGTGACTTCATTTTTATCACACATTATCCGGTTTCAAAACGACCATTTTATACATACGAAGACGAAAACGATCTAGGATTTACCAAGAGCTTTGATCTACTCTTTAGAGGAGTAGAAATTACAACAGGGGGCCAGCGTGTACATGACCCTGTAAAACTTGAAGAAAAAATGAAAGCAAAGAATCTCAACCCTGAAAACTTCTCATTTTATCTGCAGGCATTTAAAAGTGGTATCCCACCACATGGTGGATGGGGAATGGGACTTGAACGACTTACTCAAAAGTTCACCGGAGTTGCAAACGTGAAAGAAGCAACTCTTTTCCCACGTGATATAAACCGTATTGACCTACTCCTTTCAAAACCTGAAGAAACTGCCTAGGGCTTAATTAGTAAAATAAGGTATACTCAAGGTCGAGCACAAATCAGAGGAGAATCGCAATGTCAGTGCACCTTATTCTAGTTGCTGTATGGTCAGCAAATCCAAGTACGAGCATCTCGTACCCTTCAAATTATCGTATCGAAGAGAAATTTTTTTGCAAAAGTGTTGCAGAAGCAACTGACTTTGCAAGGACTTTTTGTTCCAGAGAACAACGATTTGTAAGCACAACCGCAAACCACTTTTTTAACGGTTCTATCACAGTTCAAAAACTACGGCATTCAAACAAAAATAAAGATCAGTCTCCAGCTATTATACTTGCGCAATATAACTATAAAAGCAGTATATGGAAACTTGAATGAACGGTATGCACACCCGCCACAACCCGCTTCGGTTTGAGCGGGTTTTGGTTTATATGCGTACACAGCATTCTGGTATACTAGAGAACTATGACTCACATCAATCTGTCGACAAAAAGTATTACTACTACCCTAAAAAAGTTCACTCGTTTAGTAATTACTGAGAATCCTACCTCATGGCACCGACTCGTTGAATGTATTGATGGCTCACTTGAGTACCGTATAGGAAGTGGAAAGAAAGATAAAATGACCCCTCGGACGTTTATCACTTTTTGCCGTTTTATTGTACAAGCAGCAAAATCGCATCAAATAGAACACCTCGTGGTTTCTTTTGATAATCTACTGTTTCCTGCAATTGAAGCAGCGTATGGAAAAGAGTGGGTAGCATCGACCGTAGCTGAGAATTTCTCACTTGCATCATACACATTTACTAAATACAAATCTAAACCATCAAAAGAAAAACAACTTCTAGAAATACTTGTATGTGCAACTGCTGACTCAAAAATAAAAATCGCTTTTGAACGCGGGTGTACGGTTGGACAATATGTAAATCTAGCTCGAGACACTTCAAATGCAACTGCCGACGATATAACGCCAACAAAGCTCGGTAAAGTTGCGGAACTGGCAGTTAGAGGAACAAAGGCAACAGTAAAAATCCTTGGGGAAAAAGAACTGAAGAAACTTAATATGGGACTTCTGCTTGCAGTTGGACAAGGCACTAAACACGAAACAAAACTAATTATAATGGAATACTGGGGTGCCGGAAAACCAAAAACAGCAGACAAAAACTCAAAGCTAAAACCAATTATACTTGTTGGAAAGGGTATAACTTATGACACTGGAGGCTTAAATGTAAAACCATCAGGACATATGCATGATATGCACATGGACATGTCTGGCGGATCATCAGTTATTGCAACAGTCGCGTATGCAGCTAAAATGAAATTGAATAAAAACGTTATCGGGCTTATCCCGTCAGCTGAAAACGCAGTTTCTGATTCTGCCATGCGAGCAGGGGATATCGTGACCGCAATGAATGGAAAAACAGTTGAGGTCTTGCATACTGATGCCGAAGGCAGAATGGTACTTGCAGATGCACTCACCTATGCAGAACGATATAATCCTAAAGCCGTACTTGATATTGCAACACTAACTGGAGCAGCACTCTCAGCACTTGGACAACACGCGTCTGCAATCATGACTAAAGATGAGTCACTAGAGACAACCTTACGAAAACTTGGCGAAGAAAGTGGCGACTACGTATGGCCACTACCGCTATGGGATGAGTACCAGCAGTACATAAAAAGTACTCGAGCTGATATTTCAAATATTTCAACAAGTTTCTCACGATTCGGAGGAACAATCGAAGGAGCAATTTTTCTTTCTCATTTTGCTCCAAAATGTCCTTGGGCACACATAGATATTGCACCAAGAATGGAATCAATCTCAAGCGACAAATTAGCAAAAGGATCAACAGGAGAGCCTGTGCGTTTGTTAATCAAATTTGTTGAGCATTATTAAGTCTATGTTTTCAAACGAAGAAATTCTAGAAGAGGTCAAGAAAATTCAGTACCTGTATAAACTGAAACACGAGATTCGCTATGCACAAACAAGAGCTGATATCACTGAGTCTGTAGCGGAGCATATCTATGGCATGCACATTTGTGCGCTCTATTTCCTGCCACTTGAAGATAAAGAAAATATGTGGGACAAATCACGCATCTTTCAGATGATAACGCTCCATGACATTGATGAAATTGAAACGGGGGATGTGATTGGATACTTAAAAACAGAGTCAATGCTTGCAAATGAAGGGAATGCTGCACGACATGTAATGAAGAAAGCACCACAAACTATGCATACTGACATGGAAAAAATTATCAATGAGTACGAACTGCAAGAGACAATTGAATCACGGTTTGTAAAAGCAATTGATAAAATTGAATCTTGCATACACATGCACAATGAACATGGAAAACAGATGCTTTTGCACAATGGCACAACATTGAGCAAACATAAATCTATAAAAGATACACATACCATGCCGTTTTCACATATCTATCGTTTCAATGAAGTGATAACAGAATCCATGGTGAATCAAGGTTTTTTCAGTTAAGAGCCGTGCTAGGATAGTACTATCCATGCCAGAAACAACTACAAGTGAAACATTCTCTATAAAAACAGCGACTTTTGAAGGGCCGTTGGAGCTGCTTCTTGATTTGGTAGAAAAACGGAAGTTCCTTATTAACGACATTTCGCTTGCGTCAGTTACTGACGAGTACATGGCTGAAGTTCGCCTCATGCAAGAACTTTCGCTTCCAAATACAGCACAATTTATCTCGCTTGCTGCTACATTGCTTTTAATAAAATCAAAATCACTCCTTCCTGTTCTTAAACTAACCGAAGACGAGGAAGGAGATATTGGTGACCTTGAAATTCGTCTGCGACGGTACCAGATGTATCGTGATATTGCACGTAACCTCGAGGAAATTTTTGGAAAACAGGTAACCCACGAACGACAATACCTTCAACCTTCAAAGGCACTTTTTGTCACTGACAACTTCACTACACGCACAAGTCTAGAAACCGCCATAGGTGATGTACTTCTAGGTCTCCCAAAAAAGGAAATTAAACCAAAAGTGCAGGTACGTAAAGTTATTTCACTTGAAGAGATGATTGACAAATTGCACAAACGAATTGAAGAACACATAAAACTGAGTTTTAAGGACCTACTTGAAGACAATACTGAGCGAGGACATGTAATTGTTGGTTTTTTGGCAGTTTTGGAATCAGTCAAACAAGGGAGCATCCTTGTTGCTCAAGCAAAACGTTTTGAAGACATCCACATTGAAAAGCACACCGTTGATGCACCGAAGTACTATTAAACGAAATAAGTGTTTTTTGTAGTCAAAAATGGGCATAAAAAAGCGCACCGATCTCCATAGTGGAAATGCTGGTGCGCCGTGAGGCGTAATGGGACCGTCTAAAGATGTGTCCGAACTACCTCACTTCAAGCTTACTAAAGGGGGATTTATACCCTTGGCACAATAAAAAATGCAACGCCACTTGATATTTCTATAAAAGCACACAATATTTATACTGTCAACACGTGTACAGCTTTTGGTGCGTGATATTCCACAAATGCTATACTTGAAGCCATACTATGGAGCTCTCACAAAACATCGAAGGCGTGTTGTTTTATAAGGCAACCCCAATGAAAAAATCTGCTTTATGCAAGCTTTTTGCGGTAGAGCCACAACAACTAGAAACAGCGCTTGAGGAACTTAGAGTTAGACTTCAAAATGGTGCAATCCGTCTTGCGTATACAGAAACTGACGTACAGTTAGTAACCGCTCCAGAACTAGATGATCTTCTCGAAAGTGTTCGAAAAGATGAAATGAAACGTGATATTGGGAAAGCCGGAGCAGAAACACTTGCGATAGTGTTGTACAAAGGTCCGATAACGAGAGCCGAGATTGACCGCATCCGCGGAGTTAATTCTTCATTTATTTTACGTAACCTGTTAGTACGCGGCCTTGTAGAGAGAGATCAAGATAAACTAGGTTCACACTTCAATATCACACCACTCTTACTGTCACATATGGGTATAACGAGCAAAATGGAACTAACTAACTACAGTGCAGTACTTGATAGCTTAGAGAAATTTGAAAAAGATCAACTAGAGCAAGAAACAATTACTCATGAATGATCAAGAACAAACAACAGAAGAAGTCGTTACTGTCGAAGTGGCTCAAGAAGAGATACCCGAAGTATATAAAATTCCTGTAGGAAGGCAATTAGTACTCCTTGCTGTCATTTTGCTTCTTATTTTTGGTAATTCTGTTGCACCAAAAATTATTGAACTACTACCTGACAGTACTGCAATACCTGCAGCAATTGGTCTTGGTGAAGAAAATAAAATTGGAGAAGGGAACACTGTAGAGGTAAGGAAAGCCTTTGAAAATATAAAAGTAACTGCTCAATCAGCATACGTGTGGGACATTGCGCAGCAAAAAGTTCTCTATAAGAAAAACGAAAGTGAAAGTATGCCACTTGCTTCGGTAACCAAACTTATGACGGCACTATTAGCGCAGGAGATATTGAGTGAAACTGCAAACGTAACTATTGATGCAACAGCCATAAAACAAGACGGGGACAGTGGACTTAGAGAAGGTGAGGTGTTTAACCGACTATCACTTTCAGACTTAGTATTAATGTCCTCATCAAACGATGGTGCGTATGCCCTAGCAGTCAAGGCTGGAAATGTTCTCAATCCACAAAATGGCGCATCTTCATTTGTACAAGCGATGAACATCCGTGCGAAAGAAATTGGACTTACACAAACACAATTTAAAAATCCAACAGGACTTGATATTTCTCCAACTGAAGTTGGGGCAAAAGGTTCAGCGCGCGATATGTCGTTTTTGATGGAATACATTGTTCAGAATGAACCCGACATTTTAACGTACACTCGTGAAGATGTTGCACGTGTCTACGCAGAATCAGGTGAGCACCACGATGCAGAAAACACGAACTACTACATTGACGAAATCCCTGGGCTTATTGGTTCAAAAACAGGTTACACAGAATTAGCAGGAGGCAATCTTGTCATAGCTTTTAACGTTGGCTTAAATCGACCAATTGCAATTGTGATTCTTGGTTCAACCCAAACCGAACGATTTACCGACGTTATGAAACTAGTTGAAGAGAGTCAGAAGTACGTACTCGCTTCAGAAACGCAATAGCATCACAAAAACTTATGGAATACGCAATATTTAAAATCTTGATACCTGCAATTTTATCTTTTGTGATAGGAATTATCATTACCCCACTACTTACTCACTATCTCTATAAACATAGAGTATGGAAAAAAGAAGGGGGCAAGACCGCGTTAAACGGAACTGTTGCAACTGAGTTCAACCGACTGAAAGGAAATGACGAAACAAAGACCCCACGAATGGGTGGCATCATTATTTGGGGGAGCGTATTTCTGACCGTACTGCTTCTTTTTATCCTTGAGCGACTTTTCCCACAAACCCTCTTTGCAAATCTTGATTTCTTCAGTCGTGAACAAACATGGATACCCCTTTGTACCTTGGCAATTGGTGCAGGCATCGGATTCCTGAACGATTATTATGATGTTCACCATGATGGAAAAGGAATACGTTTGTCAAAACGGATTCTCATGATTTCAATTCTCTCTGGACTTATAGGTTGGTGGTTTTACTACAAACTTGGCGTATCACACATCGGTATTCCATTTGATGGTTCGTTATACGTTGGAATACTTATTATTCCATTTTTCATCCTCCTTACTAACGCACTTTATGCAAGTGGCGTTATTGACGGTATTGACGGACTTTCAGGCGGAGTTTTTACCTCAATCTTTTTAGCCTATGCAGGAGTTGCAGTCATTCAATCACAGTTTGAGATTGCTGCGTTGTGTGCAACTATCGCTGGGGCAACATTAGCGTTTACTTGGTTTAATGTTCCACCTGCTCGTTTTTGGATGACGGAAACAGGGTCTATGGCACTAACCCTCACACTCTCAGTTATTGTACTCATGACTGACAACCTTGGTGATGGCCACGGCATCTCATTACTCTTTATTATTGGACTTCCATTGATTGCAACTGTTGCTTCAAACGTTTTACAAATTTCATACCGCAAAGCAACCGGCAAGAAACTATTTAGAATTGCGCCACTTCATCATCACTTTGAAGCTATTGGATGGCCCTCGTATAAGGTGACCATGCGCTATTGGATTATTAGTATTATGTGCGCGTTGCTTGGAGTTATCTTAGCTAGTATTTTTTAGTAAAACATGTTTATAAAACTTCAGATACGAGGCGTGGAGGAGAATAAGGACGAGGCGTACGGGGAGTACGTTGAGTTCTTGGTCGACGACAACAACGAAGTAGGTGAGGGTTTTAAACTTGTTTTATGCAAAAAGGAGTAGACAGAACGTTACTCGGAATAATCATTTTTTTAGTGGTTTTTGGTTTTTTTGTATTCTCATCTGCTTCTTTAGGACTTCTCGCACGTGATGGAGCAAACTTTTCTTCCGTTGCATTTAGTCAGGTTGTCTTTGGTATTATCGGTGGCGGTTTAGCGATGTTTTTAACAAGCCAACTCTTTTATCGAAATTGGCGAAAGTACGCATTTCACATTTTTGTTGCAACAATACTTCTTGCGCTTGCAGTACACTTGCCATACATAGGAAAAGAGTACGGTGGAGCACGACGATGGATTGAGATTTTTGGTTTTTCGTTTCAACCTGCTGAACTCCTAAAAATTGGGTTTATTGTGTATATGGCAACCTGGCTCTCTGGGATACAGAAAAACATTCACACCTTTAAACAAGGAACATTACCGTTCCTTGGACTTACTTCTATTGTGGGGGTAGTAATGCTCATCCAACCTGACACCGACACATTCTTAATCATGGCTACTGCAGCAACGGCAATGTTTATTACTGCGGGAGGGAGGTGGCGTGACGTTGCATTGATGTTTTTTGGATCTATACTTCTTCTTGCACTCTTAGCACTTTCTCGCCCATACATCATGGACCGTATCATGACGTTTTTTAATCCAACGTTAGATCCTCAAGGAAAAAGTTACCAGATACAACAATCACTTATTGCCATTGGTTCAGGAGGGTTTACGGGAAGGGGATTTGGACAAAGTATTCAAAAGTTTGAATACCTTCCTGAACCAATTGGTGACTCGGTGTTCGCAGTATATGGAGAGGAATTTGGATTTTTAGGTAGTTCACTCTTAGTAATGCTCCTTGCATTTTTTACCTTCCGTGGATACAAAATTGCTTCACATGCAACAGACTTGTTTGGGATGCTGTTAGTTGTAGGGTTCATGACACTTATAGTTCTTCAAGCATTTTTAAACATCGCCGCCATGCTCGCCCTAGCCCCCCTAATGGGCCTCCCACTCCCATTCATAAGCCACGGCGGAACGGCCCTCTTAGCCACACTAGCCTCAGTTGGTATTGTACTGAACGTATCAAAGTATCAGAAGAAGAAGTAAGCCACAGAGCGCAAGCGACAATGGCGAACTTCCGTCCCGATTTTTGCTGTTGACAGAGAACCTCACTATCAGCCTCAGCGTTGCTGTGCTGATAGTAAGGTTCAGCAAAAATCGCTGGACGTCTCGAACGCTGAGATGACTCGACGGCTTGCAGTGATTAGAATTTGTTCCCAATTTTCTGCTTCTGACCAAGAACAATACTTACTGCCTCAGCTTTGCTGTGCAGAAAGTATTGTTCAGCAGAAACCGCTGGAACTCTCCAACGCTCAGCTAACTCCTGCTCTTTCTCAACTTCTGGAACTCTCCAACGCTAAAATGACTCCGTCTATATAACAAATATTGCTCATTTTTAAAAAAGATGTACGATTAAGTACAAATAGTTGTTCAAAGTTGTAGGAGATAGTTACAAACTTATTTTAATACCTATGAACAGAATGCCCGAATGGAGCGACTACATGACTTTTTTAATATTGAAAAAAAGTGCGAGCTGTATGCTCGCGCTTTTTGTTTTATTGAGTCCAGTTTTAGTTAGCGCAGTAGAATCAGAAACGACAGTTTCTACTGAGGAAACATATAGCGTTGTTGAATCAGAAACTGATAGTGCGGCAGTGACTCAAAGTAAGGCAACAAAAGAAACTCCTCCTGCAGAGGCACCTCAACCAGTATCACAAAGCTCTTCTGCAACTTCAGAAACTCAAGCGGGTACTTCGTATCTTTACGACCCTGGTGCACGCTCTGATTTCCCTAAAGTAAATACCCAAGATGGATCAATGCAGTTTAGTTATGATGTTAAAGTGCCGCAAGGCAGAGGAATTACGACTCCCTCGCTTACTCTCAGTTACAATAGCAATTTTACCGCTCAAAACAGTGCCTTTGGTTACGGGTGGTCCATTTCTATTCCGAGTATCAAAAGAATGAATAAACAAGGTACAACGTACCTTTATTCAAAAAACTTTTTTGAATCGAGTTTTGATGGTGAACTAGTGCGTGTTTCTACATCAACATATTTACCCAAGGTTGATACAGGCAGTTATAGAAAATACAATTTTTCAAACAATGTTTGGACTATTACAGAAAAAGATGGAACAAAATATATTTTTGGATCTACCACACAATCACGACACAATAACCCTGCAAGTAGCACGCAAATCTACGCATGGAATCTTGAAGAAGTTCGTGATACCAACAGTAATTATGCTTCGTATACCTACTTCAAAGATCAGGGACAAATTTACCCAAATACTATTACCTATTCAGGAAATAATGTAACTCCGGGAGTATTTTCAGTTGTCTTCAACCGTCAAGCAAGAGGGGACGACATAGTGTCATACGAGACAGGGTTTATTGCAACTACTTCATTTAGAATAAATCAAATTGAGACACAGCAGAGTAGCTCATGGCTGCAAAGATATGACCTAGGGTATACAACAGGAGCAAATAGTAATCGATCACTACTTTCTTCTGTCACTCAATCAGGGAGAGATGAAAGTGGTGTAGTGTCTAGCTTGCCTTCAACAAATTTTTCTTATGAGACACAAACTACAGGAGATAAGCAGTGGACTACTGATGCAAGCTGGACTATTCCTGAAAACTTTATAACTGGCTATGCAAACTTAGACGAAGGCGTCCGTGATTTTGATATTAACGGTGACGGACTCATCGATATTATTAAATATAAAAATGCGAAGATTTCTCCTACATACGCAGCAACACCTTCACAAACCATCTGGCTCAATACAGGAACTAGTTGGGCTACAACTTCAACGTGGACACTACCTCAACCCATGGCAACAACCACACCATTTGCATTTGTAGGGTACGAACCAAGTCTGGGTATTAGTAGTGTCGATCTTGGCGCACGTTTTGCTGACGTTAATGGAGACGGATTCACCGATATTCTTTGGGGATATAAAACAGACACAACAGGAATGCCGTACCCGTATAATCATAATTTTGGAAAGGTGTATCTTAACAACAAAACAAATGGATTTACTGAAAGTGCTAATTATGCTCTCCCAACAGACATTCGATTTGTAGTACAAAATAAAGACGGAGGGGTACAAATTGCTGACATTACGGGAGACGGATTGCCAGACTTACTAAAATCATCCAAGATTGTAGCAAATGGAAGTACAACAATTTCAAAAAAAGTGTACGTAAATAATGGTGTCACATGGGTAACTGCTTCGACATCATGGAGTATTCCTGAGCTCATTTTAGATCAAGGAGAAGATGCGGGAACGAGGGTTATTGATATAAACGGCGACGGCCTTGCCGATATACTTCGTAATACCGCAAGTGATTACAATCAAGGAACGTTGCAAGTAAATAAAACATATCTTAACACTGGTTACGGATGGAAAGCAGTTTCAGATACTTGGGATTCACCAGTGCCATTTGTGTATCTCTTTCAAACACACGGAGTTCAATCGCTTTCACCTCGTTTTGTAGATATTAACGGGGATGGACTTATAGACATCTATTCAAATCAAAGTGGATCAATCTATTCAAACACCTCAACCCATATAAACACTGGTGAAGGATGGTCTGATCAATCATCAACTTGGACTGAGCCACAACTACTGAAGTTTACGTACGCAAACAATGGAACATGGGGTGCAGAGACAGGTGTTCGCTTGATGGACTTAGACGGCGACAACATGATCGACTTTGTGAAGTCTGGTCCAAATAACACATACCCAACTGACAGTCACGAGAAAAAAGTGATGATCCATAATGCTACTGTCCCTGATTTGCTTAAAACAGTTGAGTACCCTGAAGGTGGATTGCTTCAGGTAAGTTACAAACAGTCTCCTTTGTACAAAAACAGTCTTAATAAAAATCGGAATCCGTTACTTCCTCGTGTTCTTAATACTGTATTTACACTTACATACGATGACAAAGTAACAACACCCTACACAGACACCTACTCGTACGACGGTGGTTCATACTTTTTTGGCTCATCAACAAACAGGTACTTTGCAGGATTCGGAACTACTACTGTTGTTGATTCAATTGGAAACATTACAAAATCATATGCTCATCAAGGTAATACATCACAATCCCAACTTGGTGAATTTCAAGACTCTGAAGTAAAAATCGGAAAGCAGTATAGTATCGAAAAGTTTGATGTTAACAAAAATCTGTACGCACGAACTATCTCACAGTGGGAAAGCTATAACCGTGGTAGTGGCGCGACATACGTCTATAAGACAAAGGATCTCACACAGCAATATGATGGTGATACCGACCACAAAGACACAGTAGTAATTTACAACGTAGGAGCAGCAGCAGGTAACCTAATTACACTCATTGAACTTGGAGAAGTAACTTCAACAACAACTACTGGTGCATTTGTTGACACAGGTACTGACCGAAAAGATACAACATACCAATACGCACAAAATGCTGGACTTACTATTATTGGCCTACCTTCTAAAGAAACGGTAACCAATCAATCTGCAGTCAAAGTGAGAGAAACAAACTACTACTACGACAATCAAGTACTTGGCACTGCAACTCTTGGTAACGTAACAAAGAAAGAAGACTGGGTTGTTGGTTCAACATACGTCAATACCAGAAGCACCTATAACAGCTATGGCCTTCCTACAAAATTGATGAACACCAAAGGGGCGACGACTTCACTTAAGTACGACACACTTAACTTATATCCGACAGTTATATCTAATCCGTTGTTGCAAAGTGCAACAAGCTCTTTTGACTATACCAATGGAAGAGAGAAAACTTTATTAACTCCAAACAATGTTCTCTTTGAGACAAAGTTTGATGGACTTGATAGAGTAATCCAAACAAAAAAACCAGATCCTACTACAGGAGTAAGTACCATTGCAAGCGAACTAAGTTACGGAACTACGAGAAATGCATTTAATGTATTTTCTACATCCAACGTCACTCCTTCTGTAGCAGTACTTGAATATCAATACCTTGATGGCTTTGGAAGAAAAATTCAAAATCGAAAAGAAGCTGAAACAGCAGGTCAATACGCCGTATCTGATTACACGTACGGAAAAAACGGCAGGCTCATAAAAGCATCTCTCCCGTACTTTAGTAATGGTACAAATAAAACTTCACCAACATCACAAATAAACTTATATACTTCATACAAATATGATCCACTTGAGCGCGTAAGTGCTGTGGTGACAACTATTGGTACAACATCAACTGCCTATGACCAATGGAGACAAACTGAAACAAATGCAAAGGGAAAACAAAAAGTGTATGTGTATGATGCATACAATAACCTTGTTGCTGTAGAAGAGAAGGAAGGTGTAAATACCTATACCACAAGTTACCTCTACGACCTTAATAAAAACCTTACCAAAGTTACTGACTCACTGGGGAACATTAGAAATGCCACCTATGACGGACTCAGTCGTCGCCTTACACTCCAAGATCTTCACGCAACTGCAGATACCACCTTTGGATCCTGGACATCAAGCTACGATACAGAAGGGAACATAACTTCAATTACGGACCCTAAAGCTCAAGTTATCAATCGCACCTACGATACACTAAATAGACAACTCACAGAAAACTACACAGGGACTGCAGGTACAGAACTTACTTATGCGTACGACACCTGTACTAAAGGAATAGGATTCCTCTGTACTGCCAAAAACACTGATGCCACAACTACTTACAAATACAATCCTGCCGGGGGAGTGTATGTACAAAATGAAACAGTTGGTAGTACAAAGTACACAGCTACAACAACCTACACACTAAGGGGCGACGTAAGTACTTCAACTTATCCAGATCGCGCACAAGTTGTGTATCGATTCGACGGAGCTGGTAACATTACTGCAATAGGAGAAAAAGAACTCACGGGTGCACTTCATGACATAGTAACCAACATTGACTACGGTCCACATGGACAAATCATCTACCGTGAAAACGGTAACGGTGTGTATACTAATTACGTGTACGACGCTAACGCCCTCTACAGACTCAAAGCACAGAAGACAACCGCTGTTGCAGGCACCGGAGGAAGTGGTGTAGATCAACAAGCACTTGAGGCTGAGCTTATCTTCACACTTCCCCAAAGTACAACAACTTTAAGTGATTATACGGGGAGTTTTGCCACCTCAAGTACTGAGGCGACATCAAGCGCAGTTGCTACTGATTTTGAAACTGTGGAAACTTCCGCTACTTCGTCACAGAGTACAAAAGCAATAAACCAAGAAATTAAGTCTGCTACAACTACAACACAAATAAAAAAAGATGTCGCCACAACTACACAAAACAGCAAAGTTGACGTACCAGAATCAGAACGCATCAAAGATGTTCAGGGTGCAAAAATTGCGTCGTCACTCTTAGGTAAAAACTTCCTTGAACGTGCAGAGCTAAAAGCTCAAGCGATGTCTTTAGTTAAAATTGGAACTTCAACTCCAATAGTTGACAGTAAATTTGGTATAACTCTTGAAATTCAAGCAATTGAAAAAATAGAAAATGGGGTACAAGTATTTATCCGTGCATGGAAAAATGGAAAACAACTTGGCTTCGGGCCAGATGGTTCTATTGAAATTGAGCGTATTCGTATCATCAATCCACCGATTCTCGTACGACGCAACGGTCAACTTGTAGAGGACCTCAAGGTAGCACTTGAAGAGTCAGTACTCCATACTGTTGCAAGTATCGGACAAGAAAACACATCAATTCTTGCAGGTTCAATCGGGAACACAACTACAACAGTCTATCCTGCTTCAGGTGCAATAAGTCCAGTTGATGGACGATGTTCAGAAGACAGATACCCTAGTTGGACACAAGTTAGAGACAGCCTAAATTGTCGAATTAGTAGTGTTGTTGAAGCAAACGGCAATCTTTATAACACACTAGGTACCGGCAGTGGTGCTTCTAATTATGCAATCACAAGAAACTATACGTTTTTTGATACAAGTGCTATCCCTGATATGGATGCAATTTACTCTGCGACGTATTCGCTTTTTGGGAATGGACCAGGCGATACAAGTTTGGCAGGTACAGTGCAACGGGTTCATGTAGTAACTTCAAATTCTATAAATTCAAGTAACATCTACACCTCAGATTTTCCGAGTGTAGGGTCAGTATCATTAGGTGAATCTGACAATTCCTGGGACACTGCAAACTATAACGACTTCCCACTAAACGCAACGGGGATGAGTGCTGTATCAAAAGTAGGAATTACAAAATTTGCTATCCGCGGTCACTATGACTTGATGGATATTGTTCCCGACAACGCAAACGAATTCAGTGTTGGTTTCTACTTTGCAGATCAAGCCGGAACAACCAATGATCCAAAACTCATTGTGCAACACACTGCAAACGCAATTCCACTTCCACCTATATTGCTTAGAACCGAAGGAGTTGCTAACCCAACAGGAGTTCAAGATTCTACACCAGATTTTTCTGCAATCTTCAGAGATAGCGATGTCGGTAATGTGGCTTCAGCATACCAATTACAAGTAAGTGCATCATCAACAAACTGGAATACTCTTGTATGGGATTCACTCCAAACAACCCTTAACCCAACAGTAGCTATTGGTGCCCGAAGTCAAGAAATCGCGTACGGAGGAGGAGCTTTAGTTCCAAGCACTAATTACTACTGGCGAATTAAATTCTTTGACAACCTCAATACCGCAGGGTCATGGAGTACCACAACCGCAAGCTTCTCACTTGCAAACTTTATTGGCATTAAACATCTTATCTATAATTACGACGTACTTGGTAACATCACCTCTATTAGCGATGTTACAAATCCACTAAGTGCAACCGCTAACGTGTATACCTACGACGACCTCAATCGATTACTAACGTATGCGACAGCACCGGTAACAGTTACTCAAACAGCAGATCCACTCTTACCAACAATTGCACTTGGATCAAACACCAATCAAGAAGCATACACATACAACTCCCTTGGCAACCTCCTAACCAAAACAGGACAAGGAAGTTACATATACGCTGGTAACACAGCCTCTTTGTACGCAAATCCTCACGCGCCAACAAGTATAAACAGCGTGTCACACACCTACGACCAAAACGGTAACCTCACCAACAAAGGTACCAACACCTACTCATGGCACTATACCAACCGTATGGCAGGCTCTGTTGAAGGTGTAAACACCCTCACATACACATACAACACCCAAGGCCAACGTATCTCAAAGACAAAGGGAAGTACAGTAACTCGGTATCCTTTCGTGAATTACGAAGTACGAGGAAGTACCACAACCAAACAAGTGTTCTTAGGGGATACACTGGTAACTACAATAGAAAACAACGGCAGCTCCTCCAAAGCCTACCAAGTCCACCCTGACCATCTTGGAAGTACACTCTTTACCACCACAGAACAAGGGAAGGTGGCACAACTTTTGTCATACAAACCGTATGGAGAAGAGACTATGGGGACGAGTTCTAATAGAGTACAGAGGCACTATATTGGACAGACCAGTGACAGTGAGACAAGTCTTGATTACTTGAATGCGAGGTACTATGATCCGAGGAAGGGGGAGTTTATTTCACAGGATCCGGTGTTTTTAAGTAATTCACAGAATCTTGCAAATCCGCAGTCATTAAACAGTTATAGTTATGCTGAAGGGAATCCTATTAATCGGAAGGATCCAAGTGGGTTGGCTACTTGGCAAGGATCTAAAAAGGCAATCTTAAAAAGTACAGTAAAGATTCTCCAGAGTTATGAGTCACTTCTTCGAAGTGCAAAAGCCGATCCGGTACGTACAGCTAAAGCTGTGGGAAAGTCTGCGGGGAGTTCGGCTGTAAATGTACTATTTAATTCTGGTGGAATGACTTATGATGCAGCAGCAGCAACAAGAGACAGCATAAAGAAATTCGGAAACGGTTCTGATGCGGTTCAAGATCAAATGATTGGGAATGGAGCTGTATTTGTGGTAGGTTTCTTTCTTCCGGGAAAGAATTTAAAGAGGATCCCAGATGATGCCTTAGTGGTTAGAGGAGGTGGTCCTTCCAACTTCGCCCCAGACAAGTTCAGGATTGCAGAGCATAAAAACGCTCCTGGAGTAGTCGGATTCTCAGTGCAATGTGCTTCAGGAATGTGTGCAAATGACCTTGCAAGTAATCTACCAAATCAACAGGTTGCACAAACAACTGTTGCACAAATTAGGGCAGCGGGTGGAGACGTTGTTGCTACACCTGGCCACGGCCAACATTCAACCGTCACAGGGTTAGATGGGCAAGCAGCAAGTCAAGTGCAGTGGGGATTCTTTACAAACCCTAATCCTTGGGATGGCTCATGAAAATAAAAAACTTAAGTGATTTGCGTAATGCAGATATAAAATTCAAATTAGAGAAAATACCTACAAACGAAATTATTATAAAAAGCGTAGATAATTTTTGCGACGGTCCACTAAGTGGAGAATGCACTTGGCGGAACAAAGAATATTATTATCAGTGCTTTGATCAGATTGATCCACATACAGACGAAGATCTTCGCCCAAGGAAGTATCTTTTGCTTCATTTAACTCCTCAACAATTTAACGAAAATTCTCTACTAGAAAAACTCTATGCCAAAAGTGCAGACAGTGATTCTCTGAGAAATGAATATCTATTTGAGTATGAAAAATCTACTCCACAAATAATACGTAGAGAACAGATTATCGCTTGGTTTGAGGAATGAACAAAGTGTCGATAGAATAGACGCAGCAATAGCTGATAGTTATATGACACCAGCAGGAGACAGTCGCGCAATGGGGCATAAAAGGGGATAAGTCCAATAAAAACTCAAATATCATGGTCTAATAAATTAATGCCTCGCATGAACAGAGTTGCCGTAGGTAACACTGTGTATCACGTACTTAATCGTGCAAATGGTCGTGCTCAAATCTTTCACACTGATGCAGAATACCAACACTTCGAATCACTCCTTTTAGAAGGTGTGGAGCTTATCGGTATGAGAATACTCGCATACTGCATCATGCCAAATCACTGGCATCTTGTACTCTATCCACATAAGGATGGAAATATGAGTGAGTTTATGCGGTGGGTTACTACCACACATGTTCGACAACGACGGACACAAACAAAAAGTGTCGGTGCAGGTCATTTGTATCAAGGTACATACAAATCGTTTCCAATTGAAACCGATCACCATTTACTCACCGTGATACGCTATGTTGAACAAAATCCATTACGAGCAAAGCTTGTGACTCAAGCAGAACAATGGCAATGGTCATCTTTATATAGAAGGGAGAGAAATAATGACGAAGATAAAAAGTTTCTGTCAGTACTTCCAACAGAATTACCAGAGAATTATCTTGAATCAGTTAATACTATTCTTTCTGAATCAGTTCTAACCAGCGTTCGTCATTCTCTCACCAAGGGTACTCCGTATGGTGGAGATATTTGGACAAGGGAGATGATTGATAAGTATAATTTAGGGAGTACCATACGAGGTCCAGGGAGACCAAGATTAGATTAATATTACAACATGAATATTGCAGAAATAACGGACGTATCCCTGTTACCTCAAAAATAGAAATCTACCCTCCTCTGTTTTAGTTGCAACTATAGATTGTTGTAGTGCTATACTTATTTCAATAATTTATGATCAAGATTGTTCTAGTTGGAGGGGGGAGTGGAGGGCATTTTTATCCGCTTATTGCGGTAGCTGAGCAAGTGGCAGCGTATAAAAAAAGAGGACTTGATGTAGAGATGTACTACATGGGTACAGAGGCCTATAACCAGGCTGACCTTGATGCCAATGGGATTTCTTTTATCTACTGTCCATCGGGAAAGAGACGAAAGTATTTTTCACTCTTAAACTATTTTGATATTTTTAAAGTTATCTATGGTTTTTTTGTAGCGGTTTATAAACTGTACATTCTCTATCCTGATGTTGTCTTTAGTAAGGGAAGTTATACGAGCGTTCCGGTAACGCTTGCTGCATGGGTGTTACGTATTCCGGTTGTTGTACACGAATCAGACACACGTCCCGGAAGTGCAAACAAACTTGAGTCACGGTTTGCACGATACGTTGCAATTTCTTTTGAAGAAGTAGCACAGTACTTTCCTCAAGACAAAATTGGACTTACTGGAATCCCACTTCGTAAAGCGTTTGTAGAAAAAATTGATAATCCTGTTATGGAGCTTGGGCTACCTTCTGACAAACCACTCATCTTTGTTACCGGTGGTTCTTTTGGTGCACAGCGACTTAATAACCTCATTTTAGAATCGCTTAACGAACTGTTGCCTTCATACGTCATACTCCATCAAACAGGGGAGACCAATGCAAAAGAAGTGCAGAGTTATGCGTCAACTATTATTAATGATACACAACTCCTTGCGCACTACTTTGTAAAAGGTTCTTTAACAGCGAGAGAAATGAACCTTGCTTCAAGTGTTGCGTCACTTATCATCTCAAGAGCGGGAACGGGAAGTATCTATGAAATAGCTCAAAAAGGGAAGCCGGCAATTTTGATCCCAATACCCGAAGCAATTAGCCACGATCAAAAGACAAACGCATATGCGTATGCACGAACGGGAGGTGCGTCGGTCCTTGAGGAGGGGAATTTAACTGACGGTTTGCTTGCTTCTGAAATTAGCCGTATTATGGAAAACCAAGAGGTATACGATTCTATGCAGAAAAATGCACTCGCATTTGGACATACTGACGCGAGCCTAAAGATTGCTGATACCCTAATTGGGATCGCTCAAGAACACTAGTCGGACCTGCATAAATGGCACATTTCTTCGTTATACTGCATAAAATAACACTCATCGTACCCAACGTACGCCTCGCATTATTTCACTTGTATGCCTCGAACTGCACTCGTTACTGTAGGTCCTTGGAAGTTAACAAATTGATTTTAGTATTCAATTTGGTATCATTTAAATAATAACCATATTTTCCAACATATTTCTCTGACTAATTATATGAATCAAAACCAAAAAGTAGTAACACGTTTTGCACCGTCGCCAACGGGGTTTATGCATATTGGGGGTGTGCGTACTGCGCTTTTTTCATACTTGTATGCTCGAAAGCACAATGGAACGTTTATTCTCCGCATTGAAGATACAGACAAAGAGCGGGAAGTAGCGGGGTCAATTGCGCATATAATGGAATCACTTTTGTGGCTAGAGATACAGTGGGACTATGGTCCAGACAAAGTAAATCCGTTTGGTTCTTGTATTCAATCTGAACGGTTAGAATCATATAAAGAATTCGCACAGAAACTTATTGAGAAAGGGTTAGCGTACCCTGATCCATACACAAAGGAAGAGGTGGACGCCTTTCGGGCACAAGCTGAAACCGAAAAAAAGCCTTTTCTATTCCGTAACTACCGACCGGAAGTATTTGAAGTTTGGGATGGTACAAAACCGCTTCGATTGAAAGTGCCTGAAGTAAAACGATACACGTGGCAAGATGCTGTACGTGGTGAACTTACCGCAGGTGAAGAAATGGTTGATGATATTGTCATCATCAAAGCAGATGGATACCCGACATACAACTTTGCCCATATCATTGATGATATGGCAATGGGAGTAACACACATTATGCGGGGAGAAGAGTTTATTTCAAGCATGCCAAAGTTTCTTTCTTTGTACGACGCACTTGAAATTCCATATCCTGTGTTTGTCACTATGCCACCGATCTTAAATGACGAGAAAACAAAAAAACTTGGTAAGCGTGATGGTGCAAAAGATATTCTTGACTATAAGAGTGAAGGATACTTACCTGAAACGATGATGAACTTTTTAGCACTCATTGGCTGGAACCCTGGAACCGAACAAGAACTTTTTTCACACAAAGAGCTCATCGAAGTATTTTCACTTGAAAAGATTCAAAAGAGTGGGGGAGCATTTAACGAAGAAAAGCTTCTTTGGATGAATAAAGAATACCTGCAAAAAATGGAACCTTCTGCTTTTTTTGAGTATGTAAAAAAAGCACTCCCCGATGCAATTACAAACCATAGTGATTTTTCTGATGAAGTCTTAAACAGACTTATTCCAATCATCAAAGAACGAATTCATGTACAAACTGAAATTACCAAAAGTGCACAAGAAGGGGAATATGACTTTGCGTTTATGACACCCGATGTACCAAAACTGTTACTCCTGTGGAAAAACGATACTTCTGTACAAGATGCACTTCCTCGTCTGATACACACCATCACACTTCTTGAAACAGCTGATTTTAGCTCACCTGAAGCCATAAAAGCCTCATTATGGGCCTATGCAGAGGAAGTTGGACGTGGAGAGCTCCTATGGCCATTACGGGTTGCATTAACCGGAAAAGAGAAGTCGCCTGACCCTTTTGTATCAGCATTTGTCATCGGTAAAGAGGAAAGTATTGCACGTATCAAAAACGCATGTGCTAAAATAAGTGGGTAATGTTTGTACGTCGATTTAGCATATTTATACTTGGACTCTTAGTCATCCCACTCTTATCTCTTGGGACTTCTTTTGTGCATGCACAAACTGCAGTTGAAAAACTTCAGGGTGAAATCACAGCAAAAAATACACGCTTGAGTGAAATTGAAAAAGAGATTGCAGGATACGAAGCGTCACTTAAAGAAGTGGGTGCAGAAAAGACAACACTCCAAAAAGCTATCAACCAACTCTCACTTGAGCGAAAAAAAGTACAAGCTGACATTAGCTACACAGAAAACAAAATCAGTGCAACTGATCTTGAAATCAATAAAATTACGTTCGAAATTGGGTTAACTGAAAAGAATATCAACCAAAACGAAAATGCGATTCGGGGGATTTTGAAGACCATGAACATCAATGATCAGGAAACGATGATTGAGATACTTCTCCAACACAAAAACATTTCTGAGTTTTGGAACGCATTTGAAGAACTTGAGACGGTTAAGAGTAAGATGTCCGAACAAATTGCAAACTTGTCACAAGAGAAGGGGACACTTGTAGACAAGCGAGTTGATAACACTGAAAAGCGAGAAGAACTAGTTGATTTAAAAACACAATTTAGTGATCAACAAGGAATCTTAACAAGCAACACTGCGACGAAAGCAGAGTTACTCTCTGCAACAAAAAATGAAGAAAAGGAGTATCAAGCAATGCTTAAAGCGAGAAAAGAAGCACGTGAGAAACTTGTAGCAGAAGTACAAGACATTGAGTCACAGTTAAAATTTATTCTTGATCCAACTTCTATCCCATCATCAGGAAGCAATGTATTCCGATGGCCCGTTGATAATCCGTACATTACCCAATACTTCGGCTATACAAAATTTGCACTCCAAAGTGGCGCGTATAAAAACAACATGCACAACGGTATGGACTTAGGTGCACCTGTTGGCACAAAAATTTACGCCCCCCTTGGTGGAACTGTGCGCATGACAGGGAATACCGACTTAGTTCCTGGGTGTTACTCATGGGGTAAGTGGGCATTGGTTGATCATCCAAATGGTCTCTCATCAATGTTTGCTCACATGAGCCAAGTTTCTGTTACTCCTGGACAAGCCCTCAAGACAAGTGATGTTGTTGGCTACATTGGGAGTACTGGCTACTCAACTGGTCCTCACTTGCACTTTACACTCTACGTAACCGCCGGAGTACAAGTCAAACAATTTAATCAATTCAAAGCTGTTACCGGGTGCGGAGCAGCGTTATCACCATTTGCTGCAGTTGAGGCGTATCTTGATCCACTGGATTATCTGTCACCGTTGTAAATTAGTTAATGAGAATAGAATGAAAAGAGGAACAATAAAATTGATTATATATTCGTTCTTAGGTTTAATTATTATTATATTTCTTAGTGTTGTAGCAAACACCCCTACTGGGTACACCAAAACCATAGCAAGATATAACTGTGGCGCTTTTGATTTAGCATTACAACTAGATTTTGACAGAAATTGGCTGTGGGGAGATGTTATTCGATATCAAATTGTATATAGCGATCAAGAATTCAAAAATAATATAATTTATCGAAATGGTTTATCCACACTGAAGTTTAGTGATCCTCGTGGTGTACCGCCTCTAAACTCAAATATATCTGTACGTATATTTTCTGAATCTGGAAGAAATCTTGTTCCTGTATACATTCCAAAAGTTGATGAACCTCTGCCATACGGAGATGACAATAAAAAATTTTCTGATGCTGAATTTATATTTTTAGCTAACTGTATACAAGAAAATGAATTTGCAATATATAAAGCAACAGAGAATTTTAAACGCTATGTACCAATTCTATATTTAAAACGAACATCTGGTTTCTTATCAGATGAAATCCCTCAATTAGGAAGTCTTAGTCATATAGATAGTAGTTTGCTGTATACAAAAATTGAAGATTCATTTAGTGAAATGAACAATGATGAATTGGTCAGTGCAAAAAAGTTTTTTATTGATAATACTGCTGTATATGTTGATTTTAATGGTGATATTCGGTATATAGAAGATTATACTGCTTGGAAAAAAAGTGAAGACTCAACTGGTGAGGCGGAAAGTATTAGTGTAGGCACTATTTTTACAACCAATCTTGAATCTACCAGCTTACTTGGGCCACTACAAGATATCTCGAATATGAAAACAGAAGATGATTTAACTTTTAAAGAGTACCTGAAGCAAGGTCAGAAACGTTTTGGTATAGATTTTAAACTTTAAAGTAAAATATATAAACTGATTTACCATAATAAAGTCAGTTTGTGAATAACCGGTTGATATTGTTCTTTATAAACCTAAGGATAATCTGTGGACAAGGGATAACCCTTTAGTATTTTTAGTTGATGCTACAATAAGTGAACATGAAAACAACCACACCAACTTCAATCATTATTCTTGGTGGCGGAGGTGATTTGGCACAGCGAAAACTAGTGCCATCGTTATGTACACTCTTTGTGCAAGGGCACCTACCTTCAGTTTTTCGAATTACGGGTCTTGCACGCACCCTACGTTCAAACCAAGAGTATCGTGAATTTGTAGCAGAGGCACTGAAGAAGTCAGATGGTGATTTTAGCGAGGAAGACATTGATTCTTTTTGTTTGCATGTAACCTACGTGAGCGGATCACTTGATGAAAGTGCAAGTTACACAACACTTAAAAAAACCATAGAGGACTTTGAAGTGGAGGCCTCACAACGTGTTAACGTACTTTTTTATCTTGCAGTACCACCAGCACAATACGAAGCTACATTTATAAACCTGCATGAGAGCAAACTCGCGGTTGTTGAAGAAGGAAATGTCCACTGGGCTCGTATTTTGGTAGAAAAACCATTTGGTAATGACTTTGCATCTGCACAAAAGCTTGACGCAACACTTTCTTCTTTATTTCCTGAAGAACAAATTTTTCGTATTGACCACTACCTTGCAAAGGAAGCAGTTCAAAATATTCTTTCCTTCCGTTTTGCCAATAGACTCTTGTTGCCTTCATGGAACAAAACGTCCATTAAAGAAATACACATCACCATGTACGAATCAATTGATGTGGGGACACGAGGTTCATTTTATGACCCTGTTGGAGCATTACGTGACGTCGGACAAAATCATTTACTCCAATTACTCGCGTTAATCTCCATGGATGAACCAGAAAAACTCGATGCAGTACACATACGAAAGAACCGTGGTAAGATACTCAAAAAACTTATTCCTATAGAACGTGACGCAATACAAAGCTCAGTCATTCGGGGGCAATATGAAACGTATACAACCACAGAAGGAGTAGACCCGAACTCACAAACAGAAACGTATTTTGAATTTAAAGCTACACTTGCTACTGACGCTTGGAGAGGAGTGCCCTTTATCGTTCGTGCAGGAAAAGGAATGGCAAAAGAAAAAGTTTCTATTGAAATCTTTTTTCATGATGTCTCCTCAGGCCCATTTCAAACACAAGACTGTGCAACCGTTGGCAACTCAATTATACTTACCGTATCACCGTGCCAATCAATGCATATGACCATCAATGTAAAACAGCCGGGGTATGGATACCAAGTTGAACCACAAACACTTTCATACCTATGGGATACACAAACAACACACCCCATAAATGCATACGAGAAAGTATTACTCGATTGTATTGAAGGAGATCAAACGCTTTTTACACAAGCTGAAGAAGTCCTTGCCTCGTGGAAATTTATTACTTCAATAACAGAGAATTGGCAAAGTGTACCACTGCAGGTATACAAAAAGGGAAGCAATGGACCCATACAAAAGCTTGGAACTTCATAATTTAAACTACATATGAATCAAAATATAAAAGAAATTGTATATGTCGGACTTGGAAGAATGGGGGCTTCCATGTGTGCACTTTTAGTTGAGAAAGGATATGCAGTGCACGGATTTGATTCAAACCCTGATTCACGAAATAAAGCTGAAAGTGGGGGAGTAATAACCTATAAAAGCATAGAAAGTGCTCTTGGAGCTTTAGCTGAAGAACCCAAAACAATTTGGATAATGGTGCCTTCACGGTACGTTGATGAAGTTATAGCTGATTGTATACCACACCTGAAAACAGGTGACACAATAATTGATGGGGGAAATAGTTTTTTTAAAGATTCATTACGACGACAAAATGAACTTGAGGATAGGGGAATTAACTTTATTGATTGTGGTACTTCAGGAGGAGTTCAAGGCGCACGAACGGGCGCTTCGCTTATGGTTGGAGGGGAAGTGAAGGCAGTTCAAGCACACAGTGCACTTTTTACAGACTTAGCAACAGAAAATGGATTTGCACACGTTGGAGGCCCTAGTGCCGGCCACTTTACAAAAATGGTCCACAACGCAATTGAGTACGGTATGATGGGAGCAATTGCTGAAGGAGTCAATATCCTAAACGAACACAAAGAGGCACTTAGTATTGATATTCACCAGGCGTTAAAACCCTATGAGCACGGGAGTATTATTGAAAGTAACCTAATGTCGTGGCTTTCTAAGGCGTACAATACAGAAGGGTTACTTGAACGCATTGCTGGAGAAGTACCTAAGGGTGAAACTGAGATGGAGATGGAGTATTTAATTTCAAGTGAAGAAGTACTGGTGCTTGAAGCAGCTGTTGCACAACGTAAAAAAACACGAACTAAACCTTCGTTTACGGGGACTTTAATTGCAGCTATGCGAAATCAATTCGGAGGGCACACTATATTGCCTGTACATAAAAACAACCATCTACAATGAAAACACAGACTTCAGATACTCCTGCATTTGAAGCGGGACAGTATATTCAAGAAAAACTTGCATCACACAAAGATGAACATATTTTGCTTCTTGTTGCTGGAGGATCGGCGTTTTCAGTCCTTGAAGTAATAGATGGGACACAACTTTCTTCGATGGTAACAATTGGGACTACAGACGAACGATTTACACACGAAAAGAAAGGGAACAATTTTATGATGCTTGAGGAAACAACTTTTTATAAAGATGCAAGGGAAGTAGGAGCACAGTGTATTAGCTCAAAACCACAAATCGGAGATACTCACGAAAGCTTTACCAAACGTCTTTTGCTTGCGTTTGAAGATTATTACAAGACCCATTCTAACTCCTACACAATTGGACTTTTCGGTATTGGTGAAGACGGGCACACCGCAAGTATTTTCCCAACATCAGAAAGTGAATTTATTTCAAAGTATGGAAGTGGTGCACTCTACGTACCGCTTACAAACAACTCATTGCAGTACATGTATCGCACGACCATAACTCCCTCTTTTATTGAAGAAAAAATTGATGACGTTGTACTCTATGCTACCGGCAACAATAAGTGTGACAACATACTCAACTACATGCACAACAGAAACTTCAATCATTACCAGATTCCAGCCCTTATCCCAGCGCAACACCAACAAAGCATTTTATTCACCGATTGCTACACATTGCTCTAAAACGACGTCACAAAATCGATTTTAAGAGGTCTCTGTATCCCAAGAGGTATATTGGTGTACCTACCTTAAGCTAGAAAAACTACGTACTAGTTCAAATGAACTTTTATGTAGTTTTTTAAAACTTATTAATAATTTGAAAATTTTAGCAAATTTATTCAAATTGAGAAATCTCGGGAAAATGAATTATTGAAATTAAACTGAACTTGAACAACACTCTGAACAATGACAGGTCTTAAAAGAAGATTATGCGACGCTGAAGCGATCATACAATCTTGTCAACTTTTGCGACGCGTATATATTAACCTTTGGCTATATATAAGCGTCGCAAAAGATATATTGTGCGACGCTTCTCTATACCGTGAGAAGGGGTCCCCCACAATTAAGGCTGCACTACATTTTAAAAAATCAATTGAGGATTCAATAATAAACTTATAATTATTACAGCAAATGTATTTCCCGAGCAAACTGATTTTTCTGTACTAAAATATTTCTCATTTCTTTTTGAAATAATCTACATCAAAAACGTGAGTTTTTAGCCCAACTCCCCTACTTTAGATTTATGTCTAGCACTACTCAATAAATACTCCTCCAAGAAGTTCTTTCAAGATATGATCGTACCTGTTTGTGTGTTTGCTTAGATGTATGTTCCGTGTACCACCCTGTGTTAGCTTTGAAGTAATTTCAGGATGAGCTTCTAGATACATGTATACTTTTTTCGGAATAATTTCATCTTGTGAAAAGACCATAAGATCTTGTCCGTACCGCTCTATGATACCCTCTTTAAGTAACGTGTAGTGAGTACAGCCTAAGATCAGTGAGTCTCCCCCTTTCTCTAATAGTTCGTCGATAATTGGAAATACTAATTCAAGTGCCGCATCGATGTTTCCTTCCTCAATAAGTGGAACAAGACTCGGAGTTGCTAGTGAAAATAATTCAGGTTTATTTTTGAACTTCGAGAATTCTCTATCATACTTTGAAGATGCAACGGTACGTTGTGTCGCAATCAAAAGAGTCTTTTGAGCGTGACATGCTACCACTTCTTCTACAACAGGAATAATAACCCCAAGTATCTTTCTATCTGGATACTCTTCATTAAGATAGGTGTCTTGAAGCTTTCGAAGCGTCTCTGCTGAAGCTGTGTTACAGGCAATGATAACTAACACGCACTCCTTTTCAAACAAGTGCTCAATTCCCATTTTTGTAAACTCATATATCTCTTCTTCTGTTTTATCACCATACGGAAGGTTTTCTGTATCGCCGAAAAATTCATAGTCATAGGAAGGAAGCAATGACGCAACCGACTTCATGATGATAAGTCCACCCAATCCAGAATCAAAAAATCCAATTTTCATACTAGTAGAGTTCGCTATGTGAACCAATTTTATAAAATATATACTTACCCGACTCAATTTGAAATTGTGCTCTTAAATCACCTGTAACATTCATACTTAAGAGAAACGCTTCTGTACCTTGCAAAGAATGTACGTTAAGTAAGGGATGGTAATTATTTTCAATAAGTAACGCTAAACGTTCTTTAAACTGAGCCTTAACCTTTTGTGGAAGTTTTTCGTATTGTTTCTTAAATTTCTTCCTAAATTCAATTTCCATATAAACTACGAATCAAGCCATGCTACCGCATCATCAACTGTTGAAAATGTAGGGGACATCCCCTTTCCTTGCCTTGCTTCATCAATAGCTTTGTTGAGCTCTTTGATAACAGACGGTCGCAGCATTGGTTCACGTTGGACGGTAAGAGATCCAGATTTAATAAATTCTTTTAAATACACATTGACGACAGTAGAAAGCGGTACACCCAAATACTCTGCTAAGGATTTAGCTCTTTCTTTTACCTCTATATCAACTTTAGAATTAAGGACTGTTTTCATAATATAACTATTATACACACAAAGGTTATTTTTTCAATACAAGTTAAGATATTTAGGTACTTTCAAAATTCACTGTAACATAGCCACTTTATGGTTAAAGCTACTTCATTTATCCCCTTTCAATCTATAAAATACATACAAAGTGATACAATGAATCTAGATAGTACAAGAATTAATTCGTTATAATTTATAGTATATATACATGATGAACAAAATTTTTAATCATCCAATATGGAATACACATGCACTACTCTTTGCACGAGTACTCATGGGAGGAATGTTTTTACTTGCAGGAATCAACAAAGCTTCTGGTATTGATGGCACTACAGGCATGATTGGAGCTGCAGGACTTCCAATGCCATTGGTACTTGCATGGCTAGCGGCGCTACTAGAGATTGCAGCTGGAGCAGCAATCATCTTAGGTAAATATTTCAAAGAGGCAGCTATTTCTCTTGCAGTATTTACATTTGTCATTAGCTTCATCTTCCACGGGCCAAACAGTTGGGCTGAGAACATGATGCAACAACTTGTGTTCACAAAGAACATGGCGATTGTAGCTGGTTTGTTGTTTATGGCAGCACATGGTGCTGGAAAGACTTGGAAAATGAGCAACTGAGCGTAGCGATTATTGCGAATTTACCTTCTTACAGAAGCTGTCCGCTCATTGGATACTTTATTTCGTTACACTCATAAAGTCTCTCAATGAGTCTTGCGAAAGTGTCCCACACTTTCTCACCCAGTTTTCGCGCTGATCCAGAGTTCGTTTCAATGCCTCAGCGTTAGCTGTGCATTGAATAGAACTCAGCGGAAACTGCTGGAACTTTCCAACGTTTAGGTAAATCGATCTGTTGTAAAAGCACTCAACATAGAAAAAGCCCTCTTGCGAGGGCTTTTTTCTATGTCTGTACGGAGTTTTAGAGTGATGCAAGTGTTGCACCCCAACATGCAGATGATGCACGCCATGGTTGGATACCTTGTTTCTCATAGAGATGTCGGGCATACGCCATGTTGTCCTGAAGGTTAGTGATATCAAAACCTAGGTTCGCAGCAGTTGTACCGTGGTAATAACTGTTGATCTGCATAACACCTGTATCTCGATTGTCTACTTTTCCTCTAAGAACGCTTCCATCTGCAAGTGTATGACGAAACTGTGATTCACAACGCGCGACCTGAATCATTACTGGAATATCGCTAAAGTATTTTCGTACCTCTGCTTCCGTATTACTCGGTGCAACGACAGTGACTTGTTTCGTCGTATCCACAGTGTTATTACTAACAATGTGACCGTAGGCCGTATCAGTGGCTACAACTGATCCGGTTCCTGATACAGCGATAAACGCTGCAATTACGGTGGATATTATAAGCCAAATGTCTTATCTAACAAATAAGCGAGCGAGCGTCTTAGAAAAATGAATGCATTCATTTTTCTATGACCGAGCGAGCGCCATTTGTATCTTGGATACAAATTTGCGAGCACCCGACATAGATAATTGATTTATGCGAATTTCTCTAAAACCGATTGACGTGCAATTTGTATCCGCAGATACAAATAAGCGAGCAAACTCAATAGGTTAATTGAACTAACAACTTCCCTACTTCATTTACTCCCATATGTACCAACGTAGATTCAAATTGCAGTCGAACGCTGTAGGTTGTTGATATTACTCACTTCCCTACAATCACGCATCGCCATATGTATCAAAAGATACAAAAAGCGGCCGGAGCCACTTACGCCAATGATTATAGCATATCCATGCTCAAAGTCAAGTTATACAACTACTTTTACCCTGTGTCAAAGTCCAAAAAACGGCTCAATTGAGCCGTTTTAAGTATTGACATGCAAGTAGTTTGTTGAGTAACAATTCTCTATCTATCAATAATCACAAATACAAAATTGAAATAAAAATAGGATCTGGCCAAAAATAGCCAGATCCACCCATTAACATACCAACCAGAGTTTTTCACTAACCCTGATTTGCGACTATCCAATCTCCGTCTCCCAAAAAGCCGAGATTGGGAAAGTTTTCACTTTTCCATTTGCCCTCATAGTTTACCAAACAACGACAATAGTGACCTCCTGTAACCTCATGTCCAAAGATTGTGCTTGAGAAAATAACTTTTCTTACTATGCTCCACTCTTCTGGTATTCTGTGTGGATACTTTTCGAAGAAATCGTGAAAGTAGGCATTGAGAGGCACCCAAGATGTCTCTAATGACTGTTCCCAGATTCTATCAAGTTGGTTCCTTGCTGGTTTAACTAGTGATGGATTCCAGTCACTTCCACCAAACCAAGCGAACATACCGTTCATAGCATGATGTTCAGAAATGTTTTCAAAACATGTATGAAGCACACCTTTTCGATTATCGACGATACATTTTCGCCAAACAATGGTTGCGTCGCCGTTAAGAACATCGAGAATCTTGCCTGCTTTTGTTCCTTTTGCAAGTTCTTTAACATGATTTGCATCCCATCCATTTCTGGCAAATGCAAAATCAAGCTCGGCCGCCTGACGACTTGTCATTACAGCTGCATTAGTCATGACGTGTCTCCTATTTTTGACTTGTCCAAATGGACGTGTCGAGTTAAATTATGGATCCTCAATCTAAAGAATCCAAAGATACTATGTTCTGAGATTAAGAATATGTCAACAGATTAAGTAATAGACCCAAGCTTCGCCATAGCCCCGTACAATCCACTTTGGTCACCAAGTCGTGCATCAACTATCAAGGGGCATTCTATATTTTCACCTAGAATTGCATTGGTATGCTTTAAAATATCATCAAGAAGTATCCGTGGGTTACCTAAAATCATTGATCCCCCAAGCACTACAACATCAGGAGACCAGTACAAAATTGTATTTCGGAGGCCGTGAGCTAGGTATAGAGCTAACTGATCCCAGGTTGCGTCAGACTGCTCGATTTCATAGGGCTTTACTCCCATACGTTCCTCTAGAGCCGAACCAGACACTAGGTTCTCAAGAGTTGGTTCAATCCCCTCACCCAAGATAGTCTTATCAATATCAAGTACTTGTTTTCCAGGTTCAAACCCAGTTCGGTTATCATCAATCTTTCCGTATTCAATTTTTGCACCTCCTACTCCCGTACTTACTGTGTGATAGGCAACAATATCAAGATCCATTCCTGCACCAAAGTTAGCTTCGCCAAGTCCCGCTAGTGCTGCATCATTTTCAAGGTACACTTCTGCTTTAAGTTTCTTTTTAAGTGCTTCGCATACAGACTTATCAATCCACGAAGTGAGCACACTATCATAGACAATTGCCGTCTTGTCATCGTTAAGTGGTCCTCTGATGCCTCCGCATACACCCCGAAGTGAAGTCTTAGTTAACTTCCCCACTGCCTCAACAATCGTATCAATTCCTTTTTCAAAATCATTAGGCGTCTTAAAAGAAATAACTTCACCAAGTGTTTTCAAATCTTCAGTTATCGCAACCCGAGTTTTAGTCCCTCCAATATCAAAAAGAATGTACGACATATTATGCTAGTAGTGTATCACGAAGCTCAGTCCATATTTGAACAAGTCCTCGTGTACAAAGTTCTGGTGTGTTTGTAATAAGTTCATCTACCGATTTAGGTGAAAGCCATTGTACACTCTCAACTTCATGAGTATCAAATGACAATACTTCATCAACCTGTACAACTGTTTTATAGATAGTATTAAAAAAGTCTTCTGTACGATACGAAGTAACCACTTCAGCCAACTTGAAATTTGTAATCCCCAATTCTTCTCTTGTTTCTCGAATCGCTGCATCAATGTACTCCTCGCCTTCGTCTACGTGACCAGCAGCAGACTGATCAAGTAGCCCTGGTTTTGATATGAGCTGACTCCGTTTTTGTATAAGTAACTCACCGTTTGTATTAAAAACAAATACGCGAGATGCGCGTCTAATTAAGTTATTTGCAATAGCATTATCGTATGTGTCATACCCCACAAGAACATCATTCTCGTCAACAATAGTAATTTTTTTATGCTCCATAGCGTATCCTACTCAACAATAGGGTTTATAATACTTCCGAAAGATTCACTTGTTTCTTTTGCATATGCCTCTATTCTTTGTTTGTAGTATGGAGGGAATTGTTTTTGAATCTGTCCGATGAAGTAGTACCCAATAGCCATCATAGCTCCGTAATCGACATCAGTAGGGAGCGTTATAGTAAGACGATGTTCAGGGTTACCAAAGACCGTATTAGGCTCACCAAAGCTTACAAACAACTCTCTGTTGCCTTGAATAACGGTTTTTGCATGTTTAGTTTGTTCAAAGGTAAACACGCGTGCCATAAGCTTTGGTCCAAAGAGTTCATCAAACTTTGTCTTAAACATCTCGCGAACTTCAGTAAATTCGTCAGGAACCGTCAAGTAAAACGCATCATACGATGCGAGATTGTGCGGCACTGCCGGTACAACGTGTTCGTATATAAATGTAAGAATTTCTTTTGGGTCTTCACTTGTCTTAGAAAGAATCATTCCTAAGTACGTTGAAGTGTTGTACGTATACGGTTCACGATTTTTTGGAAATACGTGAACTGAAGAAGGTGGAAGCAGTTCCCGTGCAGGAGCATTTTCATTGTTAGTTAATAGTTCAAAAGGGAGCGCACGTTGTGCAAGTGCATTCCCAATCTCAATTGCATGTTTTCCTCCAGATGCAGAAATCAAAAAAGCACCATCAATTGATGGAATATTTGCTAACTTAGCTACGTATGAAGACTCGTCAGCAAAAACAGCATCAACATCATCAAACAATAGCTTCCCCGTAACCGCCGCATTACCACTTCCTACTACCAACGGACGTTTAAACTGTGTCAAATCAACTTCTGGTAGCTCTACTGTTTGGAATAGTTCAAGTGCCCCAAAGACTACAGTATCCAAATCAGGAAGCGTATCTTTGGTAAACGTTTTTAGAATTTCAGTATTTTCTTGCATACCTATAATTATACTTGAATTGAGTTGTCTTTGTCTGTGTTTTTTACAATGTATTTAACCGCCTCATCAACACTATCGACAACAACAAAAAGATCTAAATCTTCTTTACTAATAGTCTTAGACTCTTTAAGCATTTGTTTGTTGAAAAAAGACACTAATGGATCCCAGAAATCTTTTCCATACAGCACAATAGGAATACGCTCAATTTTTTTTGTTTGGATAAGGGTTAAAAGTTCAAAGAACTCATCCATAGTACCAAAACCTCCCGGAAAGTAGATGTAGACTTCAGATGCAAATGCGAGCATTACTTTACGTGAAAAGAAAAAGTCAAAATTAAGTGATTCAGTTGTGTACGGATTTAACTTTTGCTCAAATGGAAGTTGAATGTTGAGTCCAACAGACTTCCCTCCTACTTTAAAGCTACCGACATTTGCCGCCTCCATAATTCCAGGCCCTCCTCCTGTGATAATCGCAAAACCTTTCTTAGAAAGTTTAGCTCCAAGTTCTTCTGCTTCTTTATAGTACTTGTCTCCAGGCTTAAATCGTGCACTTCCAAAAATTGAAGCCGCGAGACCGTATTTACGAAGCAACTCAAAGCCCGATACAAACTCAGACATAATCCGGAACACTCGCCACGACTCAACTGCGTCCCCATTTGTCGCAAGCAAATCAGTAATAATGCGTTTATGCATTATTATTTTACTTTTTTTAGATTGTGAACCTTTTCCAAACATAGAATGAACAATACCTACAGTCTAGCATTCTTTATTCATTACTTTGTTTAATGCCCGTGTATAAAACTACCAAGGAATTTCAAATTCTGTAAATTCAGGTAAAAGCTTTTTATTGTACAAAAGACGGGAGGTTACTTCAGCGTGACACATGGCTCCTGTTAATGCGTTGTGTGGGTTAGGCTCGTTTGGGATACCGCAGTATTCTAAAATTGCATTAAGGTTTAAAAGTGATCGTTTATGTTGTGCGTCTATTGGCACCTCAATTCCCTTTTTTGTCATATGCATCCAACAAAGTGTGTGTGTATCTATCGTACGATATGGTAAATCAAACTGGAGGTGTACTCTGTGTGCAGCAACTTTTACAAAGTCTCTATCAAACGACACATTTTGCCCAACTAGTGTTCGATCTGCCATGCCTTGGGTCCACTCAAGAAATTGTGTTGCTAACTCCCCTTCACTCATTTTGGTTGGATCTGTAATTTGTTCAAGGGTAAAACCATTAACTACAAGTGCCTCATCCATTACATGTGCACTTTCCCAAATCTTGCATTCTTTATAAAACCGATTTTCTGGATTAGTAAAATCAATTGCGCCCAAAGACACAATGGAGTGCTTACCAAATTCTGTTCCCGAAGCCTCTACATCAAGGATTATCATAAAATAACTATATCATGTACAGGATAATTGATTACTTGATAGAATCTCTAAGCTCGTATATACTATATGATATTATCATATGTAATTATCATACTTTATGACTACCCTTTCAATCCCCCTTTCACCTGAGCTTGCACTGTTTGTAGAAAAGACGATACAAGAAACAGGACTCACACGTGCTGATATTGTACGACAGGCACTAAAACTCTATGCTGAAGAACAAGCAGTACGAAAAATTCTCCTAGCTTCTTCTGAACCAACTCTTACTGGTGATCTAGATGAGCTATTACGTCAAATTGATTAATCGTCTGTATGGAAATTCGCTACAAACCTAGCTTTTTACGTGACTTTAAACATCTGCCTCTTTCTGTACAGCAGGAAGCGAAAGAACGCATTGAACAATTTAAGAACCCAGACAATCATCAGAAATTAAAAGTACACAAACTGAAAGGTAAGCTTAAAAACTTCTATAGCTTTAGTATTACGTACTCACACCGAATTGTTTTTGAATGCGAAACAAAAAACATAATTGTTTTTCTTGCTATAGGAGATCACGATGTCTACAACTGACTTTTACATTACATGGACAAAATCCTGATGTAGTAGGATAGAAATAACCTTTATGGTCATACATAAGACTTAACCCAAGTATCTTCAGTCACTAAAGGAGTATATTGGTATGCATTATCTATAATGAACTGATTGAAAGTTTGAAGCCAAACTTCTTTTTCCATTGATACTGATCTGTGTATCGTGTGCACATATTCTTTATTATTTACTTTTGCAAGGTTTGTAAGTAATTTTGGAATTAAACCGTACACGTGTATTCCAACACCTTTAGGTAATAAGGAATCGTGATGTGTACTATTTCTTTTTCGTACATCACTCGATATTTGTACGACTCCATTTTTTTGATCTTTAAAGAAAAGTTCAAGACAGAGCACATCACGAGGATCCCCTACAAGTATCTGTACACTGACTTGAAATCTTCCTTGTTCTATGATGATAATTTTACACGGAAAAGACAATCTTTCATTGTCGAATTTTAGCTCACCAACACCAGCAGTTCTTGTTATTACTTCTCCGCTTAGGTCAACATCTGACTCTGATACTAAGAACAGTATATCAGCGTAATCTTCAAAATAGAACCTGATTATTGATTTTATACTATCAATTTCAGTTATTTTTTCAGCCTTAACTGAAACGCCTGGTTCTTTCATCATATATATATTAGTATTATTTATAACATGACTGTAGAAATTGAAAAATCGTGGAAAGCTCATCTTCACAATGAGTTTGAGCAAGAGTATTTTAAAAAACTCTCGCTTTTAGTACGAAATGCGTATCTTAATGGAACCGTGTTCCCTCCTCCACAACAAGTCTTTAACGCATTTACAAAATGTCCGTTTGAAGATGTGCAGGTTGTAATCTTAGGACAAGATCCGTACCATGGACCACACCAAGCCCACGGACTTTCTTTTTCAGTACCAAACGGAGTTCCACTTCCTCCGTCACTTCAAAATATTTACAAAGAGCTTGAGAAAGATCTTGGTATAGAAATTCCAAAGTCAGGCAATCTTGAACGTTGGGCAGAACAAGGGGTACTCCTTCTCAATGCAACACTAACCGTTGAAGCGGGCAAAGCTGGGTCTCATCAAGGACTTGGTTGGGAACAGTTTACTGATGCGGTGATTAAAAAAATTGGAGAAGAAAAAGAACATGTGGTTTTTTTGCTCTGGGGTAAATATGCGCAAGAAAAAGGAGCACATATTGATACAACCAAGCACTTAGTCTTAGCCGCCGCCCACCCTTCCCCATTTTCTGCGTACAACGGCTTTTTCGGTTGCCGCCATTTCAGCAAGACCAATATGTATCTAAAAAAACAAAAAATGCTACCCATTAATTGGTAGCACTAAGTTTTGCTGATTGTTGTATAAGTTGAAGTAATTCAAGCAGCTCTGAATCTTGGATTTTGGTACTATCGAGTTTATCTATAGGGAGTGAGTTTTCAAAATCAAAATCTTCTCCTGCTGCACTAAACAGTGGATTGCTACCATCTTGATTACAAGTTATTTTGATACCTTTACTCCATTTTAAAACAAGTTCGTTAATTGGCGTGAAGTACCCTTCAGGAAGACCTTCTTCGTCATCCTTCATTTTGTTAAAAACTGATTCTGATATACCTGGAAAAACAAGTACTTCTTTCTCTTCACCATAGCGTAAACTCAATGCCAGACTTATGCTTCTGATTTTATCTACAACCTGCTCCTTATTTTGAATACTTTCAGGACTTGCAGTTATTGGTAAATTATTATGATATGCAAGTACTCCATCAATAAAAGATGGCCAGGATTCTTCTTGTAAAATTGTATTATCAGCAAGTAGTAGTTGCGGAAGTGTTGCGACACCAGACTCCAAGACGGTTTTCATTGTGGCTGCAATTTCTATCCATGAAGATTTTTGGGGTAGCTTTAATATAGAAGCTATACTATCTCGCATCTTCCAGAATAAAGTTGCAAGTTCAGTCTCCGACAAGGATTCATCACTCCGTAACATCCGTGCAAAACGGTGAAATGAAGTCTTTGGTGTTTCTGATATTACTTCTTGTGAGGTTGGTTTAATTGTTTCTGTCATATATCAAAAGTATATCAGAGACATTTAGATTCCTTTACAGTTACTTGCTGGTGAGTACCCACTCTTCATCGCATCTTCTTTTGAAGCGAAAAAGAGCTTATTTTCTTCACTTATTTGCTTGGCGCCAGGGCATGAAAGTAAGTGGTACTTTGTTCCCTTCCTTGAGCCAACAAACGCTGCATTTTCTGCAGTTATTGGTGTGGGTGCAACAACAGACGTATTGGCTACTTTTTCTTGTTCTGCGGGGTTTTTTGAACTTGTAGAAGCTGTTTTAGAGTTAGGATTACCTCCGATTGCACCAAGTGAAGCACTCTGGTTAACAGTAATTGCACCTGGCACTGCTTTTTCTAAAGAAGTAGTCATTGACCACCTTCCAAGCCCAAAAGAGATGACGCCAACAAGTAGAATGATAGTCCCGTAGTAGAAACCATCGTCTTTGAGTACATACTTGAATTTATCCCACATTTCTTGTATACTATCGGCCATTAACGCATATTTATTATAACGCACTTGTATGTCAACAAAGAAAGCTGGAGGAACAGCCAAAAACCTGACCGATTCCAAGCCAAAGTATCTTGGAGTCAAAAAAGCTGATGGGCAGTTTGTAAAAACTGGTCAAATTATCGTACGTCAACGAGGAACAAAGATTGAAGCAGGAAAGAACGTAAAAGTTGGAACTGACCACACACTCTTTGCTATGACTGAAGGAAAAGTGTCATTCAAGAATATCCGAAAAACTCGTTTTGATGGAAAAGTGCTCTCAAAGAAAGCGGTTGATGTTATTGCAGTTGCTGCATAACGCATATCAAAGGCACAAAAAAATCGCTTCCTTAGAAGCGATTTTTTTGTGCCTTTGTTTTTAAATAGACATCTTTCAAAAGTGAGTGTAGGTGTGTTGGTTGGAAAGATTTTAACGATAGAGCCGTATATTGGTATACGGTGACAGAGGCAAAATCTTGAAACCAATACAGATAGACCACTTTTGAAAGAAGTCTAAATTACTCAGTTACTTCTCTCTGGATAGTAACCGATTCAATTACTACTGGTTCTGTTGGCAAATCGTTTGGTCCTGTCTGAACAGATTCAATTGCATCGACGATATCGAGTCCTTTAACAACATGACCAAACACTGGGTGCTTAGAGTCATTTGGATCTGGAACGTTAAAGTCTAATCTGCTGTTATCTCCTACGTTGATAAAGAATTGACTTCCTCCTGAGTTTGGCTGCCCTGTGTTCGCCATTGCAATTGAGCCACGAACGTTTGAAAGATTATCCGCTGCTACGAACTCATCTTGAATAGTGTATCCAGGTCCTCCTTGCCCATAACTTGATGTGTTTTCAGTTTTTGAGTTTGGATCTCCACCTTGGATCATAAATCCATCAATTACGCGGTGAAACTTTGTTCCGTTATAAAATCCTGATTCTGCGAGCTTTACAAAGTTACCAACAGTAATAGGCATCTGATCTTCAAAAAGTTCTAGTTCGAATGTTCCCTCACTTGTTTTAAATATTGCTTTTGGGTTCATGGTGTTTTTTGTTACTTGATTATCTGCTTTAAGTGCTTCAGGAGAAAGTGGAGCATCAAGCTCTTGTGTTTCATCTAAAAGCGGAAGCTCTGTTGATGTCGACTTACCACCAATCCACAACGACAATCCAACAACCAACACTGCACACACAAGGAATAGTAAGGTGACACTTTTGATATTAGTAGGATTCATACAAACGGTTGTTATTTAGATTTTGGAATAAGTGTGATAGTAACTTCCCCTTTTTTACTTTCTAAGTGAAGCTCGATTTGATGTGCACCGAGTGTCTTGATTGGATGCGCAATGCCCACATGTGAAGCCTCGATAGCACCATCAGCATGCTTGTTTATTGCCTCTACAACAGCATCCACTTTAAGTGATTGAAACATTGTCCCTTCCACATTAGCTTCAACTTCTATAGTAACTTCCTTTCCCTCAAGTGACTTCAAAAGTGACGTGAAGGCACTGGCTTCAATTTCTTTGTTCTGTGCGAGTGTCGCTGTGACATGTGCTATCTTTTTCATGTTTTCTGCTGTTGCAGCCTGTGCAAAACCTTTTGGAATAAGCTTATTTAAAGCAAAACCATCAGGCACTACGACAATTTGTCCTCGACGACCAATCTTAGCAACATCTTTAATCAGAATAACTTTCATACACTCAATTTATACCAATAATTGCTTGAAACTATAGCATATTTTGATGAAAATGAGGAAGACGCATGATAGAATACTCGTACATGAATTATGAACGCCCTACGCAAAAATCTTTAGACACTATTCTTGCTTCGCTTGATGGTTCAGTTAAAAAGGAGAAATTCTCTATTACTGTACAAAACAAATTGTGTGACGTATTCAAAGAAGATAGTACTTCCTGGACTGTGTATATCGAAGATCGGGTACTTGCTGTTACTCTGCATGCTGATGGTATCTACCGCACACTTGATCATACTACCGGTGACAACGCAGACTTACAAACGCAAACAAGGCTATTTCCATTGGCAATAGAAGCAGTGAGGCTGTCAATTTCAAATCCTATTACACACTAATGACAGTGTTCTCACTTAAAAGTACTATTTACTTTTAGTATATAATGTTGTATAAAATAGTTAGGCAGGATTTCCTGCAAAATAAACCAAGTATTGAGAGGATAGAGCTATGCTTTACGTCCTGGGGTCTCTTCCTTGTCAGAAGAGAAAGATTAGTGTTGTGGTTGACTTCAACGGTTTTGATGCCGCAGAGGACATCATCTTGATTGAAGATGGGAATATTATAAAAGAATTTTCTTTTGATCACACAATGGTTCAGGGACCACTTCTTGAGGTTCTGGCACAAAAATACGTGTTCCAAACCATCTACGGCGGGGACTACGTAAAAGGACCATCCGACTTTGATCCTGTTCTTTTTTTCACTGGCTTGAAAGACGTGCTAACTCAAAGATAACAAAAAACGAGGAGGTCAGTGATGACAACGATTTGCTTTGACAAAAAACGTGGCTGTATTTCTGTAGAATTAACGTACAACAACGGTAAAGACTTGTACCTTGTTGACGTCAAGCCAGATGTGGAGTCGAACAAATTTGATGCGGGCAATGTTCGTCGCCTTGACGGTAAAAAAGTCCCTGCAGACGAAAAAATCGTGCTCGAAATGCGAGCGGTAAAAGAGATGATGGAATATTTTGCTTCTCGACTGAAACCTCCAGTGACACATCACACCGTTGATCTATCCATGCGGATTACGATCTCTTTTGTTATTACAATACTTCGGTACGATACACAAGAGATGCAGAAAGTGACACCGCTCGGAAACGATGATCTGATACTCTTGCAGCGTACAGGGCGTTCTTTGTCCGAAAGCATTAAAAAAGCTCAAATTGATAAAGTAAAAACTGGGCACAAGCTTCCTCCATTGTACCTACAAAGTCTTAAGCGAGAAGCACTTCACGTACTTATGGTAGATCAGTATAAACGAGAATTCTATAGCTCAGTGTTGACACGTGCTTTTGCATGGAAAGGAGGAAGGATTCCTGCAGAAGAATATGCTGAAGCACACAAATACCTCCCTGGAATCAAACTCGCATTCGATATTGAGTAAAGACCTAGGAAGGTTAGAAAAGGGCCCCGGATTGAAAAACCGGGGTCAAATTATGTCTAGTGTGTACACATTATTATTATTGAAAATCACTAAGCTGTTTGGCATCCTCAACTCTAAACACACCTATTTTTGTTCGACGGAGTTTCTGCATCGTAGCGGGGTAGCCTAGACGTTTCCCTAACTCTTTTGCAAGCGAACGAATGTATACACCACTTTCTACATGAAAGCGTATGGCAATTACATATCGCTTTTTACCATCAATAATCTCCGCTTTATGAGCTAACAATTCTGCTTCGAGCACAATCATTTCACGCTCTGGAACATCGGCAACTGTTTCCCCCATTGCTTCCGCTTCACGCGCACGTTTATACATTGGTTTTCCATCTTTTTTAATTGCACTATACGGAGATACAGGAAGAAATAGTGTTCCAACAAGAGATGCAACCGTACTAGTAATTTTTGAATCAGAAAAAACTTCCTCCACTTCGCATTCATCTACAATAGGACCCTCAAGATCGTCGGTTGTCCTGCTTTCACCGACACGAACTTCCGTTATGTATTCTTTATCGAGCTTTATAAACTCCGTTAGTTTTTTAGTACCACCCTCTACTCCTAAAATCATTAAACCAGACGCAAGTGGATCGAGGGTACCTGCATGACCAAACTTTTTAATTCCTGTTGTACGCCTAAGATCCCGAATGACGTCAAACGATGTTATTCCTATTGGTTTATCAATTAACAGAATTTCTGGAATAGTATGAGTGCTTTGCATTTGTATAGACTACTATACCGTTACGTATGTTGCGAGTTTTATGACAAAAAACACAAAGAAGAGGAGCATCATAATTCCCTCCCATCGTAATACTTGTTTTGATAACCCGGTGACAAAGAAAATTGCCGAAGCTGCAATTAAGATAGGTAAACCTACAATCATAATAATTGGTTCAACGGTAAGTGGGGCTAGTAAGGCTGGAATTCCTGCAACAACAAGGATGTTGAATACGTTCGAGCCAAATACGTTTCCTACTGCAAGCTCAACTTCCCCATCTTTAAGTGCGTGGAGTGACACAAAGAGTTCAGGCAACGATGCACCAATTGATAGCGCAGCAATAGAAATAAGCCCAACGGGTACTAAGAAAGCTGTGGCAATTGAAATGGTCATTATGACCGTATAGTGTGCTCCAACAAGGACACCTACAATACCTATAACGATATACAATATCGATTTATAATCAATGTGAATATGCGCATGTTTTTTAGCGCGGACATTTTCAATATGTATTTTTTTTGCCTTTCTCGCTTCAGATAAGAGGTACCACGCAAAAACAGTAAACGTTGCAACAAGTAACCCCCCCTCGATACTATCTACAACACCATCATAGAGCATCACAATAAACAAGGCTGTTGCAATAAAAAATATGGGAAGCTCTGTCTTAATAAGTTCTTGATTAATATATATTCTGCCAGAAAAAATTGCTAAAAGTCCAACAATGAGGAGGATATTAGTTACATTTGATCCAACGACACTTGCAATAACTACCTCAGGGCTTCCTTGAAAAACAGCAAAAATTGAAGACGCGAGTTCCGGTAAGGATGTGCCAAATGCAACAATCAAAACACCGATGGTAAATTTTGAAAGACCATACGAGTTTCCAATGTGTTTTGCTCCTGTAAGAAAAAGTTCAGAACTTCGAACTAATACAAAGAGTGCCGCACCTAAGTACGTTACTGAAAGGAGTATTGGTATAAGTGCCATATGTAGGAGTATTCTACACCAATGGTGCGCCTATATAGTTTGGATTTATTCACAACTTTATAATAAGGAGTTATTGAGGTTCAATACTTGAAGGTAGGTGCATCAATAGTGGCTTTTTCTCAAGTGTTGCTAATTCCTTTTTACAATCCTCGTAGTTTGGTACCTCTTGTGCTACTAATTTCCAAAAATAAGGACCGTGGTTGAGTTCTTGTAAGTGACAGAGTTCATGAATAATAATGTAGTCTTGCAGATGCGTCGGAAGAAATAAAATTTTGTAACTAAAGTTTAAGTTTTTAAGGGACGTACAACTTCCCCAACTTCTTGTAGTATTCCGGATAGCCACACGATTGTAGGTAAAGCCATAGACACTATTCCATTGCTGTAGTTTTTGATGTATCAGAATTCGGGCTGACTCTTTATACTGTAGGTAGTGCGGTGTGACACTCGTTTTTCGTCTTCTCCGCACCCGTACTCTTTTTAATCGCCATTTCATAGTAAGTTCACCAGTATACCAAAAAGCAAAGGCAATGCCTTTGCTTTTTGGTATTGAGTACATACCCACGTACAAGGCTTTCAGAAATGGATGCAAATTCGAGGCGTGCAAATAAAATGAACCGAGGCGTACGTATAGTACGACGAGGGTCATTTTATGTAGCACAACGAAGAAGTTGCGCCATTTATGGAAGCCCTAGTTGAAGGTGATAATATCTTCGATGTCATCCTCATCCTCATCCAACTCCTCTGCGATAGCTTCGATAATCTCATCCTCATCGTCTGATGAAACTTTGATTCGTTTTGTTGTTCCATCTTCAAATTCAACTGTTGCAAGAGCTTGACCATCCTCAATGTCAACTTTGATTTCTTCCATCTCTTGATACTCAAACTCGATGATGTCCTCAACTTCATCTTCATCAATATTAAGTTCATCTGCTACTTCTTCAATGATTTCTGCCTCCTTGTCTTCTTCAATGGTAAATTCTTCATCGTCACCATTTTCATATTCTACTTCTACAGTAGCTTCCCCGTCTTCAATTGAAGCGACAATCGATTCAATTTGATCACTTTCATCATCCTCGTCTTCTTCTTCTTCATCCTCGTCTTCGTCTTCGTCTTCATCACTATTAGATGAAATAAATTCTATATGTGAAAGAATAGTTGCTTTAGATTGTCCAAGTGAAACAGCTACAGCATCGATAATTTTGAGTTTTGAGTCTCCAGCAACATCCAGAGTCTTTTTTGTACCGTCGGTGTAAATGATTTTTACATCAGCCTTACTTCCTGTATACGCCGCAGTAATTATTTTAAATCCAGAAGTATTTGGCGCTGTTACGGTAGGTGTTGTAACTGGCGTTGGATTTACCACTACTGGTGCTATTGGTACAACTGCACCCACAACAGGTTTCTTCTTAAGTACATCAACAGGATAGATATCGTTTGGATATGCTGCAAAGAATTCATTCAAGAGTGCCTTTGTTGCAGGACCTACAGCTCCGACCGGTTTAAGTCCAAATCGAGTTTGCAAATTCTTGATTGCCTCTTCAGTTTTCGGTCCAAATAACCCAGAAGATACTCCGTATGGATAGATTTCTTTGTCAGTTGCAAGTAGTTTTTGAATCTTCTTAATATCACTATTAGTTTCACCAAGAACTATGTTTTGCGTTAAAACACTTTTTATCGAAGCCCCAAGTACTGTGGGTTGCGGTGCACCCCCTTGTACACTTGCAAGTTTTGCAAATTCTTCTCGGAGTGACTGTATCTCTTTAATAATAGCGTCCATTCGCACAAGAGAAGCTTGAACATCTGCAGCATGAGTTGATGGAGTTATTGCCACAACTAAAGCTACAGAGAAAATAAATAATGATAAGTAGTAACGCATAGTGAAAAAGGGTTAATTTGGTATACCCCCTATTATACAGATACAAATTCGATAGCAAGAGGAGGTTGAGAACAGGATATCCTACACACAACAGAAAACCGCCAAAGGCGGTTTTCTTATGTATATGAGACTTGAGCTGACTGGTTTACGCAGCGTCTTCTGCATCTTCCAATTCATCTGCAGCATCTTTTGCCTTGTCTTCTGCTTCATCAGCTAAGTCCTCTGCTTCACTCCAGTCTTCGTCATCAAATGCATCTTCTGCATCTTCTAACAGTTCTTTTGCGTCATCAAGCTTGTCTTGTGCGTCGTCTACATCTACATCATTGTTTGCATCATCGATATCTTCTTGTACAGCGTCAATTTCATCTTCTGCATCAGAAATTGCATCTTCTGCATCATCTTCTTCATTTGCGTCTTCGTCTTCATCAAGAGCATCGCCAAGTTCTTCTTTGATATCATCAACAAGTGCGTCTTCTACATCGTCTAGATCCATATCAAGTTCATCAGCTACCTCTTCAAGGACAGCAGATTGTGAAGTTGAACTGACAGTAACAGTGTAGTCGTCGTTGTCATAGTTGAAAGAAACAGTAGTTTTACCATTTTCGATTTCAACTTCTACTTCATACTCATCATCTTCATCTTCATCTTCGTCCTCGTCATCTTCATCTTCGTCCTCATCATCTTCATCTTCGTCCTCATCCTCATCTTCGTCTTTATCTTTGTCTTTCTTGTGATCTTTACAGAACAGTCCCCACGCACCTACTTTTTCCTGTTCACATAAATTTTTCTGAACTTTTTTTGCGATACCAGGTGCACGGAGTAATCCCTCGGGATATGTCTCACCAAATCTTGCCTTAAGATATTCTTCAAGCAGTTTTTTAGTATCACCGCTTACTTCACCAGTTGGAGCAAGTCCATTCTTCTTTTGGAAACGTTTTACCGCTTCCTTAGTAAGGGGTCCATAGTATCCAGTAATTTTTCCTTCTGGATAAATAGTTTGATCAGAAGCGAGTATTTCTTGAATTTTCTTGATGTCCGCATCACTCATTCCTTCTCTAAGACCATCTTTAAGTGTCTCACGTACTTCACCTTTAATCTTTGCAAGTTCAGCTCGGAGAACCTCAACTTGAGCCATTAATGACTTAAGCGTCTCTAAAAGAGACGATACATTTGTTGTCGTGGTCGCTGCTTGTGCTTGTGGCGCCTGTACCATAACGCATAACGCGATGGCAAATACTATTCCTGCTAATTTTTTCATACTTTGTTATTGATTTGATTGTTACTTTTAAATTATTTTTAACTTGAGAATAAACTTTTGACTTAGAATACACACCAAAGAAAAGGCGGTACCTATATAGTATGGACGAAAGTATTACCCATGTCTTACCATTTATCCCCGCATGTGGTTAAAAGACTTTTTAAGACAACAAAAAAACCAATCTTGCAACTCGCACGTAATTATAATCGTACTTTTCTTTGCAATATTCAAAAATAGGCTTTAATTTTTCGGTACCACACAGATTAAGTGCTTCTTTTAGTTCAATGTATGACTCATCCCAATCTTCTGGAAGAATGTGTTCAAAATCCTTAAACGAAATACTTTTCTCATCAGCAAGTTTTTCCACATGTGCCCAAACAGTTGATTCAACCACATCACGTTCTTTTGCGATTTCTTTAATTGACTTTTTAAGTAATAACAAACGTTTGGTTTCTTCTAGAGTACTTTCTTTTGCAACACGCTCATAAAGCTTCTTTGGTGACAGCGTAACTTCGCCTGTATACATTGTACCGCCTCCCGCTTTAATAAAACGTTCGTGCATAGCTTTAATCTCCACTTCTTCCATTTCCTCAAAAGCTCCTTCGGCACTTTCTGATTCGGCCTTAAATCGCACATCAAATGAGACAATTTTCGGGTCAACTTGTAACGCGGTAGTACTCATGCCAAGCATCTTAAGCCCTGCAAGTGAGCGGACTCTCGACAATGCAACATAACCCTGTCCGTAGACAAAAGCTTTTGAAAGATCTACTTCAGCAGCATCAAGCGACATTCCTTGGCTTTTATGAATGGTGATAGCCCAGGCTAAGCGCAATGGCACTTGTTCAATCTCAGCGATGACCTTCCCTTCTTCTGCAATACTCCATGTTGAGGGCTTCATGACAATCTTTCTTCCATCATGCGTTTCAATCACCGGATACCCTTCTTCCATATCAAAAGAAATAACTCGCCCGAGCGTTCCGTTCACGTACCCCCCTTCAAAGTTGTTTTTAGTACACATCACCATTGCATTCTCTTTAAGCTCTAGGAGTTCTGGTGACAAACAGCTTTTCGCTAAGTTTTGTTGCATCTGCTTATTACCACGAGCTGACATTGAAAACTTTCGGGTCATACCAGGGAGCACCTTAAGTTTTGCCATATTCACCGCATCAACGTCAGCGTTGTGTGTATAAAGACGCGTTGGTTCGATGTTTTCGTATGCAATATCGGTTTGTTCTTGTAACAGAGTGTAATGTTCTTCTTCAATTTGATTTTTACGTATTGATTTAAGCAAATTAAGCAATACTTCGTCTTCTTGTCGAAATTGTTCACTTAAGTAACAAATTAAGGGTTTTGCCTCCTCCCATGCACGACTTTCAAACCCATACCGAAGCGACTCCCCCATTCGTGCAATTGGCGGCAACTGGAAAAAATCGCCTACAAAAACCACCTGAAGTCCCCCAAACGCCTCAGCAGAGTTACGAACTGTCTTGCAAACAATGTTAACCATATCAAGCATCTTTCCATCAAGCATTGAGATTTCATCAATAATTAAGACATGCGCTTTTTTTACCTTATCGAGTACTTTTTTATTACTCGCAATTGCGTCGAGGTCATAGCGCGTTAGGGTGTCACGTGCTCCAACTCCACTCCACGAGTGAATAGTCATCCCGCCAATGTGTGTGGCTGCAATCCCCGTTGATGCAGTAACAGCAACTTTCACTTTAGACGCTTCAAGATACGCTATGTATTTATTTATGACGTACGTTTTCCCCGACCCCGGCTCTCCTGTGAGAAAGACATTCCCCCCTGTTTTCAAAATTTCCAAAGCCCGATCTTGGTTCATATTAAGGTAAGTGTAACATAGTATCTGAGATATATTTACATTTCTAAAAACTGTGTTATAATTTATATCGGCCAAACAAGGAGGCAAAAATGTACAGGGATTCAGTGTATATGCAGGGTTTTGACCAAAACGAACACCTTCGGCAGCACCCAGAGGTGCTAACTGTTGAAAATCTCAGTATTTTCAACGAGGTGTTTGGTCAATGGGGCACTGGGTTCACACCAGACAACCCTTATGACAAACTGACGGTTGATGAACGCTGGCTTATCTATCAAAGAATCATGTTCTTTTTTAAGGTACCAGAAGCATATCGTACTTTCGAAATGCGCCATGATCAGACATATGAACTCTGCAGGCGTCTCCGTGTATCCGCGATTTGTGCTCATGACATCAAGTCACGTGGGATAGAAGTTGGGGCCAAAGTCCGGCGTGAGCGTGACAATCTTGAGGGAACCATTCTGGAAATTTCAGATGCGTTCAAAATCAAAGTGGACAAAACCCAATACTGGCGGAGTTCAAAAGACTTTCAAGTTGTCGCTTGACTCCATTACTACAAAAAACTCACCAGAATTGTCATTGTGCATGGGCGAAGTATCGCCCATGCGAGGATGCTTCTTTCTTCCACTCACCCCTCCACACTCGTGGACACGGGTGATTTTTTATTTGTGGACAGAGAAATTTTTTAGTCCATGATTCATGTATAATTAATGTATGGCAACGCGTTCTTTAACTATTACTGATGTTGATGCAAAGAAAAAACCAGTATCAAAACGTATTGTACGTTCTCTAAGTTCTGTGCAGAAACAAGTCCCTTCAAAAAAAGGACGAGAAAGCATTTTGAAAACTACTCCTACAAAACAACTTAAGAAGAAAGTGATTGTTCATGAAGTTACTCCTACTCTTACAAAAAAACTAGTACCTAAAAAGTCAACAAGCATACAAAAGAAGAAAGTAACAAAAGCTATTAAGCCAAGCCTGAGAAAAACAGCGCCTATCGCACTAACTCCAAAAGTACCAGAAGTCTATTCTTCATGGCACACAACAAAAAAACATACACACGACCACACACACCATACTGTAGCTCATAAAACTGCACACGAAAAACATACAGAGCGTCGTGAAGCACACGGGGCAATTTTAAAACGTGAACCACTCGGACACTTGCTAGTAGAAAAGATTCTTAAAGAAGGAGGTTTTCATGGTGGAGTGTCTTCAAACAAAGATGTGCTTGATCGCTACTCAAATGATGAAAGTATCTTTACCATCCGACCACAAGTAGTACTCCAACCAAAATCGCAAAGAGATGTTGAGATTGCGGTTACGGTACTTGGAAAACAAACACTCCGCTTCCCTTCACTTTCACTCACGCCGCGTGCTGCAGGGACAGGTCTTGGAGGTGGTTCGCTTACCGATTCAATCATGATTGATGTCTGTACCCACATGCATCGCATCGACGAACCTATTAAAACCAAAGCCGGAATCACCATCACTGTACAGCCAGGAGCCATGTGGCGAGACGTTGAAAAGAAACTTAAGAAACATGGTGTGTATCTTCCTTCATACCCTGCATCAAAAGACATCTGCTCTATTGGTGGAGCTGTTGCTAATAACGCTGCAGGCCCTGATTCTCTTCGCTATGGTCACACAGCAAATTGGGTTGAGTCACTTGACATTGTCCTTTTTGACGGCAAAACATACACCTTCCAACCGGTAACCTATAGTGAGTACAAAACCATCATTAAAAAAGACAACGCACACGCAACAGTTTTAAAAGAAGTATTTGAACTTATTGAGCAAAACGAAAAAGCTGTGTACGAAGCTAAGCCAAAAACTTCAAAAAACTCCTCAGGCTACGCACTTTGGGATGTGATGTCCGGATCGGTAGACTCATTTAAAAAAGGAAGTGGTACGTTGAACCTCGTTAGACTTGTCTGTGGTAGTCAAGGAACAATCGGTATTATAACTGAGGTCACCATGCGTACTGAGCCAATAACACAAAATACAGAACTTATTGTCGTTCCTGTGTTTGATTTAGCTGATGCAGGAAAAGTGATTTTAAAAGCACTCGATTTTGACCCTATTAACATAGAGCTTTTTGATGGTCTTACGTTTGATCTTGCACTTAAGAATCCAGAGTTCTTTAGAGATAGACTTGGAAAATTTGAGTACTATCAAGTACTGTTATCTTTGTATACCACCTTCCATGTTCGCTACAACCGAAAAACTCCCGAGTTTACGCTCCTTATCACGCTCGATAAAACAACAAGAAAACATAGTCCGCAACATCTTGTAGAGACTCTAAAAAACAATGGGGGCAAAAAAGCACGCTTGGTTACAAGTCCTGTAGATACCGAAATGTATTGGCAGGTTCGTCGTGCAAGTTATTCCCTTTCTAAGTTCCAAGACCCAAACAAACGTCCCGCTGCTTTCTTAGAAGACATGGTTGTTCCCCCAAAGAACATGCCTAAGTTCTTTATGGAGATTAAACGCCTTTTGAAAAAGTATAACGTCACCGCAGCAGTTCATGGTCATGGAGGAAACGGACACTTGCACTTCTACCCACTTATTGACTTTGAAAACAAAACTACTCCAACCCTGATCATGAAAATGACCGAAGAGTTTTTCGCAACTGCTTTAAAATTTGATGGAAACCTATGCGGTGAACATAACGATGGTATCATCCGTACTCCGTACATCGACAAAATGTTTAGCAAAGAAGCTATGACCCTTTTCAAGCGACTTGAACACCTTTTTGATCCTGAAGACATCTTCAACCCAGGAAAGAAAGTAAATCCAAAGTTTGACATCAAAACCTCTATTCGTCATACCAATAACAACACACAACCTCGTAAAGGAAACGAGGTTACCGGTCCTGTCTAGAGTTACAAAAGTTTTGAACAGATTAAAATTGCTTACAAGTACATGCAGGTATATAGTCAAACTATGCAAACAAAGGGAGGATGAAATGCTTGCAGAACGCACATTCGCAAATACTATCTCAGGAATGACCTGGAATGGAACTGATATCGATCAAGCCACAAGGGAGTTCTTTATCGCAACCCCCTATCGCTTCTGTGAACCAGCCTTGAAGCCAAAAGACAAGGCAAAGCTTGTGGAAAAGAGAATGATTGAACTGGGTCTCATGCACCAAGACACAAACTCAGACGAAATGATACTTCTGACCACGGTCTTGGATGAATTGCTTCACGCTCAACCACGTCGCTGAATTCCGCCACTAAAAAAGATTCGCTCTCCAGCCATCTTTGTTGGAGGCGGTCTTTTTTTGTTTTGATATTTAAAGAAAATTTGCTATAACTATCGAGTCCATTTGGTCTCATCGTCTAACGGTTAGGACGCAGGATTCTCATTCCTGCAATCGGGGTTCGATTCCCCGTGAGATCACGAGTACAAGAAAGAGCGCCTCTAGGCGCCTTTTTTGTTCGTGATCTCACGAGTAACAGTGTGGGACACTGTTACGTGGGAATCGAAAAGCGGCTTGAGATACTTTATGAACGAAGTGAAATAAAGTATCCAAACGCTGCACAGATTCTGTAAGAATTGATTCCCCGCGAGATCATAACTATAAATCCTACCCTCCTCCAAACTCCCGTACTATCTCCTTTTCATTTTTGGCATCAAGGGACTTCTTGAACCTTGTGCTTTTTTTGCCTTTGACTCTGCTTTCGCACTCTGTCCATGTGGCATGTATTTGTATAACCCCTTCTACCATACTGATATACGAAAAGGCTTTCTGAGCTCCGCGCTTGCGGGCGTCACTTCGTTCTTGTGCTTTAGCTTCATCAAACGTAGTGTCTTCGATATTAAATCCATACTCGCTTTTTGGTCCACGATACAGTTCACACGTTCCCTTTTCAGCAAAAGTTGAAGCGATAGTGTCAGCTCGTTCATTACCAATAATACCAACGTGCCCTGGCACTTTGTGCCACTCTACCGCAACTTGTTTTAGTAGTGGCAGGAGTGCTTGCCATAATTCCTTGTTTGCAACATCGGTATCTGCTTTTGTTTTCCAACCGTTTTTGACCCATCCAAAAATCCACCCTTTCGCACCTTCAACTACGTACTTTGAGTCAGTATAGATTGCCACTTGAGTAGAGGTACGTGCTACTTCTTTGAGCGCTTCAACTACCGCAGTTAATTCCATTTCGTTATTGGTCGTACGTTCTTTGTACCCACCGATTTCTACCACTGTATCTGCATACGAAATCACAACCGCAAATCCCCCGCGTCCTGGATTCCCTTTTGCTGCACCGTCAGTAAAAATGGCAACGTTCTTTTGCATAGTTCAAAAAGTGTAACATGCGGCATCTATATGTACCGCACCTGTCAAACTGCATCGCTATTATTGTGTAAGTTTGCTAGGATGCACCTATGAAAGTAACTGGGGCTAAATTTATAAAGGGTCTTGTTGGCAGAGATGCACTACTTGAAGACGGCAGACCTCAAATTGCTTTTATTGGGCGTTCGAACGCTGGTAAGTCGAGCCTCCTTAATTCCCTTACCAATTCAAAGAAATTGGCAATAGAAAGCGATACGCCCGGTCGTACACGCGAAATTAATGTGTTCTTAATTAACGAGTCACATTACTTCATGGATCTACCGGGATACGGGTACGCTAAAGCAGGTGGTCGCAATCTTGATGCGTTAGGTGAACTGATCTCCTGGTACCTCTTTGAATCAGGCTGCAACCCTACTGTTGTCCTTCTTATTGATGCTGTAGTTGGTCCTACACTTGATGATTTTGAAATGTTACGCGCACTTGAAAATGAACGTAAGAATATTGTTGTAGTAGTCAACAAGATAGATAAAGTTAAGAAATCGGAGTACCACAAACAGCTCAAAAAACTTGGAAGCCAAATCCCCGGACATACACTATTCCCCTACTCCTCGAAAGCTAAAATCGGCATCGCAGAGTTAGCAAGCAGACTCCTTATTTGAGTCCATGTCCGCAGTGATGTAATGCTCGATACTCCCTATGAACTTACAACGGCAACGCTAAAAAAATTGATTCCATTTCTTCGGGAGTAAGGCCACCATGATGTCCAAAAAAATCCTGCTCGAATACCCCTTCTTCATACCAATACACCGCATCGTGTTTATACGGAAGAATACAAATATTTCCGATTCTATCTCGAAGAGTTTGGCTTACCTTATCGCCGAAAAGACCCAGGGTGATTAAATCCTCTACAAGATACACCTCGGCCTTCCCTATCACCAGCTCTTTAATCTTTGCAAACGCACTATCAAGATACTCATCTTTAATATATAAAAATAAGTCACGGCAACTACCTCCAAAAACCAGTGGTACTCCTTTGGTATTTGTTTTTAACCAAGAAGTAATTTCAGGAATTTCTTTATTTAAATAGATAGTTTTATCAGGACTGATTTCAGTTTGTCCATGGTCAGCAGTCATAAGCATCAAAGTTTTCCCACAATTACCTATTACTTTTGACACAAACAATGTTTCAAGTTGGGTGAAGAAAAAATCAACCTCAGCCTCAAAGGCTGCTGAAGATGGACCTTCAATATGTCCGACGTTATCTATGTGTCCATAGTAAAAATAGTAATATGACTTTTCTGTACTCGACATCACCTCCTTTTGAAGTTCTTGAAGCCCAGAAGCTAAAGTGTCGTAGGGATGCAGGTTTGTTAATCCTGCAGTGACAACATCACCATACGTAGAAGGTGTAAACACACTGGATTGGAAGATGTGTGTAGTAATTGATTGCTTTTCTAGTTGAGCATAAAACGAATCGTTGGGATACAGTTCTTTTGGTTCTATAGACGAACTTGCAAGTGTATTTCGACCTTTATCACGCGCATAGGAAAACAATAGCGGAGCGATGATATCGTCTACTTTTGGTTCAAAGTAAAACCATTCAAAAACACCACTTTCATCAACTCGCTTACCTGTATGAATAGCAGTTACGTGAGCAGCGGTAGTTGATGGAAATTGAGAAGTAATTTTTGAAACTACACCTTCTTCTACAAAACGCCGCAGAGTTGGGTACCTATTTTTATACTGCTCAAAAAATCTCCATCCAAAAGCATCAACAAAAAACAAAACAACTTGGTCATATTGAGATGATAGACCTTGCAAGGTTGTAGCTGGCAATGCCTGTGATTTTGTATCACCACAAAGCAATTTTTCAATAGTCGGAGTTATATTTGAAAAACAATACGAGTCATACAGTGGCATTCTAAATTTCTCAGAAAAAGTTGAGGCATTCACAGCACTTATACTATCTTGATTGATCATAGCGAAAGTATAGCAAAGATTGATACCGAGCTAAATGATACAACCATACCAAAAAGAGTATTTAATCAAACAGATCTTGATGTCAGTAATTATCAACATCTATGTTTGATTTTTGTACATATTTAGTATATATTGTATACATATGAGTACAACATACGCGTCCTTAGTACGTGAACTCCGCCAGAAGCGGGGATTTTCACAATTGGAACTAGCGGAGAAGCTAGGTATTTCTCGTGCCTCTTATATTGCAATTGAGCAAGGAAAACGTGAACTGAGCATGAGTGAGTGTGAAAAATTATCGCAAGTTTTAGGTGTGTCAATTAGTGACATTAAACGAGGAGAAGCGCCTAACTACGAAAAGTACAGACAGATGATTTTACTGTATCTCAGAATGAATAATGATGTAACAAAAACTAAATTGGCAAAGCTGCTCTATTTCGCAGACTTTACCTGGTACTATCACCATCTTGAAAGTATGAGTGGCATGGAATATCGAAAGATCCAGTATGGCCCAGTGGCAGATACGTACTTTAGACTTATCGACGAAATGCGTGATGTTGGTGAAATCAACATAGAACTCAAAGACGAAGGTGCAATGCGAATTTCACAAACTGACTCGGGAGCAAAACACGCTATCACCATGATTGAAGCAGAAGAAATTGCTCTCATGAATGATATCAACAGTAAATGGAGAGACAAGCGAACGGCTGAAATTGTATCCTTTACCCATAAACAGCTTCCCTTCCTCCTTGCTGATGATAATGAAATCGTTTCGTACAACGCATTTGGTCAAGAAAATCCGGACGATATTTATTAATATCTTTATGAAGTACCAGGTCGTCTTTCTTCCCTATACCGATCGACACTATATAAAATCATTTGCAAAAAAATATAAACGTGCTTGGAATGAGACGATGGACGCGCTATGTACTGAATTTCGGTCTGTAGATGTCTTATTTGCAAAAACTATTGCGGAAATTATTTGCGTATCACCAGACAACGAGATTAAAATTTGTAAGACTGAATTTAAGATACTTGGAACGAATATATCACGACACGCTTCTGGTTATCGATGTATTATTGCAGTCCATAAAAGTAGTCAATTGGTAAATGTTTTGCTTATATATGGGAAAAGTGATGTTGGAGGAAAAAACGAAACTGCTTGGTGGAAAAATATTTTACGAGAAACATATCCTGAGTATAAAGACATACTCTAGTATTTTATGTATTTTAAAGATACGCACAGGTCCACCCATCCCCCACGTTCAATTGCTAAATGCGTAATTATCCAGCATAGTTAAGATAGTTCTTTTCGTCATGTAACTTTGGAGGACTCACGATGACACGCGTATCTGACGACTCTTTCATGATCGGGCCATTTGGCGACAGTAAGAAGCCATATGATTACTGTGAAACAATGCTTAAATACGCCCTTCTAGCAGAAGGACCAAAGCAAACAGAGATTTTTGAATCGTCAATTGGTCTCATTATCGACATGCTTGTTGACGGCATCACCGATGAGTTAGCGGTGAAAAACAAGTGGTCACGTGAGCAAGGTAATCTTGCTGATAAAATATTGTTATCATTCGTTGAAATTTCACGAATATACGTCATCGACACTTTCAGTGAAAAAAGCTTGAGTGATAACGATGGGACTGATGGACCACTGGCATTTGCGATACTGTTCTTCTGGACATTGCGGGATAGGGCGTACCAATGTGTAGAAGACAATGTAAAGACGATGCAAACGCAACTTTCCATAACTAAGCAAGTTCCACCGGAAAACATAAGTTAAGTGCTCACCTCGCAAAAAAGGCCACTCTGACAAAGTGGCCTTTTCACATACTGTATTCATTTGATATACTTCACCTACCAAAGACCCTGAAATTAGTTTTGTTACCATTACTACTTATACTAGTTTCAAATGAGGCCACATATAGACCATCTAAAGAAACTCTGCTTTTATATGCTTATTTTACAACATAATTTTTACACTTTGTCGGCATAGTATACTTAAAGGGATGCGACATCAGGCTGTATATAAAACAAATGGATTACCAACTCTTGGCGTTATTTTTGCTTTTTGTTCATTTATTTTAGTCGCTTTTTTCTATCAAGATGAAGTAAAACTAAGTACTGTTGAAAATAATGCGAATGTGGTTACCGCTTCAAAGCAAATTCGCAACATAACTACTACTAATACTCCTGTAGCCCTCGCTTCACGTGAAGATGTACCGCGTGTAGTACTCACAAGTAGTACAACAATTGCTATTCAAGATGAAGTAACGATACATAAACCCAAAACTAAAAACAGAGAAAGTGCTACTTCAAAGACTTCTCCTAAAACAATCGACACTGATACAACAGTTATTGTAAAAAATGATGCTACTCTGACTTTGGTTGAAGATGTAGCAGAACCTTTTACTCGTGATGCTCTCTATGTGAAGACGCTGATACAACTGATTGAAGAAATGACTAATAGTTTTAGAATTGAAGAAGGTCTTAATCCACTTGTGTACTCTTCTACTCTTGAAACCAACGCACAAAAGTACAGCGAGGTTATGCTTGCTGGAAATTTTCTTTCGCACACAAACAAAATTGGCTGTAGTCTTACCTGTCGTTTTAGTAATGATGGATATACAGCAACTGCGTGGGGAGAAAACTTAGCGACAATAAGTTTCACGAAGAAGCAAAGTCCTGAAGAAGTTGCTTCGTTTTTTATGGGACAATGGAAAAAAAGTGCTGGTCATAGAGATAACCTTGTATCTGAACAATTCACCCACCAAGGTATTGGCATAGCTGTCTCAGCTACTTCAGTATATGCGACGGTACAATTTGCAAAACCATAGTTATAGCTATCTCCAATAATAAACATATAGCAAATACCCACCAGAACATCTTTGGTGGTTATTTGTTTTTTACATTACTCATTAAGGGCTGCAGAAATGAGTGTAATTCGAGACGCGAAGTAAAAAATATGCGAGCCCTACTTGCTGTAGGGTGAACAGATTTTTTATGCACGCAACGTTAAACTATGACTAAACGTCATTGTTTAAAAGGTTGTCGATATTTTGAAGAAATATCATACAGCCTGAACAGTTCCTGTATGGAAGAAGTACGCCATTTATACAGGCCCTAGTTGACGGTGAAGTTAAACATCATCCCGGCCCCCATATGCTCTGCAATATGGCAGTGTGACATCCACGTCCCTTTATTACTCATGTCAATAAGAATATCAACAGTCTGACCCATTGGAATTAAGACCGTATCTTTCCACTGCAAGTTTTCGTTTGCAACACCATCACGACCTAAGACAACAAACCGCTGTCCATGGAAGTGCAGTGGGTGTTGCATTGGGTGGAGTCCTTTACCGTCATTAAACACACGTATCTTAACCATGTCACCTTGTGTAAATGACCAATTGATTGCACTGTTTTTTAGTCCTGTTGTTTCATCTTCAATGACCCATTCTACAGTTTCATTTGAACTCATTTGATTAACTTCAGCCATGCCGTCTTCCCACTCAATGCCGTCTTGGTGGGTGTGCATCATTGCCATAGGCATACCTGCAGTTAGATATGTTGAACAACCATCTGTATTTGGTACAAGCTGACAATACTGTGTCGCTTGCGACTCTGTCATTTCTTTCCCTCCGAGTATCACTGTTTTATTTTGCGCTGTTTGTAGCAAAGGTCCGCATTCTGCCATTGATGGCATGACCGCACAGTGCTCTATCCCTTGTTGTTTTGTCATTTTAACTCCCATAACCATCACGTTTCCATCACTATCAACTTGACCTACAGAAGTATCACTTGAGCTTATGCTCTTTAGTTCAATATCAAGGCGGATTTTTTTATCAGGTTCTTTTTTGAGGAGTGCTCCAATGTTGGTTCGGATATTTTCATAGTCAGAGGTGTTTGAACGCATTTGTAGAAATTTTTGCTCTTCAACCGCACTACTTGGTTTTACAATCACCTCACCAATTTTCAAACCACGATTTAAGATTGGATAGGTACCTGCTTCTTTGTAGAGCAGTTCAAGCACATAGCGTTCAGATGGACCAAATACCGTTTTTTCAATTTGAACTTCTTTTTCAATTCGTCCGTTATCGCCTCCAACTTCTTTAACTAGCGCTCCAGAAAAAGCAATCTCAAGCGTACGCGTGTTTGCAACGTTAGTGAGAAAGAAACGGGATACTTCCCCTTGGTTGACGGTCAGTTGTAAATTTTCTTTGTCGTTAATGAGAATTTGATCACCATACCGACCCATGAGTGTATGAGTAATAATCGTGGGATCAAAATCCCCTTTTTCAAGAAGGTCATCAAAAATAAGATACTCTTCGTGCGCAACGGTATTCCAATACCCATCTTCAGTAACTATCATGTTGCCATAAAGCCCTAGTTCCTGCTGGTAGTCTTCACGAATGTGCGGGTGATACCAGAAAACACCTGTATCAGGAAACTCAAGCTCATAGGTAAATGTACCTCCAATTGGTATTGGACTTTGAGAAACTGGTACAGCTCCATCGAATTTCCAATTACCTCGAAGTCCATGTGAATGAAGTGCAGTTTCCATATCGATACTATTCTTAAAGTTCACGGTTATTTTTGAACCTTTCTCAACTTTAAGTATAGGTCCTGGAATCTGTCCATTATATGCAAGGCGTTTTATCGTTCTATTACCTACTTCTTGCACCACAATAGTCGCCTCAAGATCAAAGGTGTCACCATCTTTAAGCTCCACAATTTGTGTTGGTTTAACGCTATCTCTGTTTTCATCAACCAACGTCAATCCCCCTTTAAAGTTCTCAGGTGTCAGTATTTGTTCAACTTCCATTTGCTTAGTAATTCGATCACCGTACAACGTATAGAGTAGAACCCCAACAATAACAAGGCAGAGTGAGACAATAATAGTTATGAGAAGCCTGAATTGTGATGGTAAAATTTTAATCATGTGTAATCAACCTACTTTATTATCTTTCAGATACTACAAGATACCCCACCATCCCCTGTTGCCGATGACTCATTACAGAACAATAGTATTGGAACGTTCCTACTTTCTCAGCGACAAAGGTAACTGAAGTAGTTCCTTCCCCTTGGTTTACTCGCTTTGTGAAAGCCTTAAATTCATCAAGTGCCCAGTCGTGAAATCCTTCTTCACTTTTGAAGTTGATGGTTACCGTATCTCCTTTTTTAACTTTTATCTGTTTAATGTCATATGCAAAGTCAGTCCCCACCACATCAATATTCACCTGTGCATTTTTTATCTTTGATGCTTCAGTTGTTGACTTAGTACCAACTCGCATATCAACAAGAGGCTTCACGAGTTGACCATCTTGAAGTTTGATCATACCGTTTTCTAAAATCTCTGCACCCTTAACTTCACTCCCATCTTTAGCCATTACGGTACCGTCAGGCATAATATGGATTCCTTCGATATCTGGCATCGTTGTATTTGTAACATCGACTTTATCATCTGGAATTTTCTCTACTTCATTTTTTGGTGTCGGTTCCGTGTTTGTAGGCTGTACAACAACATTCGCCCCAGTAACTTCTGTAGTACTTTGAGTATTTTTACTTTGTACATCTCCATACAACAGATAGGCACCAAGTAAGAGAGCGCACAAGAGTACAATGCTGATACATAGTTTCTTTGTCATAGAGTTATCGTAAATCAAACGCTGGGGTTATGATATCACCATCACTTAACTTTACTTTTCCATCTTGTGTTACTGTTGCACCAGAAACTTTAGTACCGTTTCCCCACATAATAGTACCGTCATTCATGATATGAATTCCCGATTCATCTTGTTCACTATCTTCATTGTGTGCGTGCACAGAATCACCTTTTGCATCTAATTTTCCTTCTGGAAACGTAATGACCTCTTCAATAGCATGTACTGACAAACCTGTCTTCTTTGCAATAGCCTCTATTACCGCTTCTTCATCTGTGTAGTCAATACCTTCAAGGATAAACGCTTCTTCAGCTTTACCTTCTTTCTGTACATGTGCATGCGTTTTATAACTATGAACTTCTACTGTAACCTTAAGTTCATCAGAGTCGCTTCCATCGTGATGATCTGTCTTTACAGGTAGAGCTGCTTTCATCTTAAGCAATTCAACTACTTCTGTGAGGATAGTTATCATTTGTTTTAGTTGTGTAATTTTTGCTGTATCTTCAGCATGAACTTCACCGTTATGTGCTGATGCAACAGGGAGAACTGCCAAAAATGCAAGCATACACAGAAGTGCATACGCAGAAAATTTCTTTGAAATGTGTGTAATCATAAATATTTGTTTTATTGAATGCATAATAAATCTCTATAAACGTTCAAAAAACAAATCTAGTACAACTTAGGATTAAGAATTCCTTTTATAAAAAACAACGTGGAGTAATTCACAATTCTTAGTGAAACCGCCATGACTCTGCGAAGTTGCAGTGCAAGGAAATACGCACAAAAAAATAAAAAGAGACTCCAGGTACCATACAAAAGTGCAAGCGTCTCTTCACTTAGAATCAATGCAGTTGGAATAAAAAAGAGTACCTTCTTTTCAGCGCTATGCATGTACTCAGTTAGTGACACGAACACTGATGAATCTGTATCTGTTGTTTGTTCATGTGACTGTGTGCCCCCGTGACTATGGGGAATTTGGATTGCGTGGAGACCAAACGAAGCAAGAAGGAGAAAAATAGCGAAAAATGCAAAAAGTTCCATTACTCTTTTTTTAGCTTTGACTCTAACCATATGTTGTTACCATCATACCAAATAGAACTAGCATAGAAAACCATTCATTTGAACAAAAAGGCATCCTAGACATAGAGAAATGTCGTGATACTATTCGAGAGATACAAAGCACCACTCATTGAATGTATATGCACATCCCTCTCAAGAAAATTAAAGAACTTACTGAAAAAAAGTACCGAACTGAAACAAAGCTGTTTTTAGTTGAAGGTGAAAAAAATATCTTGGAGCTTTTACGTTCTGATTTTGAAGTGGTGACACTTTTAGGTACTGTACCCTTTTTGAATATAATTAGAACTGAAATTCTTAGCTATGAAAAAGAACACGGCCCACTTACCTGTATAGAAGCAACAGAAAACACATTGGTGCAAACAGGAACCTTACTTTCAAACAACACCGGGATTGCCGTCGTACGCCAAAAAGATGCACCTTCGGTAGAAGCGGTCATTACTTCAGCACAAGATACCATTGTGCTTATCCTTGATGATATTCGGGATCCTGGAAACTTAGGCACTATTATTCGAACGGCAGATTGGTACGGAGTGACTCATATTGTAGCCTCAAATACTACAACTGACTGCTATAACCCTAAGGTTATTGGAGCTACTATGGGTTCGTTTACACGAATGTCGTTACTGTATACAGACCTAGATTCACTTTTTGAACTCATAGAACCACTTTCTATTCCTGTACTGGTTTCAGAATTAGCGGGGTTAAATACGCATACAGAAGTGTTACCGCAACATGGCTTTTTACTTATGGGAAGCGAATCACATGGTGCAAGCAAAGCTTCACGACAACATGCTACGCACACTGTTACTATCCCCCGCTTTGGAAAAGCTGAGTCACTTAATGTGAGTGTCGCAACAGGAATTCTTCTTGATACAATCCGTCGCTTTTAATATGCTCAGGACTTGCACAAATGAGTGCAGTTCGAGGCGTACAAGCAAAATAATGCGAGACGTACATTTTGTACGTAGAGTATTATTTTGAGCAGTACAAGGAAGAAATGTGCCATTTGTGCAAGTGCTGTTACTCAATTACCACAGCAGTACCAGACACAGTAACCATAAGCATATTACCGATAGTTTGATAATCAATATCAATACCGATTATGGCATTAGCCCCCAAAGCTGCTGCTTTCGCTTCAATTTCTTTAAACGAAGCTTCACGGGCATCAGAAATGGTTTTTTCATAGGTTGTCGATCTTCCGCCAACAATATCTCTGATACTTGCCATAATGTCCTTAATCACGTTAGCACCAAAGATTGTCTCACCAGTAACTACTCCTTTATATGACTGAATCTTTTTTCCTTCGATACTGTGTGTGGTGGTGAATTCCATATTCAAATATTATAATTATTTTAGTACTGTACTAGAGAAATGGGCTCTGTTCAATGCCGTATCTCTGCCATAGCTCAATTTTCATTTATATACAGCATATGCTACATTGCTTTTGTGAAAGATATACTCAAAATTCTAGTAGTACTCTTTGTCCTCGCATTTGCAGGAATTGGTGTAGTGGTGACGTTTGTATTTTTTGGGATGCAATATGAAGTCTTTAATGTACCGGGATCGATTATTGAACGAAATGCATCATTTGGACTTGTACCAACAACATCAAAGGCCATCAGTGAACCAGAATCAAACGGATGCAAAGAAGGCTTAAGTCAAACTGAACCTTGTTTTTGGTTTGACACAGTGCAATGGGAAGTTGTTAAAGGCGGGTTAGAAAAAGACGCTCAAATTATTAATCGAGTTGCGGATGAAACAGGCGTAGAAGCACGAATGATTGCGTCAGCAGTAATCCCAGAACAATCACGTTTTTTTACTGACAACAGAGAGGTCTTTAAACGCTACTTCGAGCCACTGAAACTTTTGGTTTCCCTATCAAAGTTTTCACTTGGTGTTTCAGGAATTAAACAAGAAACAGCAGAAGTAATTGAAGAACACACTCTGAATACTGCATCAGCATTTTATCCTGGTGACACTTTCAGTTCACTCATTACGTATGAAGATGGTGTAGACAAAAAACAGGAACTCTTTAATCGACTGACTAATGAGAAAGATCACTACTACTCATACCTCTATACTGCAATCTATCTTAAAGAGATTGAAGCACAGTGGCTCAAAGAAGGATATGATGTGAAAAAACGTCCTGATGTTTTAGTAACACTCTTTAATTTAGGATTTGATGCTTCGAAGCCAAAAGAAAATCCACAAGTCGGTGGTGCACGTATTACGCTCGGAGGCCAGGCGTATAGCTTTGGGTATCTAGGGACATTATTTTATGAAAGTGAAGAACTGAGCGATATCTTTTCCCGATAATCAACTATACGGTACTAAAAAAACTGCCAATGCAGTTTTTTTAGTATTTAAGGTTAAGTACTAATACTTAGTTATTATCAGTTTCAAAACTTTCTACATCACCACACTCCATAGCGTCATCATCATCTTCATCTTCGTACGCAACGCAGATTCGATAATAAATATCTGTATCTTCGTCAAGGTTGTAAATCTGAGCACTGAATGATCGATCGTCATCTAAACTTGAAGAAAGCAGCACTTTCTGCAAATCATCTCCATTTGATGATACATCGTTGTATGAGTCTTCATTTTCGACATCTTCAACTTCTTCTTCATCCTCTCCATACACAAAGAATGCAATACCGTTTTCAAAGTCATTCATTTCAATCTCACCATTAAGTTCGGCTTGATTTTCACTCACATCATCTGCATCGTCTGTTGTTACTTCTGGCACATCTTCATCGTCGTTATTATCGTTGTCGTCATCACTATCATCGTCATACCAGTAGGTATAGTGCTTTGATTTCTGCGCGTTATACTCTTGAAGCCAATGTACTGGCTTCTTGTACGTATACGTGTACTGCTGTGATTGCAGTTTCTGTAGCTGTGCGAGTAGCACACGGATTTGACTCAGAAGTGCCTCTGTATCATTTGAAGTATGAGTAACATACGTTTGCTGATACATTGGATAAGCTTTATTTTTGTTATGTTTGTTACTGTTGTAACTGTCAGCACTCGCAAATGGTGCTGATACCACAAACAACAAAACGGCTACAAATAAGCTCAGTATAGCTTTTTGGGTTCTTGGAATTGAAGTAATCATAATGAATTATACGTAAATTGGTAACCTCCTTACTCCACGATAGTACGCTTTTGTCTATTTTTTGCAAGCAAAAAACAACACTGACAAGGCTGTCCCAACTGGCAATATATAATGGATCTAAGAATATGAAGATTTATAGTCTTTATTAAAATTATGTAACGTACCTAATTTATAGGCAAACAAAAAGCCGGATTAAAGAGTTATTTTCTCTTCTTCCGGCGGTTCGGGCGACAAGTGTCGCCCGAAATGGACTGTGTACTCAACAGAGCTTGTAGAAAATGTGTGCCCCGAGGTCAACTGTATTAGAGCAGAACTTGCCTGATTTGACCATCTCATCAAACCAACGGTTCTTATGTCTTGCTACCTTGTAGAAGGTTGCTCCGTTGGTTGGATCCTTACCCATCCCACTGTAGTAACCCACAAGAAAGAGTGCCGTATCGAGGTTGATTGAAAACCACTTTCCCCAATTACCATTGCGGGTTGCGTGCGCATATGGAAGTATCGGCGCCCATTCTGGATAGTTATGTGAGTGGTGATAGCGGTAGGTGAAATCACGACTATTGCCACGCGAAGCACCGTCACGGATGACTCCGTAAAAAGTGTCACTCCATTCAGGGTGCCCTTGCGCATCTTTGCGATTTGCTATAACCCACCGTACCCCTTGTTGCTCAAGGCGCGATTGCTCAAGAGCTTCAAAGTACACCGCTTCAGAGATTTGGTACACCGCTGAAGTGATATAGAGAACAGTTATCGCAACCACAATCGAAAACGATCGTATATTGCGCACAACCATTTTCATGATCATGATCAGTGCCCAAAATATCATCAACAGAACCGTGCGAATGGTATTGAAGACTGCCGAATGTTTCTTTTTTACAACTGGCTGTTTGTTCCCTTTGTTTTTTGTAGAAGGTTTTCTTGTCGAACCTTTCACTGCGGATACTCCCTCTGTATGATGTGCGACTTTTCAAGGCTACAGCACGTAGCCTTTTCTTATTTATTTATATCACAAAAATGCATTATGTCAAACTAATCACCAAATTTCAGCTATCGAGCGCCCCAAGCTACATCTTGTCGAACAAGAAGTTGTTCTGCCTTTTGTGGTTCTGCCATAATTGCTTTCACTACCTTCTCAGCACGCACCCCTTGTGACGCCTTAACAAGGACAATATCGTTATTCTCTAAAAACGGCGTAAGTGTTGTTATAAGAGACGTCACATCATCAAATGCAAAGATATTTTTAGCTGGCATACCAGAAGAAAATGCAGATTGTGCAATTTTTTGTGATCGAACTCCAAGTGTAAAAAGTATATCTGCTTTTTTACTTACTAACGCTCCAACACGTTCATGTTCAACTACAGAGAATTGTCCAAGCTCAAGCATGTCTCCTAAAACCGCAATTTTTCTTCCTTTGGTTTTTAATGCAGAAAGCGTGGTAAGCGCATGATTGACCGCAACTGGCGAAGCGTTGTAGGTATCATCAATGATTGTGGTACTTGTCATCCCTCTTAATACTCGCATTCTGCCTGCAGGCTGTACGTGGGTTTCCAAGTTTATGATACTTTGCGATGTCTCAATAGAGAACAATTGCCCAACTGCCAAGGCAGCCCCGTAGGTGTGAGCGTGTTGGACACCAAGTGATCCTAGAATCGAGATTTTATCAGCAGTATTTTGATGCATGAGTGAAAATTCAATTCCTATTGGAGATGCACCATCATAAATGACTGTATCTTGAGATATCTGAAAATCTGAAGTGGCACCTGCGCCGTAACTAAGCTTGTCTTGTGGAATGGAATGAAGATATTCTTTAATTTTTTCATCATCATTGTTGTATACAAATGTACCCGTTGGTTTAAGTGCTTGTACTAAAACCATTTTTTCATCAATAACTTCTTGTGGTGAGGAAAAGTATTCAACGTGCGCCGGAACATCAGGAAGACAGGTCAAGATGACAATATCGGGTTTAATCCAAGCAGTTAAGCGCTTCATGTCCCCTTTTCTATCTACCCCCATTTCAAGTACAAGGACCTCAGGGTAACCGTTTGAAAAAAGGGCATGCAATGCGCCATCAATAATATTTTTAAACCAATAGAGTGGATTATTCCATCCATTTTGTAATCCTAAAATCGTAAGTGGTACTCCAATCTCAGAGTTAAAACTTTTTTCACTCTTACGTGCGTGTACGTGGTTTTTTAAGACGGTGTACACCGCATCTTTAGTTGTAGTTTTCCCAACGCTTCCCGTTATAGCAATAATTTTTGGTTTTCTCCTTCGCAATAATATTTTTGATTCAAATATCAAAATAGCGACAACACAATTTTTAAGAATTTCTTTCATAGAAGTATTTAATTATGAATTATGTTTATTTGAAATTACATCTGTTTAACGGACTTCCGAAAACGAGTGCAATTCAAGGCAGACGAGAAAAATTGTTTGAGGCGTACAAATGTACGTTGAAAATAATTTTTTGAAGTCTAACGAAGAAGTGTGCCGTTTTCGAAAGTTCGTCTAGCGGTCTGGAGGGACATTATAATAATTAATCAAAAACTTGGTCAATTCCATAAAGGGTTCAGTTAGTGTCTCAGACGCATATTTTACCCCCTTTGGCTCAACAGTATACAAGAGAATAAGATATTGTGGGTCGTATGCGGGGAAATAGCCGAAAAATGAGTGTAGATACCGATCATCGTAATACCCTCCTCCCGCATTATCAGCAATTTGTGCAGTACCCGTTTTTGCAGCAATACTATAGTGTTCTTGCTTTTGTTTACCACCGCTTAGTGCCTTATCAACTACTGTGGTGAGCATTCTTGAAACTTCTTCACTGGTTTCTTTTGTAAAAACTTGATCACCTTCTGGATACACAATATTTTTTGAAGTTCCATCTTGATACTCAATTTTCGTTGCAATATGGGGGGTTATAAGACGACCACCATTCCCAAGCGTTGCGAGCGCTCTGACGGTAGCCATTGGAGTTATCGCAATTCCTTGTCCAAATGAAGCTGTTGCGTATTCAACGTCACGAGGTGAATTGAGGTTATCAATAAGTCCGTACGTTTCGTTTGGTAAATCGACCCCCGTTTCGTTACCAATTTTTAAGGCAGAGAAATATTTTCTAAATTTCTCTTTGCCCATAGTCTTTACAATAAACGAAACTCCTGTGTTGAGTGACTGATTGAGTACCTCTTGCATGGTTACGGTACCACGTCCTCTCCCATCGTAGTTTTTGATGGTATAGGTATCAAGATCAATAAACCCCGCATCGTAATAGGTGGTGCTTTCACTCACAGCCCCACTATCAATACCCGCAGCCATAGTAAGCGCTTTTATGATTGAACCCATCTCGTACACGTTCTCAACTAATGGATTTCTAAACGCATTGATGTCTGCCCCTGCTCGATCGTTTAAATTAAAAGTAGGAATCGCATTAAGTGCATAGATCTCACCATTTTGGGGATTAATGATAATGCCTCCAGTAAGCGTACTACTATATTTCTCTTGCACTTTTGCAAGCTCACTATCGAGCATTCTTGCAACAGTAGGTTCAATAGAAGTTACGACATCACCTGTTCGTGATTCTGTTGTATCAAAAATAATATTTCCAAGATTCGAAAAAATCTCAGCAAAAAAGTTAACGGTTGTCCTCCCATCATCACGGGTGAGCACATCATCATAGTACCTCTCTAGCCCATAGCGCCCCGCAAGCCTATCACCTCCATCTTCAGTGTACCCAACAAACCCTATTGAACGAGATGACAGCTCCTCACCAGGGTAGTACCTCCATTGTGTTCGATACATTTGTACACCCTTAAGACCCAATGCTTCAATTTTATCAGAATCATCGTTACTTACCCGAGGTGCAATTTCTTGATAGGTCTTTTCTTTTTTTGCTGCTTTTTCTAAGAAGACAGTTTTATCAATAGGATACACACTTGAAAGCTTTGTGTAGGTATCTTCAATATCAACAAGCCTACTTGGGTCAATTGCCAACACGTATCCAGACTGGATAGTTGCTGCAGAAACTTTTTCACCATCTTTGGTAGTAAAGAAAATACTTCCTCTACTATATAAATCTTTTACCGTATGTACATACTGTCGCGTTGCTTTATCTTCGTACGCTTGATGCTGCATGATTTGGATTTGATACAAACGCCCAATAAGTACTAACGCCAAAAACAACACCACGCCAGTGATGATGCGTATGCGTAAAATGGCACTTTTCCTCATAGCTAGCTTATTTAGCGGCTCGCGCCGTTTGAGAGCACCAGACTTCCTTCACTTCGGTCAATGAAAATCTTAGAACCTGATTTTTGGTATCCTTGCAAAGATGCAATATCAGAACTCACTTTATGTTGCACTTCAATATACTCCCCTTCAAGTTCACTTATTTCTGATGCCAAAAGCGTAATGTCACTTCCAACTTCAGTACGTAATACTACATGCACAATAGAAGCGCTTACAAAGTACATGTAAAACGTGCACAAAAGTATAGAAGTACACGAAAGGAGCATAAATGCTCTTTTTTCTGTATACAATCTTAATAGTTGTGCTCTAGTCATACTGTTATATTTTTTCTATAATTCGTAATTTTGCGCTCCGTGCTCTCTTATTTAACTGAAGTTCTCCATCGCTCGGTCCTATTGGCTTTTTATTAACCAGTACTGCTTTACAATCGCGTGTAAATTCTTTGAATGTTTCTTTAACAATTTTGTCTTCAAGACTGTGGAAAGAGATCACTGCCATTCGTCCATGTGGTTTTAAAGATTCAAAACCATGTGCAAGCAAATCTCGCAGTGCATCGAATTCATCATTAACTGCAATTCGTAACGCCTGAAATGTTTTTGTTGCAGGGTGAATGCGGTGTTTGCCTCCTTTTTTTGGCATTGCCTTTTCTATGACCGTAGCTAACTCTAACGATGTACAAATAGGAGTTAATTCACGTTCTTTAACTATCATTCGTGCAATCCTCCGTGAGTACCCTTCATCTCCGTACGCATAGAGCACATTTGCAATGTCTTCCTCTTTCCAATCGTTGATGATGTCAAAGGCATTGAACGCATAGTTTGAAGGCTGTCCGTAAGTCATCGCAAGCGGTTCTTCACGGTTAAATGAAAATCCTCGTGGTTCACCTGCTTCCCCATCAAACTGCTCCATGCGCCAACCTAAGTCGGCTAAGATTGCATCAACCTGCCCTATTTCTAGTCGCTCCAACACTTCATTGATGAACCGAAAGTTATCTTCAACAAGTATGACTTTTGCTTTACTCAGGTCTTTTAGATGTGATGCAGCTTTGATAGCTGTTTTGTCAACATCAATACCAATGTAGGTACCCTTAGCTCCCAATTCATTCAAAATTAACTCTGCATGTCCACTGCTTCCAAGCGTACAATCAACAACAACTGAATCCTTATGGAGATTCAGTGCGTGAACTGCTTCTTGTTGTAGAACAGTAATGTGTGACATAGCCGGAGGTATTACTGTGGCTTCAAAAAACAAAGTAGTGCTTGAGTGAGTTTTCCAAAATGAGTGCGATTCGAGGCGCACAAGGAAATTTTTTGCGAAATGTACGTTGTAGTACTTTGAGTAAAAATTTCTGCAGCGCAACGACGAAGCGTGCCATTTTCGAAAGCTCTGTTGTAGATTAGAGGACGCCGATCTCCCCAAGCTTCTCAGCGAGCTGATCTGCCTGACTTTCAATCTTGCGTTTATACTCTTCCCATTTATTCTCACCCCAAATTTCTACACGATTGTAGATGCCTGCAAGTACAACTTTTGTGTCGAGTCCTGCAAATTCTTTTAAAAAATCTGGAACGAGAATACGTCCAACACTATCTACCTCAATCTCTACTGCTCCTGACAAAAAGAATCTATTGAAACTTCTTGTATCCGCCTGACCAAGTGGAAGTTGACCGATCTTTTCAGTGATCTTCTTCCACTCTGCCTGGGGATATACAAAGAGACAGTTATCAAGTCCGCGAGTGACGATAAGCGTTTTCCCAAGATCCTTCCGCCATTTAGACGGAACGGACAGCCGTTTCTTAGGGTCCAACGTATGCTTATATTCGCCAATCAACATAACTTAACTAGTCTATCGCAGTTTCCTGCTTTATACCACTATCTCCCACCACACGTACACTATACACCACTTTGCCCCACCACAAACCAATCCAATCCACAAAACAGTGGATAAGTTGTTCTTTAATAAATAAATAATAAGAAAAGGCGCGGGTTTGAGACCGCGCCTATAGTTCGTTGAGTCTACTTAAAATGTATCGCATCTAATTTCGTAGAGATTGTTTTTCAACCGAATAGCCACCTAAGCGCCGATCACGTGTGCCAAATGCTTGTACTGCAGCGTAAAAAGCATTACTTGAGAGCTTGTTGCCATAAGGAAAAAATTCTGCATAGCAAGCTTCGAGCACCATCATTCCACTGAGGCCTGTCTCTGGTAACAAAAGAAGGTCAATTGCTTTTGGGGTTTGTGACAAACCAGAAAGTAATTTTTCTTCTTCCATTAACATGATTTGAGGCAGTGAAGTAGTACCAAGTAACTCACCCATTCGTTCGACCATATATTGTCGAGCTGGTTTTGTAACAGAAGTAACTATAATTGCTGGTATAGATTCTTGGAGCAATATTGTGCACTCATCTGCACAAATCGCTTTTTTTACTTCATTACAATCTAACCAAAATAGGTGTAGGCTAGAAATTGGGTAACCATTTTCATGCAACAAGTTTCCAACCTCAAAGAGAACCTGAATATTTTCTTCTGTAAGGTTGAGAATGATGGCAACATGAGGCATCACATTCTTTGGATTTTTCATCACTTCCTCCATATCGTCATCAAAAAAATACGCCCCGCTTTGAGGCTCGAGGAATATAACACGAAAAACAAGAAAAAGTTACACCGCCTTCAAACGTTCAACCAAAAACTGTTGATCTAAGGTGCTTAAAAACCAGCTGACCTTAAATTATTTTTTGTTAAAACATGATCATAAATCACCATTGGACCAATAAGCAATGACGGCCACAAAACCCAGAGACCAAGTGGAATACCCAAAAGCAAATTATCGAGTATGGTGTGGGTTGTTACGGTGTACACCCACTGTGTCGCAACAACATTTGGAAGTTCGTGTAAAAACATATTGCCGTACACAACTAACACAGTTATTAGTATCATTTTTTTTGGATTTAACAACAAATATCCAAAGTAAGTATTTTTAATATTTTTAAACCATAAGGCAGAACAAAAGAGAATCATACATACAGTAATGACTCCCGCAAACAAAAATGCCCACTGTCCACTAGCAAAATATGCCTTACTTTGATACACAAGTGCCGTAGTAATAATACTTCCAACAATAATGAATAATCTCACCTTACTACTTACACTTCGATTCACAGAAATAAGTGGTATACGTTTTTTGAGTGACAGAAATGACCAAACCATTACATAACCTCCTAATGGATACACGATTGTGTATAGCAATACGTATTCATAGAAAAAACTATAATTGTAATACCATAACTTTGTGATATACAAACCCAACAAAAGATCAACAATCAGTCCGGCAGCAAAGAAATATGCATACAATCTAATATGTTGCTTCATCGTCAAGTTCGACAAGGAGTGGATCGCGCTTAGGATGCATAAAATTCCAACAAGCAAAAACTCATAAAAATGTTTGAACTCAAAAACAATACCTGCATATGAAGCAACGGCAATAAGTGTCAGACCAAAGAAAGCAATACAGTTTTTATACATTAATTAAACAGAATTCAAACGTTCAATTACAAACTTTGGATCAAGAGTACTTAAAAACCAGCCAACTTTCGGACCACTTTCTTTTCCTAAAAATGCTACATAGAGTGCGGTGAAGAAATCTTTTGCAGGTAGTCCCGATTCTTCTTTAATTGCGTGAGTTAATTCATGGACCGATTGCCCATCTTTCACTTCAAGTGCTTCAAACCGCTCTCCGAACAGCTTCAGGGCGTTTTTCTGCTCTAGACTCAGCTCTTTTACTTTCTCTGGAAGTTCGTCTTGTAGCTTAAAGATAAATGCGTCATCTGCGTATTTCTCTAGCCACAACTTTGCATATGCAATACGCATATCAATTTCCTCCATGTCAGCTTCGGTGAGACTACTTCCCTTCATAGCTTCAAGCTCCTCCGCAAGTTTGATGTGTGGCATCTGTACTAAAAATGCAATTTGTGAGAATCGTGGCAAAAAACGACGTCCTAAATTGTCTCGTTTGTTTGGCACATGCGAGAATCGAAATAGCTGTGAATCATCGTCAACCACACCACTCCAAAACTTTTCTGCAAGTTTGTCATAGGTATCAAAGAGAATTGGAAACGCGTCCCCATTTGGATCAAAGTCAATTTGTCGATTAATCGGTGACTTCAAAAGTAACAATCGAAGTAAGTGAGGCGGTAGTAATTCCCCCATTTCAACAGCCGTTGCTGCATTACCCTTTGAAGATGACATTTTCTTTCCACCAACTAGGAAGAACTCATTAAAAACTCCGTATGGCGGTTCATATTCAAATACTACACGAGAAATTGCTTCAGCTACTTGCCTTGAACCTCCTTTAGAGTAATGATCCTTCCCACCACCTTCAAAATGGACTCCCACCGCTTTAAACTTTGCAGCCCAATCAAGCTTCCACGGAAGCTTTGCGTTACCGTTAAACGGCGATACTCGCCCCTCATAATCACAACCTTCAGCCCAGTCTATCGTTTTTGAGGAACACACATAGTCAACCATCTCTCCATCAAAAGCGGTTACTTTTGTTGTACTTAACTTTCCGCATTGTTCACAAACAACGTTTAGTGGATACCAATCTTCACTTTTTTCACTTTTTGATACACGTTTGTATATTTCACGAACAAGTCCTCTCCGTTCGAGCGCAAAACGAATTGAGTCATTCATCTTCCCTTCTTTATAAAGCTCAGTTGCTCGATATACTTCTGCAACAAATCCTATTTTATTTAGGACTTCGACATACTCTTGACCGTAGAGTTCTGCAAAGTTTTCATATCCTGCGTCTGGAGATGGAATTCTCGACAACTGCATACCCATGTACTTTTGATATTCCGCTTCATCAAGATACGCAGGAATACCATCCATTGCATCAAAATCGTTAATTTCAAACTTAAACTGAACTTTAATGCCCCTATCAGCTAACACATCAGCTACTACCGCATGTAAAGCGGCACTCCGAAGTGAACCCACATGCACACGCCCTGAAGCTGTTTTTTCATCACGTACAATAATAGGCTCACCTTTGTCGATAACTCCCTTATAGCGTCGCATCACCTCATCTGCAATTGTATCTGCCCAAAACATAGTTGATATATAGTATCTTGAAAACCCTATTTCTCAAAGAAACCAAGAAATTCAAAACCCCCACAACACGCTGGTTGCAGGGGGGGGTCAGTTTCATTCATCTAGACGTCGATGTAGAACATACTATAGTCATCTTCAGGAAATAACTCCTCACACATCATGACCGTTTGGTCATGAATGCGAGTTCGCTCTGCAAGAACATCTCCTGAATCAGTCGCGGATTCAATTTCTTTCCTACCGAGTTCCAGAATTTTTTTCAAAAGATCTTCCTGGTGCAACCGATTGATCAATACAATTGTACGAAAAACTTCATTTTTTTTTCGACCTTTTCCTGTCAATAAGGGCGACAGCAGATAAATCCAGATGGCTATAAGCACCAAAACAGTCAACGCGAGCAGAGTCTCATAATCCATCTTTAATACTCCCAAACTACATACCTACACCACGCAAAGCCAATCTCTGTATGGTAGGTATGTTTCTAGAGCGAACTATAGCAATTCTACAAAAAAACACAAAGGGCACCCTAAGGTGCCCTTTGTGTTTTTTTCTAACTTAAAAAACCTTCAAAACTTTGTACGCTTGCTTCCCTGATGGCGTATCAAACGCGAATGTGTCACCCTTTGCTTTTCCCATAAGTGCTTCTCCAAGCGGAGAGAGGTATGAGAGCTTATGGTCGTGAATGTTTGCTTCTTCAGAGCCTACAATAGTGTATGAATGGCTTGCTGTTTCTTTTTCTTTTTGGATAGTTACTTCTGTACCAAGTCCGACAACATCACCTTTTTTATCATGAGCGACAATCTTCGCTTCTTTAATAATTTTTTCAAGATGATTAATACGCTCTTCAATAGCAGCTTGCATATCGCGTGCTTCTTGATATTCGGCATTTTCAGAAAGATCTCCTAGACTTCGTGCGTATTCAAGAGATTCTGCAACCTCTTTTCTTCGTACAGTTTTTAAGTTTTCTAATTCTGCCTTTAGTTCTGCAAACTTCTCTGGTGTCAAAAATGCTTGTGTGTCATTCATAATCTTATTGTAAATTTGAGCCTATTATACTTGGAACTGAGGCATGGTCAACTTGTGTACAAGTTCTATAATATGAACCTGTGCAGTCAACCTCTAAAAGCTTCAAGTACGAGGCACAAAGAGAAAATTGGAGGAGGTGTACGTCTAGTACATTGACTTCAATTTTCTCTGCAGTAACGAAGTAATTGGAGATTTTAGTGTTGACTGATCCCTAGGTATTCAGGGGTATTAATAGACATCCACTCAACGACATCACCCATCACACGCGTTGCACCTAGCGCATTACTTCGTGGAGCTTTGTCCATCATTAAGATAAATGCGTATTGTGGATCTTCATAGGGGAAGAAACCTGCAGCCCATGAGTTGACGTATGCGTTGTTGGTACCAAGTTCTGCAGTCCCCGATTTTGCAGCAAACGCCACGTCATCACGCTCTAAAGACCGTGCGGTTCCACGAGGGTAGTTGACCGTCATCCGCATCCCTTCATGGACAATATCAAGATACGATTTTTCAAGATGTAAGTCTGTAGACGTACCAATAACTCCTTTTTCAAGGTGCGGTACAAATAGTTTTCCACCATTTGCTAATGCACCGTATGCGCGCAACATTTGAAGTGGTGTAGTTTGAAATCCAAACTGTCCAATTGATGTGTGGTACGTGTCTCCAAGACGCCAATCGTCTTCAAATACCTTTTGTTTCCATTCTGGATCGGGTACGGTTCCCTCTTGTTCTCCTGAAAGGATAATGCCCGTTTTTGATCCAAGACCAAAGTCGGTCATGTACTGTTTTATTTTTGTGATGCCTAATCCTTTTTGATCACCAAATCCTCCACCGATAATGTAGAAGTATACGTTTGATGAGAACGCAATAGCTTCACGCATAGTCATAGCTCCTTGCGATCGCCAGTCCATAAACTTAGTTGGATTTCCTGGATCATAAGGGTTTGGTAACAGTAAGTACCCATAACTTTCAATCACCTTTTCAGGGCTAATCAATTTTTCAGCAAGTGCAGCATAGGCTACAAATGGTTTTACAATTGACCCTGGTGTATAGACTCCGCCAACAACTTTATTCAAAAATGGGAACCGCTCATCTTTATTATACGAATCAATGAGTGCAACATCGTCTCCATCAGCCATCACTTCAGGATCAAAGGATGGAAAGCTTGTCATCGCAAGAATTTCGCCGGTTCGCACATCCATGATAGCTGCAGCACCACTTCGGAAGCCTGCTTTTGCAGTTGCCGTTGCAATAACGTTGTACATTGCTTCAGAAAGTTCTGCATCAATTGACAAATGTAACGCCTGGCCTGCAACAGGCGGCTCAACAACATGTTCTCCAACTGTATCACCAAGTGCATTGGTCTCAACAAGTTGTTGACCGTTTTTTCCACTAAGAGCCACGTTATACGCTCCTTCAACACCGTTGCGTCCAAGATACTCAGTACGATAATAAAAGCCTTTAGAATCTTTTAACGGATAACTTACATATCCCGTTAGCTGGCCAAGTCCAGCTCTGTTTGTATACGCACGCATGGGAAACGAGTATTCGTCACTTTTGTCTTCTTCATTCCAAGCAATAAGTTCACCGGTTCGGTCATAAATAACTCCACGCTCAGCGATAATGGTTGTTTCGTCAATAGAGTTGTTTAAACTGATGTCGCGATACTCCGCCCCTTCTACAATTTGAAGCATAAACAAACGGTACATAAATGATGCACCAATGATACAAAAAATTACACCTACAAGTGCTACATTCCGCTTAGTGATTGGAAGCTCCATTTTTCCTTCCATTCTTCCTCTGTTGAACGATGGTAAATTTGACGCATCAAGGAGAATTTCATCAAACGAAACGGGGACTTTCTTTTTTCGCTTAAACCGCATCTATTGATTGTACACTGAAATATGAGGTTTGACCCATTCTATAAAAATTAGGCTAGCGGAAGTAATAAGTACGTAATACGGAATAAATGATGTACCCAAATTTCCATAATATGCATCGATACAAAGTGCCAAAATTATGAGTTCATACGCTGTGAAATAGAGCGCGTACAATAGCGAAGCTATAACAAAAACCCATGTTGGAGCAAAGGTAGCAAGAGATACTACTAGTAAAAAAAAGAAACTACGACGTTTCATGGCAGTATTGAAGGTGAAGTAGTTGGAGTTTTCGTTGTTGTTGCAGTTGAAGTAGCAGAACTTGAAGCGGTAACCAGAATTCCTTCTGGTACAGGAACATCAAAAAGCACTTTTTTTGTATCAGATACAATCTTTTGAGCCTCTTCAAACGTTACTGGCTCAAGCGGAACACTGCCTACACTTACAATCCGTAATCCCGACAGTGGAATTTCTGGAGACACGAATCCATATTGCTCAGGCTCTGAAGGTACTGACTGTACCGTACTTATTTTTCCATATACACCCGCATCAATACCAGGTAAAATTACAAGGTTCCCTACTTCAAGCTTAATCCCTTGAGGTACTCCAACTTTGAGCTGCCCTCCTCCAATGCCTTCAGCAGTAGTGTAAATATCTGGTCCGATGATATAGACGGACGTTGAAAACCCAGGGGTAGTAATGAGTGTCACCACTGATGTTTGATTAAACACTTTTCCAACTACCCCAATAACTGCATCACCCCCAATAAAAACGGGAGCGCCTTCAAAAATACCATCAACACTTCCCTTGTCGAGCACAAGCACATCATAGGGAAGTTTATTTGGACGGCCAATAACTCCTGCACCAATTCGTCGCTCTCCTTGTGCACCAAGAAGACTCCGCAAGGTTTGGTTTTCAGCAGTTACTAATTGTAATGTCAGTGCATCACCACTTTGGGCAGACTGAGTGTATTTAAAAGCGTTGAGCTCATCAATCAAGACAGAGCGGTCTCTGAAGAAATACGGGAAACTATCAGTTGATTCATACATCCACGTCTGAAAGAGGTGCACTGGCGCCATCACCATTGATGCTGTTACAGAAACTACTTTTGGTACGATAAAAATAAACGCTAACGCCAAAAGAGCTAAAAAAACAATCCGTTTAATTTTTTTATCCCGAGAGATATGGTGAGAGTTCACCCTCGTTATCGATGAGAATTTCTTCATATTCATCTAAGTTCTCTAATACAATACCAGTTCCTCGTACAACTGCACGTAATGGGTCGGGGACGATGAATACAGGAACTTGCATCACATCTTGTAGTAAAGGGGCGAGGCCTGGAATAAGTGCCCCCCCACCTGAAATATGGATACCTCGTTGCATCACGTCAGCCAATATCTCAGGAGGAGTTTGTTCAAGAACTGCGCGCACCGCTTCAACAATACTATCTACTTGATGTGAAATTGCTGTTTTAATATCAGTCTCGGTAATAACTACTTCACGAGGAAGTCCGGTAACTACGTCACGTCCCCGTACAATCATTTCTTTTCCACTATCATCACGTTCAATTGATGCAAGCATAATTTTTGCATCTTCTGCTGTCTTGTCTCCAACGTGCACTTTGAACTGATCGCGAATGTAACTTACAATCGCGGCATTAAGATGATCCCCTGCAACCCGGAGATTTTTTGCGGTCACAATGCCATTAAGTGAAATAACCGCAATGTCAGTTGTACCGCCTCCAATATCGATAATCATGTTTCCAACAGGCTTTGATACGGGGAGTTTCGCTCCAATTGCCGCTGCCATAGGCTCTTCAATTAAAAAGACCTCACGTGCTCCTGCGTTTTTTGCAGCATCACGTGCTGCACGCATTTCAACGTTTGTTATGCCAGAAGGCACTCCAACTAAAACTCGTGGTGCGAGCATTGATTGAGTCTCACTTCGAACTTTATTGATAAAATACCCCAACATTTCTTCGGTCACTTCAAAGTCAGAAATAACTCCATCAACTAAAGGTCGTACCACTTCAATGTGATTAGGTGTTCGACCAAGCATTGTCTTCGCTTCGTTTCCTACCGCTACAAGCTGTCCTGTGCGTTTGTTGATAGCAACGATGGTAGGTTCGTTAATAGTGATACCTTTGCCTTTTACATACACCAACGTATTTGCTGTACCAAGATCAATACCGATGTCCACAGACAACGAATTTAACAACGTACGCATTTTTTTAAATACTCGTTTCATTACGCTTTTTTAGAAAATGATGACATTAGTTCCTCTTCTGTGTGGTACGTTACCTCACCGGTTTTCCGCTCTACTACTTCAAACTTCCCTTCTTCTTTTGTTTTTCGACTGACTACAACTCTATACGGCATTCCGAGCAAGTCAGAATCAGCAAATTTTTCCCCGGGACGTGCGTCTCTATCGTCATATAACACTTCAATACCGTTGTCTTTCAATTCAGAATACAGCGTATCAGCAAACTCTTTTATCTCAGAATCATCTGAGTTGAGGCCAATAAGGTGCATTTGAAACGGAGCAACACTCTCTGGCCACACAATCCCTTTTTCATCGCCGAGCGCTTCAACAAGCACCCCCATGAGTCGTGTAATACCGATACCAAAGCATCCCATAATAGGGTATCTATCTTCTCCCTCTTTATCTTTAAATGTTATCTTAAAGTCTTCTACATACTTTGTACCTAAATCAAAGATATTCCCAACCTCTGAAGCGGTCGCTCGTTCTAATACTCCTTTATTACATCGAGAACAGGTATCTGTAACTTTTTGATCAGAAATTTCAACATTCACACAATATGAACATTCGGTACAATATAAGATATCGTCCTCACCGGCACTGGTGAGTACCATAAATTCATATGATGTTTTTTTGGTAAATGCGCCACCTGATGCTTCTGTTGCTTTCGCTACAAGCCCGAGTCTACTGTACACTTTCAGGTACGCTTCTTTTGCAATAGCATAAAACCTATCGAAGTCTTCTTGTGTCTCATGGAAAGAATACATATCTTTCATGATAAACTCCCTTCCACGCATGATGCCACTTTTAGCCCGTAACTCGTCGCGGTACTTTTGACCAATTTGGTAAATAGCTAGGGGTAAATCTTTATAGGAATTTATATATTCGCCAGCGATAGGTGTTACGATTTCTTCTTCACTTTGTCCAAGAGCATATTCTTTTTCAGTACGACTTTGAATTTTAAATAACACATCAACAGAATCCCAGGCTCCCGTTTGTTTCCATGGTTCAGAAGGATGGAGTGTTGCCATAGTAATTTCTTGTCCACCAATTGCATCCATCTCTTCCCGTACAACCTGCTTAATTTTCTCAATAACTTTAATTCCGAGCGGAAGGTACGAGTATACACCTGCCATCTCTTTGTGAATATAACCGCCACGAATCAACAATTGTGCATTTTTTGACACCTCATCAGATGGAGCTTCCTTTCGTGTCTTTGTAAATAATTTTGATTGTCGCATTGTAGTATTTTAAAAGTTGGTAATATATCGGCACAGAAACCCTTTGAAGTATCAGAACATCATACCGTTTTACAACATATTCTCCAAATAAAAGTGACTAAAACGCCTAAACTTTAGCTACAAGCTTATTAACAAGAGGTGAAACTAGTAAACTCATCGCAATAACCGTAATTGCCAATAAATACTGCTCATCAGTTAAGAGAGCATTACTTGCCGCCAATGCACTTAAGACAAAGGCGAACTCTCCGATGTGACCTAATACGCCACTTAATTGCATTGATGAGTCCCATGAAAATTTATACCACCGTAAGATAAGTGTAGTTCCAACAACTTTTATCAAAATGGCTGCACATACTGTTGCGATAATCTCAATCCAGTGATCATAGACAAAATTTAAATCAACTAAGAGACCAATTGACACAAAAAATACCATCACAAGAACATCGTGAATAGGAGCAACTGCTTTTCTGTATGTAATCCCGACAGTTCCCACGTTTCCTAAGAGTAATCCAATGGCAAAAGCACCATACGCTGAAGAAAGTCCCATAGAGCCAAAAATCGCTGCTACACCAAAACAAAGTCCGACCCCCGCAACTGCAGGTTGAGTTATCCCAACGGTAAAAAAGTTTTCAAGCCGTTCAACCCATTTTGGGTGTGATACAAGTTGAAAAATTACAAACATACTTGCAAAAATACCTGTAATGGTAATACCAAGTTCAACAATATTTCGAATATTGAGCCCACTATCAAGTGAACCAACAATTACTAACATAGGTACTACTAAAATATCCTGTGCAATCAAAATTCCGATTGCTACGTTCCCTTCTTGGGTATCAAGTAAATTTAAACTTCGGAGACTTCCTACCGCAACTGCAGTTGAAGATAATGCCAACATAAACGATAGCGTTAGTACAAGTGGAAGTGACCAAGAAAATACAAACGCAAGTAAAAAAACAGCTGTTGTACTCAGCACAATCTGACTGAGCGCAATAGTAATCGCGGTGCCAAACACCGATTTAAAACGACTTGCATCGAGCTCAAGCCCGATCATAAACATCAAAAGTACAACCGCAAACTCAGAAAGTTTCTTAAGTGCATCAGCGTCTCCTGCAATATTAAGTAAACTCGGACCAATAACAATTCCTGCCAACATATACCCAGTTAATTGCGGCAATTTAAAAGCTCGAAACAAAAGCCCTCCTAAAAAAGCAACTGCTAAAATCAACGAAATGTGCGAAATATCAAAAGAATGTTCCATATATAACTATGTAATACCACAAAAACCCCAATAACTACAAGGTATAAGTAATAGTCAGAGTAAATTACAAATAGTGTCATTCAAGTATGAAAGTTGACAGAAAGTACATTTTGACGTATAATTTAACTAAGTCAAAATTTAGAAAAAGGAGAACCTGATGAGGACGTCTTTTCTGACTGGCTTCACTATAATAATGGTGACAGCGCTACAATTTTATTTCGCAGTTACCCTCAATGGTACCCGCGAAGGCGGGTTTAAAGACAGGGCGACCGTGCACTGCCCAGATGCTCCAGGGTGCAAATAAGCGCTCTATCCAGCTCCACGCAGGTCGGAAAACACTCCAATGTCTTCCCCACCACTGGAGCTGTTTTTCGTTATAATATATTTTCCACTTTTCCCTATCTAATTTAGTACGATATATCGTACTAAATGTTACTATATCGAGCATCCAAAGTGAACGACTTATGGACGACTTACGATATCGTTCATCTTAACTAAAACCACTATCAAGAAAATCCTGGGTACTCCTAGGGTTTTCTACTTGCGCACTAACACTGCTGCTTAGTACGATATATCGTACTAAATCCTACAGCAGTTTTGAGATATCACTATAGGTTACGGCAACCATGAGCAAGAGGAGGAATGCAAAACCAATCAAGTTGAGTCGGCCTACCCATACAGGGTTAATTGGTTTTCTTGTTATTGCTTCAATTGCAACAAAGAGTAATCGTCCACCATCAAGCGCTGGAAATGGGAGCATGTTTATAACAGCCAAGTTAAGTGAGATAACTGCAGTAAACATCAACAGTGAAGAAAGTCCAAATGAAGCAGCGTCTCCCACAAGTCCAACAATCCCGATTGGACCTGCTACTTGTGATAAATCTGCGTCCATTTGTGCCATATCAACAAAAAGTGATCCAAGACCAACCGTAATTGCGATGAGTGTTTTGTAGGTAGTTTTTGTTGCCTCAACAAGTGCTTCACCTATTGGCATACGAACATCCTCCACAAGACCCAACGCAACACCAACTGCAGGTTGTTCTTTGTCATCTGCAATTAATCCAAGTTTTGGCGTTACGGAAACAGTTACTTCTTCGCCGCCTTTTTTATAGATAATTTCAATAGGCTCGGTCCCCGAAGTTTTTGTATATGCTCGGAACGCCGCAGGAGTTTTTTCCGCTGTTACTCCTTGCGCGCCATACCCAACGATTTCTGCACCAACTGGAATAAGAGCTTCTTCTGCAGGACTTCCTGCTAAGAGACCAGTAACAGTAAGTCTTGCCTCTGTGGTCGCTTCACTTTCATCGACAATAGTCGGTACGCCTGCCATAAATACAAATGCAAACAAAAACCAGGCAAGAAGAATATTCATTGTAACTCCTGCTACCAATACGGCACTCTGTGCCCACTTACTTTTAGAAGTAAATGATTGTGAAATATCTTTCCCTCCTTCCCCATCTTTGGCTGCATCTTCTGCATTTTCACCATAAATTCGAACAAATCCACCAATTGGAAAGAGATTAAAAGTATAGAGTGTCCCGTGCCAAGTAAAGCCAAACAGCTTTGGTGGAAAACCAATTCCAAATTCATCTACACGCATCCCTGTTTTCTTTGCAACAATAAAATGACCCCATTCATGAACGAGAATCAAAACAAACAATACGAGAAAGAAAATCAAAATGGTCATATGATATTAAATATTTAATTTGGATTTGATAAAATTCAATTGGTTTATAAACTTACTGCATGGTTTTGAGTTATCTAAGCGATGGAGACGTCCAGAAGTTTCTGCTGAACACAACTGTCTTAATAATTGGAGAGTTCCAGCAGTTTCCGCTGAACGATAGTGTAGAACACAGCTAGCTGAGGTTCTACACTATCGTTCTAGGTCAGCGCGGAAACTGGGAACGAAGTTCGCAATAGTCGCTTACTTCCTACAGAAGCTGTTCAGGTTGTCAGTATTTTTCATTCTTCAAAATACTAATCAACCTCTTGCGAAAGCGTCCCACGCTTTCTCACTCGTTTGCTTACTTCATTTGTTAATCTCAATCTCTTTTTTTGCGTATAATGCATCAAGCTCACGGTTTACTGCTTCAACCTGCTTTTGGATGATATCTTTTTTTGCGAATTTTTCATCTTCACCCATACCCCCCTCTTTTTCTAGTTTTTCTAACGCTTTCATTGCGTCATCGCGTAAAGCTCGCACCGATACTCGAGCATCTTCAAGCTTTCCTTTTCCAATTTTAAGCATTTGTATTCGCCGCTCGCCAGACAATTCAGGAAAGATCACACGTAATCCTGAAGAATCAGCAACAACCGAAACACCCAAATCTGCATCACGAATGGCACTTTCAAGTGTCTTAACGAGCCCTGCATCCCATGGCGAAACACGAAGTGTTCGTGCATCTTCAGATCCAATTGAAGCAACTTGGTTAATAGGCATAAACGAACCATAACTTTCTACCTTAACACTGTCTAAAAGCGCCGGGGTTGCTTGTCCAGTTCGAATACCAGCATACTCAGTATTAAGCCAGGTTACAGCTCCTTGTAATTTATTTGAGAAATCATCCATATTCATTTAAAACTATACGTGCATTCTACCACATCATGTTGACAGAGGTAAAACCAACGCCAATTCTTCAAGAAGCATTTTTGCTGAAGATCCTTTGCTGCTAATATAGGAACGAATCAACAGCACCGTTTTAAGCATTAATTCTTTTTTGGTTGTTGCTTTTTCTGTTGCTACCTCAAACCCTTGTACGATAGCTTCAATCCAAACCAAATCCTTTGCTTTAGTTTTTTCTGCAATTAGTGTCAACCTGTCTGCATACCCAAGTGATGCAAAGGAATCAAAGGTTTTATTTGTAATATTTTTTGCAGTTCTCTCGTCTTCCTCTGTCATTGTTGCCAAGCGTGACTTAAGCGTTGGAAGTAAAAATGCTGTTTTTGGTACCACCACATAAAACTCAGCATACTGCGGTGGCTCTTCAAACAATTTAAGTAACGCATTTTGTGCCTCAAGCGCTATATCACTTGTCACAATAACAAATACTCTTTTTTTTGCTTCAAACGGACGTTGTTCTGAAAGGAGTGTAAGCGAACGAGCATCATCAATAGCTAGTCGTGGCGTTACAAGATGATAGACATCAATTGCACTTTTTTGATACTCCAAGGGCACACCCGAAGTTTCAAGCGAATGAGCATACGAAAGATACGCGTGATGAGCATACATAGACTGACAGTATACCGCAGTCCTCTCTATTGACCCAAACAACATGAACAAAGGGACTTCTTTTGCTTTGTTTGAGTATTCAGCAATTTCAAGGTGGGTTTAAAGTGCTTTAGATGCGAGACGTGCAAAGAAAAATAAAAGAGCCGTACTTTTGTACGGTGAAGTTATTTTTGTGTAGCCCACACTCCAGAGTGGAAATTCAAAATAGTCGCTTCGCTCGTTTTTTCATTCCACGAAGTAGACGAGGCATTTTTAGCCCGCCTGTTTTTGTTTGTTGAGAATGTGATAGATAACCCGTCTCAGATAATGCTCAAATGTCTCACCATGCTCATGAGCAACTCCCTCTTCATACCGCCATCCGTTCATGTAATCGGCAATACTCTGCTTGATTTTTGGTGTTACTCCTTCAAAACGTCCTGCAATGACCGCTGACATTGTTAACGGTGCAAGTTTTAAGTAGAGCACGTGATCTTTACCTGACGGACCGGTACCAAAAATGCCACTACTTTTAAAGAGACTCCACTCTGAGAGTAACTGTCCAAGGCCAGAATTTACTTCTGGTGTTTGCAAAGGATCCATGTGCGCAACTTTAATAGCCTCTTCTTTTTGAAGTTGATTTTTAATATCTTCTCGTTGAACGCGAATTGAATCTTGAAGCGTCTTATCTTCCGCTACTGAATGAAAACTTGGATTTGTTGCTTGAGCTACAGGTATGTGCGGCGGAGTTGTTTGTCGAACTCTTGTACTTTGAACTTGTATACTTGCGAGATTTTGTGCTACTGATGAAAAAAGTGGTGCGGCGGGACTGCTTGCTTTGGAAACTTCCTCAACAATTGGTACTACACGAGAAGGTGCTACAACTTCAGGACTGTCTACAGTTTCTTCTTGTACTATTTTTATTTTAACAGGATTGACTGAAGTTACCTCTGTCTTTAGTTCTTGATCTTTAGACTGCGGAACTGACTGAACTTCAGGTTGTGACACAACATAAGAGGGTGTAGACACAGCGGGCTGTACAGATGTGGAAGGTACTCTATCCCCTCCCTTGAGTGCGGTTAGAACTCCAATAAATGCAGTTTCAAGGCGAGCCATGGCTTCACTTACTTCTTGTGGCTGTCCCCCATTTGATTTCTTCATCGCATCAAGAAGCGCATTCATGTATTCGCGACCCACTTCGTTATGCGCATCAATTAAGTTAATTGGATTGCCTACTTTTTCGTTAACTTGATGTTTGATCTCTTTGATTCTGTCTGCAGGACTTGCATAGGTTACTGACGGCAGAGGCGGTACTGGTGTAGGTGTAGGTGTAGGTGTAGCAACAGGAATTACTACTTCAACTTTTTGTATTGGGGTTTCTACAACGGGCTCAGCAATTTTCTCTACAACTGGCATAACTTGTATCGGTTGTGCTACAGGCTCAGGTACAGTAATTGGTACAACCACTTCTTCATTATACGAAGGTACTCCAATTGGTTCTAGTACCTGTACTGGCACTGATGTAACAATTGGTTTTG
>JAYSUD010000002.1:0-19444 GCA_043719295.1 bacterium
CCCATTCGACTTGCATGCCTCATCCACGCCGCCAGCGTTCACCCTGAGCTAGGATCAAACTCTAAGTTAAGACAGGTTTGGAGCGTCTTTCTTTTAAGGGAAAAACATCTTCATTCCTGCGAACATATTCATTTCCGCACTGTACTTCTGTTATGCGTACTTCAATGTTCTATCCAAAGGATAAGACAAAATAGAATGTACAACGTATCGACGTTGCCTCACATTTTGTCTTGCTAATTTGTATGATGCGTACTGTTATTTCTGTAACAGAAAAAATCTGTTACGTATGTAACATGTACATTTTCAGATGGTCTGCAAAACCAAACTGAACGTATAAACTTATGCACAACTTGTGCCAAGTACTTTTTCAAAATACACACCATCCCATGTCTAACGTAGTCTCAAATTTGTGTTTGAAACTTTATTGGACAGACAGTGACGGGTATTATACAGACAGTTAGAAAATGTGCAAGCCCCGCACCTTTATAGAGATTATTGGAAAGATCCAAAGATACAAAACTGACACATTTTGGCGAAAAAAGACAAACAAAAAACCCCAAACATACTTTCCTTGGGAGGATTTCTGTTTGGGGGTGAGGGCGGTTCTAGAACCGCCCTCGCCGTTTGGTCAGCCTTTGCAACCTTTCACGTATGAACGGCCGTGCTGCATGACCGGATTGCACTTGTCGAACTCGACCTTCTGAATGGCAGTCAGCTGAGCATAGCTGAACGAGTTCGCCGTTGCATTACCACCTTCGGCAATGTTCAAGTTGCTGTTGTTGTTCGTATTGTTCGACGGCCGAATCGAACGCGCCGCTTCAATTGCGCCGGCGGCGGTGATCACAGGCATCATCTGGTCGACAATCGAGCCAGTTGACTGCACGTCCCCAAAAGCAACAAATTTGCCGTTGACCACCTTGACCGGAATGGCCAAAGATGGGGCGACGGCAGTTGCGGCCGAAGCCAGCACATGCACACGATCTGTAACTTTTCCGTCGGGCGTTTTCGCCACAAAGGTGGAGGTACCGGAGCAGGCCGAAAGGCCAGCAGAAAGTGCGACTACCGCCATAAGGCGGAACAATTTTGAGTTCATCATGGTCGTATCCTCGATTGAGCCCCTATTGGGGACATTGACTGCTTCAGTTCTTGGGTTCCCCACCCCGCTCAATACGCATACTTATATTTAAAACAACTAGTTACACGAGCTGTTAGCAATCATAGCACATACTTTACAAAAAAGCAAGTATGTGTCTTTATTTATATCTTCGTTACAGTTTTATCCTTAAAACTAGCGACATTGCATCCGTTCCTCTGGAGATGAAGGTACGATACTTCCCTGCTGTTTTTTGTCTTCACAGAAGTACGTGCCGTTGGACATTGGGGCGTAAATCATGAATGACTTTTCTGTTTCTTTACAGGCAACGGGTGCTACAACCGAAATATCTTTGCACACGCCGTCATACGACCCCATTCGACCACCTTGTATCATCGCTGAGGCAACAGTTGCCTTCACCTTTGTCTGCAACACATCATCATTAAAATTGAGTTCGCTTACCCCCTCTTTGTTTTGCTGACTTTCCTTCCCCCACTTAAGTTCATTGTCGGCGTTCGGGTTAGTTTTAGTTACAAACTTTGCTCCAAAAACAAAAAGTATTGCAGCAAGCGTAATTATCACAAGAAAGAATGCTCCTACTTTCGTGTAACTGATGCCGTTATTGATATGTGCTGGCTTTGTTCCTGTACCTCCAAACTCAGGAGGTATGTAGGTTTTTGCTCCAACAGCAACCTTAGGAGGTAACGGCTCTTGAAGTCCTAAACGTGCAAGGGTTGCACTGTACACTTCGTCAAAATCAGATGTGTCGTGCCCCTGTCCAATAAGTTCTTTCCGAATTTCAAATCGTGGTTTTTTTGCTTCAACACCATTTTGTATAATTTGATTTTTATCTAATTCCATATATATGCTATTACAATCTTCCTACTACTGTACATTAGACTTTTAATCAGAGATAGGTGACAATATGCACATTACTATACAGAGTTGTGGCATCAAGAGGTCTCGCCTATGGTCATACAAGAAATATTTCAAGCTTGAAAACTCCCTGATGCATTATGTTTAAAACCTGTTCTCTCTTATTTCTGGAGATACTACCCATTATCGTTTTTTTCGTAGTTGGGCAATACCTCCCTTTTCTTGAAGCGCTTGTTGTGTATCTTGTCGCGACACTCTTTACTATCGGGGTTATTTTATACACTTCAAAACGGATTTCGTACCTTGCACTTATTTTTGGTGTGATTATTATCGGTTCAGGAAGTCTGAGTATTTGGCTACAAAATCCAGACATATTGCTCGTTGCCGATACGCTCTATTACCTCGGTGCAGCACTGGTACTTTTTATTCTCAAATACAATAAGGTTAACCTTCTTCAAAAGCTTTTTGGGAGCACATTTGGAATGAGTACCGTTGGTTGGAATATCCTTACCAATAGATGGATAATCTTGCTTGCACTCTCGGGAATTTGTAACGAAATAGTGCGTCAATTTGGAAATACTCATGATTGGCTTTTATTCCAACTAATTCGAACATTTGTTTTTTTGATATTTGCGACATACCAATTCACACTCACGCGAAAATACAGAATTGTTGAGGAGACAACCAGTTGGGGTATCCGGTCCTAACAAGGATTATGTCGGTAGATATAAAACTGATACACTAGTACCGTTATGTCACACACTGAAACTATTGTCATGTCGGTAGGAGGTTCGCTTATTGTTCCAGATCAAATTGATACTGCATTTCTCTCATCATTACGAGAACTTATCGAACAGGAGACGGCCATTACAGGTCGTCGTTTTATTATCATTGCAGGAGGGGGTAAGACCGCGCGTAAATACCAAGAGGCAGCAGAACAAGTGAGTACCCTTGAGCGTGATGACGTTGATTGGCTTGGGATACACGCAACACACTTAAACGGTCACCTCCTTCGTACTATTTTTCGTGACATTGCCTATCCCGTAATGATTAAAAATCCTGATGAAATTCTTGACGTCCCTAAGAAAGAAAAACTTATTATTGCTGCAGGGTATCGCCCTGGCTGCTCAACTGACTTGCGTGCGATACAAATTGCACAAAAAGTACATGCTCAAAAAGTCATAAACCTTTCTAACATCGAATATGTCTTTACTGCCGATCCAAGAATAAATCCTGATGCGGTTAAAATCGAGGACATTACCTGGGAGGAATTTCGAAAACTTATTCCATCAGCATGGGAACCGGGACTTTCTTCACCTTTTGATCCTGTTGCTGCAAAAGAGGCAGAGGCACAAAACATTGAAGTTGCCTGTATTGACGGAGGCAACATGGACTCACTTAAAAACTATTTACGTGGCGAGGCATTTATCGGCACCAAGATCCATAATTAATACATTAATTTGAAGAATCACTATGCGTACTACAAAGAGTCGTTCTGAAGCCCTTGCTCGAACAATTGCATACAATAAGCAAGGATTATCGGTGAGTATCTCGTATCTCCCTATCCCCTCTGTAACTTCAAAAGCGGTGGAACAAACGATTGCTGAATATCGCTTACTTTTATCAGATATCAACGAACACAAACTCAATGCCGACGTAACGGTCAAGCCACAGCAATTTGGAACGAGTATTGGTAACCAAACCGCTATCGATGCGCTTGGCAAAGTCATCACTATGGCCAATGAAAAAAACATTCGTGTATGGTTAGATCAGGAGCTAGCCACTCAAACAAATGTTATGCATGCCGCAGGATTAGCATCCGGACCAAAACAAGTTGGCCTTTGTATCCAAGCCTTCCGGCAACGAAGTGTATCTGATGTGAAAAAGCTGGCAGGATTCCCCATTCGCTTGGTCAAAGGATTCTATAAAGATTACGACATCTCACCTTGGTCTGCGGTGACCGAAAATTATTACCACTTGATGGACGATGTCGCCAAACAATCACCATACCCGTGTTTTGCTACCCACGACTTACACCTCATTGAAAAAGCAAAAATTATACTCGCTGACAAAAAAGATTCTGGGGAGATACAGTTTTTTGCAGGTGTTCGGGATGACCTTGTGATAGCTCTTGCTCAAGAGGGATACCAGGTCCGCATCTACCTTCCATATGGAAATGTATACGCGTTTTTATGGTATGGACTCCCAATTTTTGATAGAGTTCGAGCACTAAAACGACTTCTTGGGTACAAAGTGATAACCTAGTGAGAATAGGATAGTTCGAGATCTAACCTCGAACTTGAAAGACCTATACAAAATGCCAAGGAATCATCCTTGGCATTTTGTATGTATAAGGTTTGTATGTAATCTTGAAACTAGTTCTTTGTGTCTATCTCATTACCGTATCCAACTACAGCTGATTCTGTCTCTGACATCGTTGATGCTGTTGCTGGTGCAACAACTGGTGTCTGAACATCGCTTTCAATACCGTACGGATTCGCTCCCCATTTGTTTGTTCCCTTTTGACTTGGGAGACACTCAAGAACGATGATTATGATACCTCCTACCCACGGGACAAAACTAATGAGATACCACCATCCTGAACGTCCAATATCGTGTAGCCGACGAACCGCTATTGCAATAGAAGGCACAATTATCGCAAGCATAAAAAGTGCAATCGGAATAAACCAAAGTGCAAAAAACAATGTCCCAGAACTATTTTCAGTACCGCTTGAAGCAAGTCCGATACCAAACACCGTAAGGAGGGTAAAAAATACCACAACAATGAGAAGCATCATCAACTGAAACATCCAAAACTCTTTTCGAGAGGTGCGTCCACTAAAATCTGCATAATGATAGCGAATTGGGTCTATGAGCCAGTGCATATATTTAAAATTCTACGATTAATCCATATATGGTAGCACATGAAAATCTAACAAAGTATAGGGCCTGCAGAAACGAGTGCAATTCGAGGCGTGCAAGTAAAATATGACGAGGTGTACGTGTAGTACAGTGAGGAATATTTTATGCAGCACAACAAAGAAGTGTGCCGTTTCTGCAGGTCCTGCAATATAGCTTTTGGGTTTGTTGGCTGTATACTTATGGGCACATGAAACAACTTTTCAAATTCCTCATTATTTTTATTGTAGGCGCAGTCACCTATGCAGTTTTAAATCCCCTCCTTAGTTCGTATCTTAAAAATGAACCCTCTCCTGAAGAGCCTATAGTAAGCACGTCAACACCAATAGTAGTTACCAAAGTAACTCCGGTAGTTGAAGAGCCTGAAGTCGAAGAATCGGTTCAAATTGATCAAGCAGGCGGAGTGCATGATGGACCATTCCCGCTCTATACACAAGCCGGCACAAAAGTTGCAGGTTCGGTTCAAATAATCCGTTCACCAGAAGAGACTTTGTTACAGTTTGAAGAGACAACACTAGTCCACAGCAAAGATGCAGTCATTTATTTTGCTACTGACAAAAGTGCATCAAAATTCTTTAATATTGGGAAAGCACAATTAACTGAAGACGTACTCATTTACGGTCTGCCTATTGATGCAACTGTAGGAACGTACAAGTATATTCTCATTTATAATAAAGCGACTAAACAGACAGAGTTTTACGCAGAGATTAAGTAATACAAAAAAGCAGGTGACAAAGTCACCTGCTTTTTCTAATGACCAATTTGAGCAAGTATTACATCAACTTGTTCATGTAAATTTGCGAGTGACACATTGTTCATGATAGTGAAGTCTGCCATCTTAAGCACAGCTCTGATGTTATGTTTTCCACCTCCCTCTTCTTCATATGCTGCGATTTTTTTAAAGGCCTCAAAGTCTACATTGTCTTTTTCACTTTTACGTTTTGAAATGCGTTCAAATCGAATATCAAGTGGTGCATCAATACCTATAATAAAACCTCCAATACGCTTAATAAATTCTCCTTCTCCAACATCATGGAGTGCCTCTATGATAACGTTTACTTTGCCCTCATTTTGCACACGTGCATAAACGAGTTTCATAAGACCTTCTTTGTCTTGTTCGCGAAGCTCGTTTGCAAGACGACTGTATGCTTCTCGATTAACTTCTTCACCACGAGACTCAAGAATTTCACGTAACATTCCTGAACCTGAATAATGCACAAATCCCTTCTCTTTTAAATATTCAACTGCCGTGCCTTTCCCAGCCCCAAGAGTTCCTGTAATTCCGAGTATCATAGGTATATTAAAAAATTGAGATAGTAAAATTATAGCAGGCACGGGCGTATTACATACGCTGTTCAGGTTATCGCTATTTTTTCAAAATAGCAGGTAACCTCTTGCGAAGTGACATTTAGTCACTTTTCACCTTTTCCAGCTCCGAGTGTTCCTGCAATTCCGAGTATCATAGCGCAATCTGTTATCTCTAGTTCTTTTTAACCTCAACAACTACCGGCTTCTGACGCTTTTCAATCAATACCAGAAGTGGTGACGCGATTAAGATAGATGAATAGGTCCCTGCAACCATACCCACAATAAGGGTAAGTGCGAAGTCCTTTGTAGATTCAGGTCCAACGGCAAACAAGGCTACAAGCATCAAAATCACCGTAACAGAGGTGTTTATTGAACGAGTGAGTGTCTGACTAATACTTCTCCATACTAAGTCTCCAAACGCCTCCTTTTTAGCTTTTTCGATGTTATTGTTGAGGTTTTCACGGATACGGTCGAACACCACAATAGTGTCATTAATTGAAATTCCCAAGATGGTTAACAGCGCCACAATAAAGAGTGCTCCAACTTCAGCATCTCGCACATGACCCAAGTACGCAAAGAGTCCAACAGGAATCAAGATGTCGTGCAAGAGTGTCACAATAGCAACAATTCCATACTTCCACGATGCCACAGGCACCGATACGCCACGGAATGCAAACGCAATAAAGAGAATCGTCAAAAGTGAAATGAGACCAATCGCCCACCATGCTTTTTGCATAAGCTCCTGTCCAATTGAAGGTCCTACAGAATTAAACTGAACTTCTGTAACAGTTCCAAACGAAGCAATTGCCTCATCGAGTGCTGTTTTTTCTTCAGGATTTAAATCACGTTGACGTAAAATAAAGTCGTTTTGATTTGATGGTTGTATACGAATTTCTCCATACTCAAGTTCGTTAACTTTTGCTTGCAACTCTTCAAGTGAAGGCTTCCCTTCTGTATACGAAACTTGCAACAGCGATCCGCCTTTAAGATCAATTCCTGGCTGAAGTCCCCAAAGAAAAATTGCGAAAAGAGCAAGAAGTGTACTCACAATCGGGATAATGAAAAAGTAGTTTTGATACTTTTGCAACACCCCTCCTTGTGCAGTCATAGTGACGTCATTATTTTGTTGTTCTTTGTAGTTATTAGTCATATGAATTATTTGAAAAAGCCTGAACCCATAACAAACCGTCCTAGCTTCGTCGTTGTCTCGATTGGAAGCGCCAAAAGTAGTGTCCGAGAAATGGTGATTGCAGAGAGCATTGATACGATAACTCCAAGTCCAAACACCAATGCAAACCCTTTTATGAGTGACGTACCAAACCAAAAGAGTACTACTGCCGCAATAATGTGCGCGATGTTTGAATCACGGATAGCTAGCCATGCACGACCAAATCCTTCACTAATTGCCTGGTGCACGTCTTTACCTGCAATAAGCTCTTCTTTAATACGTTCTGCAATAAGCACGTTCGCGTCAACGGCAAGTCCTACTGATAAGATGAGTCCTGCAATACCTGCAGCAGTTATTACAACAGGAATGAGTTGGAACAAAGCGAGCATCAATACGACATAGATGAAAAGTGCAACAACAGCTACAACTCCTGGAACTCGATACCACAAAATCATAAAAATTGAGAGCAACACAAATCCAAGCACTCCTGCATACACTCCATCGGTTAGAGCCTTCTCACCAAGCGCACCTCCAATTGTTTGCGTACTTGCAAGCGTAACAGGAACAGGAAGTGCACCAAAACTAAGGTTTTGAGCTAATCTCCGTGCTTCTTCAGGAGTAAACCCTCCTGAGATAATTGCCTTCCCACCAGAGATAGCTTCGTTGATTCTAGGAGAAGAAATAATTTCCCCATCAAGGAAGATGGCAAGATTTTCTCCGGTATTATCACGAGTGATTGACTCAAAGAGTTCAGCTCCTTCTTGGTTAAACACAATTGAAACAATTGGTTCGTTTGAGAGTTGACCACCTGTCCCTCCTGAAAACTCTAAGGCTGCACTTGAAAGATACCGCCCCGTTAATCCTGTATCAATAAACGGATTATCACTTACTTTCTCTCCGTTTACCTTTACATTATCAATCCCTGCTCCCTGTGCGGCTGAAGTTGAGCTCAGGTTTGCAATTGCCTCTTGAGCAGCAAGAACCTCTTGATCAACGAGTTTAAATTCCAATAGAGGTGTCTTACCAATTTCTTCAATTGCAGTATCTACATCAGTAACTCCTGGAAGCTCGATAATAAGACGGTGTTGCGACTCACCTGAGACGACACTACTTTTTTCCACCTGTACGTTTGGTTCAGAGACACCAAAGACGTTGATTCGTTTTTCAATAACTACGCGCAAGACTTCCATCAATGCAGGAATCTCTGACTCTTTAATTTTTGATACGTCAGCGCTATAGGTAAGCTGACTCCCTCCTGCCAAGTCCAAACCAAAACGAAACGGAAAACGTGCATTTTCATTAACTGCGTTACCATAGACAAAGAAACCAATTGCTCCGGTAACAATAAGAACTAATACTGCTCTAAAAATTCTAATAAAGGTCTCACTCTTTCCTACGCTGTTATCAGCTGTGTTGTTTTTATCAGTCATACAAATTTATCAGCATTTATACCATTTCTGTGTAATGTTCGCTATTGCAGACGAGTAAGATGTATGAGATTGCGAAGCAAGATGGCGATAGTAATAGGGCCAATACCACCAGGGACCGGAGTAAACAATGATGCTTTAGAAGCACACGAAGGGTCAGCATCGCCCTTTAAAACTCCACCATCTTCTGAAGTCCCTGCATCAAAAATTAAAACATTTGAGGAAATCATAGGGGGCGTAATAAGGCCAGGACTTCCCGCACCTAAGATAAGAATGTGCGCTGAAGCAATGCTCGCTTCTTTATGAAGAGTTGTTCTATCTATCACTGTCACTTGAGCGCCTTGTTTTTGACACCAGAGCAAGGAAGGCGAACCTACAAGCCTCCCCTTTCCAACAATAACTACTTGCTGTGTTGCAAACAGGACATCATGTTCCTTTGCAATTTCCTCTATAGCACCAACAACAGGAGGCAAAATAGTGTCACTTGTCCCGTCATACAAGACAGCATCCACATCAAGCCTCTTTGGAATAGTTCCAAGAACCTTTTCAATAGCAATGTGTGGAGGAAATGGAAGTTGTACAATAATGCCGTCTGTTTGAATGTGTGCGTGTGCAATAGATGTAATAACTTCGTCTGTAGTGATGGAGCTCGGAAATTCTATAACGTTCACACTAATGCCGACTTCAAATGCTTTTTTCCGCTTCAACGCAAGATAACGTTGTGTCTCAAAGTTTGGTGCACAGGTAAATACTGTCAAATGAGGCGTATGCGACATGTGCGTCACCTCGTTTTGAACCTCTTTATAAATACGCGAAGCAATCGCTTTTCCATCAACTATCATGGCCGGTAGTATAGCAAAGGAAGTGATATGCGACCACATCCCACATTACACATTTGAAGTCTTAATCCAACTAAAGAGCTCTGGGTTTTCGAGCATCTGTTGAAAAATTCTTTTCTCTAGGGGAGTAGTGGTTGATGACATACAAAGATTCTGAAGTGCGGCCTCAACTGTAGAAGGTCTATTGCCCCCTTGCACACGTGAAAAAGCATCACCGAGCAGTTCAATAACTTGCCCTAGGGGAGTCTTTTTATGCCCTTCCATATTGAGATTTTGAAGGATTTCGGCAACAACATCAGAAGTAAAATTTTTTCCTGCCTTAGATTCTTTAGCTAATTTAAAAAAAATACTTGTCATCTCATCTAAGATAAATTTCTGTTGTTTTGCCTCCTCTACCTCTTCAGAGGTTGGGGCAGGTATGCCAAACATTTCATTTAAATTATGCATAAAGAAGAGTTACTTCCTGCGCTGCCTATCTTCAGGAACTGCATATTCATATCGGCCGTTGGTGTATCTGAAGGCATCCTTACTTGAGTAGGCACAGGTGTAGATTTGTTTTAGTTTTTCTCCACTCATTAAAACTGGATAGGAATAGAATCGCCAACTTCCGGGGCAAGTTGGTACCCTACCTCGGGTTCCATGCCAAAAACCAAAAAATGCAAGTCTGGCCATCCATGGTTTTATGTTGAGTATTTTTTTACCAACAGCGTTAGCCATATCGCGAGCATATACCGCATCAGACACCGGAGTAATGTTAAACACATTATAGTCCCAAGCAAATTGTTCAAAAGTGAGTTTTTGTACAATGTCGTTTACGTCATCTTCATGAATAAATTGGCGCACCCAACCAGATGTTGCTGGTACAAACGAAGTTAAGGTTGTCACCATTTTGTTTACAAACCCACCTTTAAGATTTCCTGAAAGAGCGGACTGCAATCCAAACCGAATCCGCATGTATCGCCCTCGTGGGCCCGTAACTGCAGCAGGACGCACAACGGTAACCTGTGGAAGCATCTTCCCTTCTTTCTTATATTGATTAAAAAGTGCTTGTAGGTTGTCTTCAGTTACTTTTTTTTCTTTTGCGTAAATGTAGTTGTCCTCACGGAAGCCTTCAGCTTCAGTGAACAAGTGTTCAAAGGTATTATCTTTTCGTGCACTATACGAAGACGCAGTTGAGAAATACACAAGTTTCTTAACTGATGGTTGCGTAAACGCAAAGGTAAATACTTTTTGTGAACCATCAACATTCCACCGCCACTGTTCTTTGGGTTGCCCGTACATTGCGCGTATTTGCCATGCGGTATGGATAACAGTATCAGGCTCGTATATTGCCACCTGCTCTTGCCACCCCTCATCAGCCATATTGTGCTGTATATACACAAGCTTTGGAATTGTTTTTGAAAAATCAGACTGTGGCTCTTTATCTAACGCGATAATCTGTCGCACATCATCGCGTTTTGAAAACTGATCACAGAGCATTTCGCCCACGTAGCCCGCCCCTCCTGTAATAAAGACTGTTTTGTTAGTTTCCATATTATCTATATATTTCGAGAAGTATAAGGGCGGATCCGGTGAAATACGAAAGATTTGCTTTCGTTAAGCACTCAGTGCATTTCACTGGGCAATACCCAACAATAAAAATAGTTCTATTTTGCATATACACAATATAACGTGGCTCAGTCTAACATGGTTACTTTATTCTTTATACGTATCTTTAAATACTGATATATCAGCTCCGAGGGCTTTAGCTACTCGAATACCACTCCACACTCCATCTTCGTGAAAACCATTGCGCCAATATGCGCCAGCAAACCAGACATGGTTCTGCCCTTGTAACTCACTCCAACGCCCCTGAGCTCGTACACTTTCAACTGAAAAAATAGGGTGGCTATATGTTGCTGTGTGCAGCACTTTTTCTGGAATAATTTCTCCCACAGGATCAAGTGATACAAAAAAGTTAATGGGAGCAGCTATTCCCTGTAATAAATTCATCCAATACGTAAAAATTGGTACTTTTGACTTTTCCGGCACTTGGATATTCCAAGCCTCCCATGCATCTGAGGATTTTGGCATTAACGATTCATCTGTATGGAGGACAACTTCATGTTTAGAATACGGCATTAACGATAAAATTGTGTGCTCCTGTTTAAACGTATCATCAAGAAGATTGAGAGCGATATCGCTGTGTGTTGCTAAAACTACTTCATCAAAGAGCTCACGAGAACCATCAATAAAAGCAACTTCAACACCATTTTCGTATTTATAGATTTTTTGGATATGTGTATCTGTTTTAATCAAATTTTCAAAAGAGCCGATCATTGGCTCAATATACGATCGAGAATTACTTTTAACAACAAACCACTTCAGTAGGTCGCCTTTGGAAAAGAGTCCATGGTTATGAAAGAAAGATAGAAAAAAATGCAAAGGCATATCTAAAATACTTTCTTTGTCTTGTGACCACACTATAGCAGTTAGGGGTACAAGATAATTATCTATAAAAAATTTTGAGTATTTATTTTTTTCTACAAACGTTGCTATAGTCTCGGTCTTACTTGCTAAACCAGAAACAGCGATATTTTTTGCTTGTCTATTAAAGCGTAAAATCTCTAAAAGAAAAAGCCAATGTGATATTGAAAATAATTTCCTGCGCTGTGCGAAAAAACCTCGAAATCCAGAAGTATTGAACTCTAAATTATGTTCTTTATTAGATACGCCAAACCCCATCCAGGTTTCAACTTTTTCTACTTTAAGTGTTTCTAATAAACGATTAAAGTTGGGATACGTTTTTTCATTAAAAACGATAAAGCCTGTATCTATAGTGTAATCAACACCAAGATGAGTTATATCGACAGTAGCTGTATGTCCTCCTAGACGTGACGCAGATTCATACACAGTAATTTCGTAATCAGAATATGTCAGATATGCAGTAGTGAGGCCTGAAATACCTGAACCAATAATTGCAATCTTTTTCTTTCTCATAATGCACAGTCTACCAAAAACTATCGGGGCAATTTTATCGTTATCCCAAAGCGTGAAAGGAGCGTCTTGATAGTTCGTAATGCGATTTCTACATCTAACAAAAACGATCGGTTTTTAACATAATACAAATCGTAGGCCAAACGCACTTTTGATTCTTCAAGTGATTGCGGGCTAATATTGTTCCCCATATATTGCTGATGTGTTTGAGCCCACCCAGTTACCCCTGGCTTCACAAAATTTCGGATGGTGTAGTACGGTATTTCTCGCTCAAGACGCTGTCCAAGTCCCTCAATATCGTTTCGAGGACCAATAAGTGACATCTCTCCCTTAAGGATGTTCCATAATTGGGGCATCTCATCAATACTCGTTTTTCGTAAAATGGCACCAACACGGGTTACAACATTTTCTTTCTGCGCATCTTCTTGTAACCACGTACTACTCCCTTTATCGTTTGACGTCATTGTGCGAAGTTTGTATACAAGCACTTTTTGGTTGAACCGACCAATTCTATCTTGTGTAATAAATAAAGGCCCTTTGCCTTCTAAACGCATAGCCAATGCAATAAACGGGAGCGTTACCGTTAAAAAACAAAGTAACAATAAACTCCCAAAAATATCAAGGCCTCGTTTAGCAGTATCGTACACTAAACTTTTTGTCTGTGAGACATGCTGAATGAACCAATTATAATGGAGGCACGAAAGTGGAACTCTATCAAACGTGTCTTCATACACTTTATAGAAATCTAAAAAGGTGAACTCAAATTTAAGAAATGCCAACTCGAAAAGTGTCGGCATCACTCGCTCAATATATTCCCCTTTTGGGTTAGCAACAATGATACTAATATTTTCTTGTTCAATAAGTGCAAGTAATTTCTTTTCAAAATCAGGGGTACTGCTCGCCGTTTTATTATCAATCATTCGTACAAACGAATAATTATACCGAGCATTGTTGTTTACTTCGTCAACAAGCTCAACTGCTTCGTCTCCATCTGCAATCAAAATTGCTTTGTGGGTGTTTTTTGGTGAAAGGTAGTTGTATAACTTAAGACGCCAAAACGTGATGAGGATAATTGAGACAATAAGATAAATAACCAAATTTGTCTTTGGTGCAATTCCAAACGGAATAATCAAGAAAAGTAGTGCCGCAATGAGCGTGTTTACTACTTGTGTATTTAAAATACGACTAAAGAGAACTCCCTTAAGAAAGACTGTATGTTTGTCATACAGTCCTGCAATATAAAAAATAAAAAGCCACAAACCAGCAAGCATCAAGAATGGAGGAAGGTGAGCTTCAAGCAGTTCTCCACTTGGGATAGCTACATATCGTACTAGCAGAGTAAGATACAAAGATATAACAAAACAGGCAACATCTCCGATTATAAGTAGCAACAATTCACGGCTTCTTTCTCCCATATATATATTAGTACCTACAATCCTACAGAAAGATGACAACTTCCGCAAACGGCACATTTTTTGCTTTACTTGTCTTCATTACATGAACAGTTCAGGTTGTAAAATATTTTCCTAAAATATCGACAACCTTTTGAATAGTGACATTTAGTCACTATTCAACCTCAAATGCACTCGTTTGCGGAAGTTGTACTGGCTAAAGTAAGGATAGAATGCAGTATTTCCTTCAAAGCGACGATAAATGGTATACTAGCATTCTATGTCAGAACCGGTTAAAAAAGTCTTATTTCTCATCACTAAATCGACGTTAGGCGGTGCACAACAGTACGTCTACGACCTCATGACCCATCTTAAAAGTGACACATACGACGTTAGTATTGCAGTTGGGGGTGACGGACCACTTGTTGATATGCTCAAAAGCAAAGGATTTAAGGTATATCAACTTGCACACCTCAAACGTGAAATTGGAGTCTTTGATGAGATTCGAACCTTCTTTGCACTTATTGGCATCATTAGAAAAGAGAAACCTTCAATTCTTCACATCAACAGCTCAAAAGCAGGGGCGCTCGGGTCACTTGCCGGACGACTTTGTGGGGTTCCTCACATTATCTTCACGGCACATGGTTGGGCATTTAATGAAGATCGAAAAAAATGGCAAAAGATACTTTTAAAAGCAATTCACTTTGTTACCATTCTTCTTGCCCATAAAACCATCACCGTTTCAAATGGAATGAGAAAACATATGAACTGGCCATTAGTACAGAAAAAAATGGCCACCGTACACTTAGGAAGAACGGTTGTGGGAATGCGAAGCCAAGAAGACGCACGAGGCATCTTAGAAATGAAAGTGCAAAATACTTCTGCACGCCTCATTGACTATCACAATGACTTTTGGCTTGGCACAATAGCAGAACTCCACCCTATCAAACGTCTTAATCGCGCTATTGATGCTGTTGCAACACTCGTAAAGGAATTCCCGACCCTTCGTTTTGTTATTATCCATGATGGAGAACTCAGAGCTGAACTTGAATCACAGGTACGTCGATTACAACTCGGAGCTCACGTTTTTTTTACCGGAGTCGTTGAAGATGCTGCACGGTTTATTCCTGCATTTGATTTGTTTGTCCTTCCCTCAAAGTCTGAATCGTTTGGGTACGTCCTCATTGAAGCAGGGCAAGCTGGGGTGGCGGTTGTAGCAACTTCAGTTGGCGGAATTCCCGACATTATCTCTCACAGAGAAAATGGACTCTTGGTCCCTCCTGACAATACACTCGCCCTTACCAATGCCCTTCGCACCCTATTAACTGATGAAGATCTCCGCATACAACTCGCAAAAGCCCATTACGAAAAATCAAAAACATTTACCCTCAAAAAGATGGTTCGCGAGACTGAAATTGTCTACTTGAATCAATAGAAGCTTAAAATAGTGAGAAGAAGAAAAATGCTTTAGATACGAGACGGGCGAGGAAAATTGTCTGAGGCGTACGCATAGTACGTTGAAGACTATTTTTAGAAGCCCAACGAAGTAGATGAAGTATTTTTATTCCTCGAGTATATTCAAATTAGGGGCTTTATATCGTATCCCTGCATACCTACTCATCGCCATTACAATCCCAATACCGAGATATTCAGTCATCAGGTGTGTACCTCCATAACTTAAAAATGGGACGGTGGTTCCCGTTACTGGCAGAAGTCCGATGTTCATCCCAATATGCACAAAGAAGTGACTCACAAAAAGTATCGCGACCCCTGTTGCAAAGAGTCTCTCAAAGTTAGTTGCAGCGTTAATGGCGTGACGTAACAATCGCCAGATAACTATTCCAAAGAGGCCGAAGAGCATAAGTACTCCAAAAAGTCCCCATTCTTCAGCATAAGCTGCAAAGATAAAGTCTGTCTCGTATTCAGGTAAAAACTGTAGTTTTGATTGTGTCCCATAGCCGATCCCCTTCCCATAGAGCTGTCCACTTCCAACAGCAATGGTTGATTGATACGCGTTGTATCCTGTCCCTCTGATATCCTCTAATGGATTGAGAAAGGTCATAATACGTGCTTTTTGATAATCTTGGAACGCAAACTGCCACATACCCCCAAACGCAATTGCTCCAAGTAAAAATACTAACGTTAAGTGCTTGGGTTTAATGCCGGACACAAGTATCATCCCAAACCAGATAAAAAATAAAATGATTGCAGAACCAAAGTCAGGCTGAATAAAAACTAAACCGAAAAAAACAAGTGTATACAATCCCGAAATAACAATATGTTTAAAGTCACCAATAAGCTCATGGCGCTTTGAAAAATATTTAGCTAAGACGGCAATCAATACGAGCTTGGCGGGATCAGAGGGCTGAAATGAAAAGAACCCTAGGTTGAAACGACTTTGTGCCCCAAGGGTGATTTCTCCAATAAAAAGAACCAAGACCAAAAGAAACGTAAAGAATAAGAATAGAAGAAAGGTCGTATTTCCAATACGCAGGAACCTATAATCAGGAATGCATGCAACAAACATTAAAAAAACCGCAACAGAAATCCAAATAAGCTGTCTGTTAAAGTACTCGTTGTCACCTTGATACGAGTACATGGTGACAAGGCCAAGTGCCGTTAAGACCAAAGCAGAAGTCACCAAGTAGACATCAAATCCAACAAATAAACCTCGAAGTGTCCGCATTAGAGTAGTATACGGAGGATGTGCCTTACTGTCCAAGGCTATGATCAGTGACGATAATAGTCCTCCTTTGCCGAGTCGGGTTCTTCAAGTGTATTGTAGTCGATAGTAATTTCTTCACCTTCTTTAATATCATTTTTGGCATAAAAACGATATCCACCTTCTTTTTCAAGCCATCCACTATGCACTGCATTTGCATCTTTTGAATGATTTAAATAATAGCCAACTGGCATCATTGAAAAGTCATTCGGACAAAGTAGGGTATCCCCTCTATCAGCACAATATTGATGAAAAATTTGTGGGACAGATTTTTTCTCGAGTGTACGTGGTTGCGTATCAGACCATAACTGTAGTTCAGTACCTTTAGTGATGAGATATGTTGAAAATACTCCAATGCCATGGTCACTTGGTTTTAGAACAAAAGAAAATTCAGTTGTATTACTTTCCATATGATGTAGCTACCGCAACGGGGCAAAGCTGGCGTCGGTTTTTGGGATAATCTCGATTGTTGCAACTCCGTTTTCACACAATGAGGCCGTGATTGATTTATAGATTCTATCTACATCACTTGCAGAGACTGCTTGATACGCCTGTGACGGTGTACTTGCAAGGCTCTTTACAAAGTCCATATTCACACTTTTTCCAAGACCAATGGTAAATACGTTAATGTCAGAATCTTTAACTTTCTGTGCATTTTCAAGTGCAAACGCGTCGGGGTTTTCTTCGGGAGCAGTTGCGAGACCGTCGGTAAGTAAAATGGCTACTTTTCGTGCTTCTTTACTATGTCGAATTGAATTAAGCTCTTCTAAGACCTGTGCAAATGCAGCACCTGGATTGGTACTTCCCGTCTCCTCTTTAGGGGTAATAAATAGTTTTGAAATTGCATCTTTTGCAACGGGAAGTTGTCTCGTAAGTGGAGTTTGCACGAGGGCATCAGTTGCAAATGTGACCACCCCAACTTGATCACTTGCACGTAATCGAAGTACAAACGCCTGTGCGGCACTTAAAACCGACGTCAACGGTTGTGGCGGATTCATACCGTCACTGTTCATACTTCCTGAGAGATCAATTGCTAACACAACGTCGGTTGGCACCTCACAACTACGAACCGTCTTGGCAATAGGTTCGGGCCACGTGAATACCGCACTAGCTTCACTTCGCGGTTGGAAATTATCAATAAAGGTACGTGATGAGGTAAGGGCATTACCTTTCACGTCGAAAATAGTAGCAATGACTTCAACTTTATTTGCCTGTGTTAACGCATTGTTTCTGATCTTTGTATCAAGGCGTGGAGTGCCATCTGCTTCAGAGAGCTTTCTATCAGTTACCGTAAATTGGTCTCGCCCCACGGTTGCTGGTAACCACATGTCTACTTCATCAAGTGTAATAAACGTCTGTGTTGGGACACGTCCACCAGTTGAAATTCGGGCTTCAAACACCGGGTACACACTATCAGGAGGCAGTATTGTTTCACCTTTTTTTTCTGCAATAAGTCCCTGTGCGTCATAGAGAGCAAAAGTGTAGGTAAGCTTAGGCGACGCAGCTACTTTGTTTTTATTTTCAATATAGGCTACCGCGTTATACTGTCCGTCTTGCACTCTAAAACTTCGTGCCCACGTTGCTTCGGGTTTAGTGACTGTAAATGCACAAATGCGCGTACACGCTCCACCACAGTCTTGTCCCTGTTCAGTTCCATTTTGATTGCCATCAAAACAAGTGGGTGCATTATAGAAGTACTGAGAGTAGACAAGGGCAAAAACAAGAACCCAAAACAGCCCAAAGCCAGCTCCATACTGTACTCTCCGCATAAACGCCCATCTCCGTTGTAACATATAGTATGTATTGTAGCAGATACAGCAACTTGAACGCCGCGAAATACACTGGATACAATATGTATTTAAAATGAAAACAAAAAACTACCATCACTGGTAGTTTTTTGAAATTAAAGATTTAAAGTGGAATGAGCAAACGAGCGTAGCGATTATTGCGAATTTCTGTCGTAAATCCTTCCTTCCTAGAAGGATTTATCGACGAAGCCAACAGACCACACTCGCCGACTTTGTCGGCATCAATAGAAAAAGCTGAGAATTAATTCTCAGCTTTTTCTATTGATTAAAGGCTTAAAGTTGGCGCCAACCTACTCTCCCCCTTACGGAGTACCATCGGTACGAAAGAGCTTAACTTCTGTGTTCGGAATGGGAACAGGTGTACCCTCTTGGTCAAAGCACCAACTTTAAACCTTTAATTGTATATTTGATAATTTAGATATTCTTAAGTGAACTCCTCTTATAAATCAGGTTAAGAGGAGTGGCTCCGGGGACAGGTATCGAGCCTGCGACCTCCGCATCTCCCGATGCAGTGCTCTACCAACTGAGCTACCCTGGAACATTCAAAAAGAACGATTCACTTAAGAATATCTAAACTCGCATAATTCTACACTTTTTTTTCGACAACACAACAACACGTTACAAAAATTGTAAGCATTACATCATTCTGTGCGAAGACTATACATAACTTTTGCCTTAGATGATGAAATTGAGCACAATTCGAAGCGTAAGAAGAAAAATAATTAAAGTGGGACTCTGAGGTAGAGCGACAATTATTTTTTCTTCGTAACAACGAAGAAGTGGGCCAATTTCATCATCTAAGGGCGATGTACAGCATTCCCTACAGGAAATTACGTCTTATTAGTACACCTCGGCTGCATACATTACTGTACTTCCACCTAGTGCCTATCAACCTGATCATCTCTCAGGAGACTTAA
>JAYSUD010000011.1:0-25178 GCA_043719295.1 bacterium
ACACATTGTTTCTTTATAACTACGGATACTAAGAACGTGGTTAAGGAGAAGGATGAGACGAATAATAAGTCTAATGTGTATCGGTTTATTGTGGGGGAATTATAGAATGATACACGCTTGAAGCTACAGTATAGACTATGGAGACTCAGAAAATTATACACTTTATTTTGCTTGCCACGGTGTTTACTACCGGTGCTTCAGTTCTCATTGTTGAGGTCGGAGCTGTACGGCTCTTTGCACCTTACTTTGGGTCTTCATTGTATGTCTTTTCAAGTGTCTTAACAGTTGTGTTGTTTGCGCTCGCACTTGGATATACCTACGGGGGGAAACTCTCTGACCAATATCCGTATCACACACCTCTGTACTTCATTATCACACTTGGGGGCTTGAGTCTTCTTACACTCTCTGTCACTGCTCTCTATGTCCTCCCCACTCTTGCACCCCATCTTTCTCCCCTTTCTGGACCACTGTTCTTATCAATTTTCTTGTTTTTTATTCCTGCGTTGCTTCTTGGTATTGATTCTCCGTATGTCATAAAATTACTTTCAAAAGAAGTGAGTGAGGAAAAGAGAGGTGCGGTTGTAGGGAGAACTTTTTTCTGGAGTACTGCAGGGAGTATTGTCGGAAGCATTAGCTCTGGTTTTATACTCATTCCGACATTTGGGTTAACCAATACGCTCATTGGCACAAGTGTTGTATTACTCACGCTTGGTATTGGAGGAGGGTTCTTTGTCTTTAAGCTCCTTAAAACCCAAAGCACGTTCGACAAACGCAACAACATACACTTTTCAAGAAAACACTATTTCATCTTTATAGGAATCATTCTTTGTTCTCTATACTTTTTCTTAGAGACACTGACAACTGAAGCGAATGTAGTCTATGAAGATGATGGGTTCTACTCACACATTACAATTTATGATGGAATGTACAACGGAAAACCTGCTCGATTTTTAAAACAAGATTCCAACAGTTCCTCAGCCATGTATCTTAATAGTGACGACTTAGTGTACCCATACGTTCAATATTCACTCTTGTATAAGCATCTTATACCGAATCCCGATACCTTTTTAATGCTTGCAAGTGGTGCCTATACCATTCCACGTGCGATACACCTTGAGGAGCCACAGACAGAAATTGATGTCGTTGACATAGAACCTGGGCTCTATGACTTAGCGGTATCGTATTTTCGTCTCCCAACCTCAACAAAAATCACCGATTACGTCATTGATGCTCGAGCATATATTAATACTTCAGAGAAGAAATACGATTACATATTTATTGACGTTTTTAATAGCGGACAATTTGTGCCGCAACACCTCATAACCCAAGAGTTTTTTACTGCCCTCAAGGAAGACTTAACACCTGATGGCATTGTGATAATGAATTTTATAGGGACCCAGCCAAGCGAAACTTCTGGCCGCACCCTTTCAGGGTCTTTTACTAAAACGGTAGCGAGTGTTTTCTCAAACTACAAAATGTATTCAAGTAGAAATGAAAATATTCATCAACAGCAAAATTTTATCTACATTATGCGAAATGGTGAGACTCCACTTTCAATCCCAAGTGACACAACAATCAAAGTGAAAGGTGTAGATATCGAAGCTTCGAAACTTCAAATCAATCCTGAAAAAATAATCCATACCGAGGACATTGTTTTTACTGATGACTTTGTGCCTTCAGATACTTTATTATTCAAAGAGCGTTTTTAGCAATAGAATTCGTATGGAGATACACTAGATGTATCAGTTGCGGAAATAGCTATAAAAGCCTACAATCTTCAGATGAAAGACACAAACAAACCACTTACTACAGAGTCATACAAAGGGGTGCGTGACTTCTACCCTGAAGATATGGCGGTACAACGGTACATCTTTGATATCTGGAGCCAAACTGCTGAACTCTATGGGTTTGAACGGTATGATGCTTCAATACTTGAACCATCTGCACTCTACAAAAGCAAGGGAGCAGAAAACGAAGAAATGGTGAATGAACAAACCTACACCTTTGTAGATAGAGGAAATCGTGAAGTAACACTGCGTCCTGAAATGACTCCAACTGTTGCACGAATGATAGCGGGGCGACGTCGCGAGCTTTCCTTCCCTGTTCGTTGGTATTCAATTCCTAACCTCTTTCGCTATGAACGACCTCAAAAAGGACGGCTCCGAGAACACTGCCAATTGAACTGTGACATCTTTGGAGCTGACCATTTTTCTTCTGATGTCGAAATAATTGCTCTCGCACACGAAATGATTGTTAACTTTGGTGCTGATACCAAAATGTTTGAAATCAGAATCAATGACCGAAAAGAAATGAGTACGCTCTATTCTGAAATCGGGATTACTGATGTTGAGACACAAAATACAATAACGCGAATTAACGACCGCTTTAGAAAGATTACAAAAGACGAGTACAAAAATGCCATCATGGAGGTGCTCAATGACAAAGAACTTGTTAAAAAAGTATACAGTCTTGTTTCAGGAGAAACTGCATCACCTACTAACGTGGTTGTAGAAGGACTCAAACAGCTTGGTATCACTAATGTAAAAATTGATCGGAGTCTAGCGCGAGGATTTGACTACTACACAGGAACTATCTTTGAGATTTTTGATGTCTCAGGAGAAAACAATCGTTCAATGCTCGGAGGAGGCCGGTACGATAACTTAACTTCACTTTTTGGTGGTGAACCTATTTCTGGTATTGGATTTGGGATGGGTGACGTAACCATGCGTGATTTCTTAATTACACACGACTTACTCACCTCAAACATTACCGCACCAACACTGATGATTCTCCCTACAGAAGCGGAGTTTAATATGGAAGCACAAATACTTGCACAAGCATTTAGAAAAAGTGAAGTTAGTGTCGCTGTTGATGTGTCGGAGAAGAAAGTTGGAAAAAAAATAAGTAACGCATCAGATGCTTTTGTATCTTACGTACTTGTTCTCGGAGAAGATGAAGTTACATCAAAAAAGTATATCCTCAAGAATCTTGAAGAGAAAACTGAGTTCTCTGGTACACTATCTGAACTTACTGAAAAGATATCTACCTTTGCGTAAGTAAAATTCAAACCTTAGACATCGAATGTCATTGGTTTCGATGGAAGAAGCCTAATATACAGGCAGTATGCGGTATCTCGTATTTGACTTAGAAACACAAAATATTTTTGCTGATGTTGGATCTAACGATGCAAGTGATTTAGACATATCAGTAGCGTCTGTATACGACTCAGGAACCGATACCTACACCACTGTGACTGTTGATGAGCTACACCTGCTGTGGCCAATTTTTGAGCAAGCTGATGCGCTTGTTGGTTACAATAGTAACCACTTCGATATCCCCCTTTTAAATAAATACTATCCAGGAGATTTAACACAAATTAAGAGTATTGATATACTTGAATCAATTCGCCTTTCACTTGGCAAGCGATTACGCTTAAGCTCAGTTGCAGAAGCTACCGTTGGAGCTAAGAAAAGTGCTGACGGCCTTCAAGCGGTACGTTGGTGGAAAGAAGGAAAAATCGATGATATTAAAAAGTATTGCCAACAAGACGTAAAGGTGACAAAAAAGCTTTTTGATTTTGCACTACAAAATGGCTACGTTCTTTTTAAAGACGGCTACCGAAAAAAAGAAATCAAACTCGATGTTTCCACCTGGGAAACCAAAGAAGATTCCTCCATGACCCATTCCCTTCCATTTTAATACTGATTATTTGCCTGCATACACTTGAAATTATCAGGAAATATGTTATATTAATAATTAGTAAGAACCACGGGAGGAAGAAATGGCTACCATTAGACAACTTTTGGAAGTAAAGGCTGACATGTACAAACTGCGTGATAAAGTTGGAGAGCTCGAAATTGAGTCAGTGAGCCTTAAAAGCGCTAATGCGACCTTGATTACTGAACTGAAAGCCGCAACACAGGCACTTTCGGCAATCAGAATTTTGACGCGTGAAGAAAATGGCATCGCCGAAGCGGTCCACACACTCGCTTGCAATTGGAAAAACTTTCAAGAAAGCTGAAAACACTGACCTATGAAGTCAGGGCACATGCCCCGCGCTTCGTGGGTCATTTTGCTTTCAACCGGGGTAAACAAAAAATAAATTGGTTTAAAAAAGCTCAAAATTGAGATGAGTGCGAGAAGTGAGTGTGGTTTAGGAAGAAGCGGTACGTTGTGTACCGTGCTGACTAAACTACACTCACGACGAAGCAATCGCTCAATTTTGAGCTTTTTACCCGAAGAAGAAGACGAACAGGACAAAAGAAGCAAGAATGATTCGATACCAAATAAACGGCCATAGTGAATGATTTTTGACAAATGTAAGCAAGAAATGGATTGCTACCAAGCTTACAAAAAATGAAACGAGTGATCCGAAAAAGAGCGGCATCCATTGTATAGTTTCATCTGACGTAATAAGTTCAAGTAACTTTTTTAAACCCGCACCAGAGATAACCGGAATAGCAAGTAAAAATGCAAAGCGTGCAGCCTCTACACGTGAAAGTCCAAGCAACATCCCTCCTGAAATAGTTGCCCCTGATCGTGACATTCCGGGTACAAGGGCTAATACTTGAAAAAAACCAATTTTTAAACCTGTCTTGATGGTCATTTCATTGGTTCGCGGCTTATTTAAGTATGAGTACTCAGCAAACATAAAGAGTATAGATCCTAAGACTAATACTATTGCAACCAAAACAGGATGACGAAATGTCGACTCCATAAATGACTCTAAAAAGAGACCAAAGAAAATAGCAGGTATTGTTCCGATAAGTAATGCATATAAAAGAATTTCATCTTTTTTATTTACCGGCAATCGTCCTAGTTTACGTAATGCAGTTTGTGCCAAAAGCCAGACGTCTGGGAAAAAATAAACAAATACTGCAGCAACACTTGCGAGTTGCAACACAGCGTCAAAAGCCAAGCCTTGTGCATCATTAACTCCAAAAAGTGAGCGAATGAGTATCAAGTGTCCACTTGATGAAATGGGAAGAAATTCTGTAACGCCCTGTACGAGTCCCAGTAAGACTGCTTCAAAAAAATTCATATCACTAGTATATCAATAGAGACTTTGCTTTTCTAGACTTTTTTTGGGATAGAAGCATGCATGATATACTATAAGCATTATAATAAAAGTAAGACACCATGGACGAAAATACCAAATTTGAAACACAAGCAACACCACTACCCGCTGCACCTATCCGTACAGGTAACTCATTTGCTATACCTGCATCGATAGTTCTTGGGTTTAGTCTCATTGCAGCAGCAATATTTTTCAGTGGTAAAACAGTTCCTTTGCCACCTAATGTTGTTAATGATGGTACTGATACAACGACAGCTGAAATCAAAAAAGGTCCTATAAAGCCAATTGATAAAACTGATCACATACGTGGTAATCCAAATGCACCGATTGTCATCTTAACGTACACAGACTATGACTGTCCCTACTGTAAAAATTTTCATGAAACTATGAATCAAATCATGGATACGTACGGAAAAGATGGCAAAGTTGCCTGGGTGTATCGTCACTCTCCAATTCCAGGACTTCATCCAAGTGCAACGAAAGTCGCACAAGCATCTGAGTGTGTAGCTAAATTAGGTGGCAACGATGCATTTTGGAAGTTTACTGATTTTGCTTTTGGAGAACGTGCGACTAACGAACCAACAAACACCTCACGGCTTACAGAATTTGCAACAGATTCTGGTGTAAGTGCTACAGCATTTGATTCATGCCTTGAAGATGGGCAAACCAAAGCGTTAGTTGAGGAAGATATTATCGATGCAGTTAATGCTGGAATGAAAGGTACTCCGTATTCTCTTGTTTTGGTTGGTGGACAACAAGGAGTGATCAACGGGGCACAACCGTACACGTACGTAAGTAGTGTTCTTGATACACTTATTGCTCAGACTGAAGGAAAGAAAACTGAAGAAGTGAAGACTCAATAAGCTACCTATGCGGCAAAAAAAGAGTAGTTTCTGTAACTACTCTTTTTTGTGCTCGTATGTAATTAGTTGTTACCAAAAAGTTGCGACGCAAGATGACAGTAACTTGAAGTCAAAGGATCGCAGGGTTCTTTTAAAAAGTTTCCTGAAATAATTTCTGAAGTCACTAAGATAAGTTCAGATTTTAACTGTTCAATTTCTGCATCACTAATGGTAAAGACTTCCTCATGGATAACACCTTTACTGTCAGCTTCAACAAAAGTCAGCACACCCGTAGTACAGGCGTACTTTTGGTCGCCATAGAGCGATAAGAGTAATGCATAAAAAGTCAGCTGTCGCTTGTAGTCGCCATTTGAACTTTTAGTGTTTCCTTCTATCTCGTTTCTAGTTTTTGGTTTGCCAGATTTGTAATCAATCACACGCACCACATTCCCTTCAGAATTTATATCAAGTCTGTCAAGATTGCCCGTGAGTAAGAGTTCAGGAAATTCAGGAATACCGGTTTGTAAATACACCTTAATTTTGAATTCTTCCTTCGTGACATAGTTAAAATCTGTTTTTATATGTTCAATATAATTTAGAAGTGCACTATACCCTTTTTCATGAAGCTGTGTATATTCTTCTGTTGTTATTGGTGCTTTATGTAATTCTTGCTCTAGATACTGCTTTACTTCTGTTGCGCTTACCCATCGTTTCTCGCGAGTATAAAGCGATGTCACCTTTTCCATAACCGCATGTAAAGCTGTACCAAAAAGCATCGGAAGGGCTTGTACTTCAGGTACCTTAAGTACATTTCTGTACAAATAGTCATACGGGCTTCGTACAAAATTATTTAAAGCTGTTGCTGAAATACCCCTATCAGTAAGGAACTTAGTATGGAGCGCCGGACTGATAGCAACAGGAGTGACAACCTGCGTTAGTGTCTTAATAACATCAAACGAATCTTCATCATGTGCTGTTTCAATCTGACTGATTAATAATGTATCAATCTCTGACAATAATCGAGAAGGCATAAGTGAGCGACCTTCTTGATTTGTATTTGAATACGATAGGTGCAGTTGTTTCTTTGCACGTGTCAGCGCAACATACAAAAGTCGTCGCTCATCATCGTCTTGATTGAATTCTGAAGCTTCGATATGTTTTGTAAGCGGAATATCAAAATAGGTACGGGACGTACCACCACCCCACGCACTATCAACAAGGTGCGGAATGAAAACGTGTTCAAATTCCAAACCCTTTGATTTGTGTGCAGTCATAACCTGTACACTGTGCACACTTGTTGCAATATACGGTGCCTTTAGTGGTAGGCTGTATTCTTTTCGAACCGTAAACGCCTTCTCTATATCAGACAAGGAAACATCCATACCTTGTATCACCATCTCTTCAAGTTCGTCGTATAATCGACGAATAACTTTCCCACCCTCAAGTGGATCTTGTTTCATTACATGATCAAGAAAGCCACTTTCTTGGAGGATAAACTCTACTACCTTATGCGGTGCATAGGTAAGCATCTTTTCGTGAGCAGAGGCTAAAACCCGTGCAACACGCATCACGCTATCAGGATTTTGAACCCCAGCTTCTAAAAGTTTTTCTTCACTTTCTATAATACTTTGAAGCGACACACCATGCGAGCGAGTTCTGCATACACGAACAAAATCATCAATAGCAATATTCCAGTATGCCCCATGCAAGACTTTAAACAGTGCTTCTTGACTCTGTCTGTGCACAACCGCAGCAATGAGGGCTTCAATAGCATGGGTAATTGGGTGACGTAAAATGTCACTATCGGAACTCGCTTCTACCGCAATCTGTACCTTACGCAATAAGGTAGAAAATTGCTCAACCTCTCTATTGGTACGAACAATAATTGCTATTTCTTGAGTTTCAACTCCATCCTGTACCAGCTTTGCAATATTCTCTACTACAACTTCATCCTCAATGGATTGATGTGAAAAATTATGAAGTAGAACTGTGGCATCTATACCTATAGCTGACGTTAATGGCACACGCAAGAGTGCGGCAGGACCGGTGTCATTGGAAACAAGACTATGTGCAACATCAAGAATGGTTTGCCCTGAACGATAATTTGAAGTAAGTGAAATAGTCTGTGTCTTATTATATGCATCTTCAAAATAGAGAAAGTTTTCAAGTGACGCACCTTGGAACCTAAAAATCGCTTGTTTCTCATCACCAACCACGAAGATATTTGGGTGCTCGTGGTATGAGGAAAGTAATTCCAAAATACGATTTTGACTGCCGTTAACATCTTGATGTTCATCTGCAAGAAGGTACTGATACTGTTCTTGCAAATCGCGAAGCATATCTTCATTTTTTTCAAGTGCATTTATTGTCTCAATGATCATGTCATTAAAATCGTATCGCTTTTTTTCTATCAAAAGCTGCGTATATGCTTTGTACACCAAAAGCAACTCCCTGTTTTTAACAATTACTTTTTCTGCCTTCGTATACTCACCTCGTACCTTTCCTTTATGTGCCCCTTTTTGATGTATCTGCTCAATGCCTAAAAGAGCAACTTCTTGTTTTTGTATGATACTTGAAAGACCGTCTGGAGTTATATACTCTTTTTTTAATGAACCGATTATGTCACGAATTTTAGTAACGTAATACGAAGGATCGCCGATAGGTCGCAATTCTTTTATTCCAGCGGTATCTACAATCGATTGTATAAGCTGAATATTTTCAATGTCACCTACAGGTGACCCTCCGATAATTTTGATGTACGCATCGGGATACTTTCCTATCAATGACTGTGCAAACCCATGAAATGTAAAAATGGGTACTTTGTATGCTTCAGTACCAATGTATTTTAAAAGACGTTGTCGCATTGCAGAGGCACCTGACTCAGTAAATGTAAGTGCCAAAATATTTTCTGGTTTTGTGTCAGTTTTCAATAATATGTTTGCGATACGCAACGTAAGAATTTGAGTCTTTCCGGTACCTGGGCCTGCTATTACCATTACAGGACCCTCTATGGCGTCTACTGCTTCTTTTTGAGCAGGATTTAATGCTTTATATGCAAGTGTAAATGCCTCTTTGTGTTCATTACTAGTATGAGTATTTGGTGAAGTCATAGATATTAATAGTGTACTACAGCACACCTAAATACCCCATTTAAGATTTTGGCAGGACATAAAGTACCGTGTACAACAACTGTTGCATACAGCAATGAGCAAGAGTATAGTAGCACCTCGCCCAAATGATTAATTAACTAATAAAGCCCCTTTATGCTAACTGCACACACTGTACTCGCTATTTTTTCAATGTTAGGACTCTCAAGTTTGGCGGTATTTTGGGCAAAAAAAGTGAAGCTTCCCCATACGGTATTTCTCGTTGTTATGGGAATGGTGCTTGGTATATTGGCATACTTTCCATTATTTAGTTTCTTTAAGGAATTTGAACTCACCCCTGAACTTCTCTTCTTTATTTTGCTTCCAACACTCATTTTCGAGTCTGCATACAACATGAGTGCACGACGTTTGGTTGAGGATACAAAGATTGTTTTAATACTTTCTATTGTAAGTCTCCTTATTTCAACAGTTGTCATTGCTGTTTTACTCTATGGAGTTTTGGCGCTCTTGGGATTTGCGGTTCCATTTACCATCACCCTTTTGTTTGGGGCACTTATTTCTGCAACTGACCCTGTTGCAGTTTTAGCGCTTTTTAAAGAATATGGCGCACCACGGCGTCTTGCTCTCATCTTTGAAGGAGAAAGTCTTTTTAATGACGCAACATCTGTTGCATTGTTCTTAGTAGTACTTGAAGTAGTACTTTTTGGATACCATGGATTTACTACCGTAGGAATGGGTCTATTAAGCTTCACGGTGATGATTCTTGGAGGAGTGCTCTTTGGAGTAATTATGGGAGGTCTGTTTGCAAAGCTCGTTGGACTCACTCGTGAAAACGAAACTGCAAGTATTACCCTTACTATTGTACTTGCTCACACAACATTCATTCTTTCAGAAGTCATCTCTTCACATGTGCACATAGGTGATTTTGAAGTTCGCGTTTCATCAATTATCGCAACAACCATTGCTTCAATTATTATGGGTAATTATGGTCGTCCAAAAATTCATCCTCGTGCTGAGGAGTTTGTTGAGAAGCTGTGGGGACAATTTGCATTCATGGCAAACTCAATCATCTTTATACTTATTGGTATTTTGTTTGTATCAGTTCCGTTTAATGACCCAATTATTTTAATTACTGTTTTGTGTACAATCTTGATTGTTGCATTTGCACGAACTGTTTCAATCTATCCGGTTGTAGGTCTATTTAACTTTGTTGCTTCAAAAGATGCGCGCGTCCCCCGCTCTTGGCAACACCTCCTTTCTTGGGGATCTCTCCGTGGAGCACTTGCCGTTACTATGGTTCTTCTCATTCCAGAAACACTCACCATTGAAGGTTGGGCACTTGAGTCTGTTACACCACGGGAGTTTATTTTAGCTCTAACCGTAGGTTGTATCTTTGCAACTCTCTTCATCAAAGCTACGACCATACAGAGCATGATGCGAAAACTTAAACTTGATGAACTTACCGACACAGAAAAAGTTGAGCATGTAGAAGCAACTGCGCTCATCAACCACGAAGTAACCAATCGTTTAAGCCAGTACAAAGAACGTGGATATATTACGCAAGATATTGCTACTAATTTATTAAACTCACATACATTGGCCTACGAAAGTGCCTGTGCTTCACTTTCTGAACTCTCGACAACAGTCAAAGACAACTTAACACTACGAGTTCTTCGTATGTTTGCCATTGGTATTGAGAAGAAATACCTTAAGGAACTATACGTCTATGATGAAGTAAGTGAAGCTGTGTACAGACGTATTCACGGTAAACTTACCCTCCAGCTTGAAGCTATTGAAAATGGAGAACTAGAACCAAATATGTCAATCCACACAGACGGAAAAGATATATTTGAACGAATGGTTACGTGGATTAAAAGTTGGTACCGTACTCCAAATCAAAGGGAAACTATTGAAGATGAATACATGTATTATCGTGCGCAGACTATTATTGCGCGAAAGGTACTAAAGACACTTGGAAGTATCGAACACGATTCGGCATCAAACATCTTTACCCATGAAGCACTCACCCATGTTATAGATCTCTATACCACATTCAAAGACCAGTCAGAAAAGAAGATGAACACAACGGAAGATACTAACAAAGCAATTTGTGAAGTACTTACTCAAACACTCGCACAATGTGGTGTACAACGAATTAAAGAAAACACACTTATGGAGATTTACGAACAGGAGTTTATTACACCAAAACTATACTTAGTACTTGTCGAAGAGCTGAAGAAGAAATAAGGGCTCACAATAAAAAACTGCACGACACAGTCGTGCAGTTTTTTATTGTGAGCTACGAGTCACCAAATATGTAGTCTTTTTAGTTCTAGCTCAACACTTTTCCGTCATCTAAATAAATCTCATATACCGTTGCAACAAAAAGTGGCAATGCGAGAACTAACAAAATCTCCTCAAGGGGAATACTTGAGCCGAAGAATTGAAATGAGTACAAATAAGCTTCGTGATAGGCAAATACTTTATGAATATTTGTAACAGAGAGTAAGAGCCCAAAGCCAAGCGGTATGGAACAGTACAAGGTAAAGATACTCAGTCTATCAAAGAAATGAAGGGTTAACGCTTTGTGCGTTGCAAGCATCGCTAATGAGCAAGCTACCAGTATCCCTACAATCCAAAGATATGAATATTGTGTGTATACCCCACCTAAGATATAGATGTGTACGATACAAAGAGCAAGTGTCGCTCCAAAAAAGAGCAAGAATGAAACTAGTCGTTGATGGATGTTTATTACTGCATAATTCCCATCATCAAAAATAAATTCATAGAGCAAAGCCAAGAAGATTGTTTGTACAACCGATGCCATCAAAACCTCAACAGGTACTAATCCAAATAATTTAATCTCTTCAACTCCAAGTACGTACCAGATACCGTAGATGTGCGCAATACTTTCAAGTAAGACTGCCAAACCCGAAGCAAACAAAACAATAACCAAAAACAATGACGAAGAAATTGCTGAGTATCGAGCTAGCAAATATGAAGGAAGTCCAAACAAAACTACTGACGTCCCCAAAAGCCCTACATCAAAAATATACAAGCCCCAAGAAGCAAGGCTAAAATATACACTTGCTGAAAGTAAAAGGATTATGTTTCTATGCATGTGTATATTATAGCAGAACACAAAAAGGCACGGACTCTGTCCGTGCCTTTTTGTGTATATGTCTCTATCATTAGGACTTATAGAAACGAGTGAGAAGTGATACAAAATCTACCACAAGAGCATTTCCATTTTTATATTCGTCAAAGACTCCTTAAAAATTAGGTCACTTCGCAAGAGTGAGATATGACCCAAGTCATATCGCAAGACTTTCAAAGAAGCTCACTTCTTGAAAGTGTACAGTTCCTGTAAGGAATGCCTACTCTTTTGGAAAAAGAGTGACAAGGTGAATTGCGAAGCAAGAGAAGGTACCCTGGGGTGCAACCTGTACAGTTCATGTAATGAACAAGAGAGATCGAAGAAGTGTGCCGTTTGTATAGGTCCTATCTAATATGATTTGAGTCGCCGCGCCTTATCATGCTGCCTAATCTTCTCAAGTGCTTTTGCTTCAATCTGTCGAATACGTTCACGAGTTACTCCAAACTCTTTTCCTACTTCTTCAAGGGTGTGATACGTTCCATCAAGCAGTCCATGTCGCATCTCAAGAATTTTACGCTCTTTCTCTGAAAGTGAGTCGAGAATCTCTTGAATTTGATCAGTTAAGATACTATGTGCTACCTCTTGATCAGGTGCAGTGATCTTATCATCAGCAATAAAATCTGAAAGGCGTGACCGATCATCATCATCTCCAATTGGAAGTTCAAGTGAAATGGTATCTTGGCTAATTTTTTCAATCTGGTAAATTTTCTCTACTTCAACTCCCATCTCTGTTGCAATTTCTTCTGGCATTGGGTCGCGACCTAAGTCTTGAGAGAGACGTCGTGACACTTGCTTGTACTTCGCCATAGTCTCAACCATGTGAACAGGAATACGAATCGTTCGAGATTGATCAGCGAGTGCCCGAGTAATTGCTTGGCGAATCCACCATGTAGCATAGGTTGAAAACTTAAATCCTTTTGTATGGTCAAATTTATCAACTGCTTTAAAGAGACCTAAGTTTCCTTCTTGAATAAGATCAAGAAGTGTTAAGTCTGGAGAACGTCCCACGTACTTCTTTGCAATAGAAACAACTAAACGTAAGTTTGCACGCGCAAGCAAGTTACGAGCCTCTTCGTCTCCATCAATAATTCGTTTAGCTAACGTTCGCTCTTCAAGTGCAGTTAGGAGTGGATATTGCCCAATCTCACGAAGGTACATCTGAATAGAGTCATATCCACTGTCATTTCGCTTGTATGAATTTTTACGTTCAATAAGTTCAATACTTTGATCGTTACCGAGCATCCCGCCACTTTGAAGTACGTCAATACCCGCGATACCAAATCGCTCGTACATCTCATCTAGAAACGGAACATCTTTTTCAATCTGAGGAAAATATTTCAAGATTTCATCAAAAGTGATGTATCCACGTTCACGACCAATTCGCATCAATTCTGATGCTTTGGCTTCAAGGATTTTTTGATTCTTGTTGAGCTTTACAAGCTTCTTTGGTGCCACCTTCTTAATTGCGGGCACTTTTTTAACTGGTGCTTTTTTTGCAACAGTCTTTTTAACACTTTTCTGTACTACTTTTTTTGCTACTTTTTGTGCTTTTGGCTTAGTTTTGTTAGCTAGTTTGGGCTTTGAAGCCACTTTCTTAGCTGTTTTTTGTATAGCCTTTTTCACGACTTTTTTGGTCGCTTTTTTTATCGTCTTTTTGGGCGCTTTTTTTGCAACCATAACTTCGACACTATACAGTATTTCTCAAAAAAATCTAGTCCTAGCAAGGTAATTTTAAGCAAACAGCTCGACGCTACACTTTGCAGTATGTTTACTTTTCTGGAGCACATCAAGTTGTGACACGAGGCGTTTTTGCTCTTCCTCACTTCCCTCCCGTTCAGCTTTTTCTAATTGTGTATGAAGATCCTGAATTGCCTCTTGAGTTATAAATTTATACACCGCATTAAGCTTATCTACTACCTCTTCAAAGAGTTGTCGCTCCTTTACCGATGCGATGTACGTCTCAATAGTAAACGATAGACCACTTTTGATTTCAATACTAAGCTTCTCTAATGCGATAGCAGGGTCTTCACCTACAATCTCTTGAAAGACATGCGCCAACTGAGCTTTGTGTGATTCGGGAAAAACTGAAACAAGTACCGTCAGGTATTCTATGAGACTTTCTTTTCTTGAATAGGTAGCCACAGGAGTGTTTTGTACAAGAGCTTCATTAGTTTGAGTACCTAAGTCTTCTTGTGGTACCTTTCTCTCTTTAACCTGCTCACGCAATCTTTCGAGCTCAAAGTAAATTGCTTCTTTTGTTGTTGCAAGTCGTAGCGCAATAATCCCGACAAAATGTTCTTGATCAATTCTATTGGAGATTTTTAATACTAACGGCAGGATCTCCTCACGAACTTTAAGTTTAAATGTTCTATCATCTTTTTTTGTCTCCTCTTGAATATCTAAGAAATATTCAACTACTGGCTTGGCCGAACCTACAACTTTCTTAAACACTAATGGATCTTCTTTGATTAAGTCTGCAGGATCTTTTCCTCCTACAATGTGCGCAACCTTTAAATCAATCCCTCGTGGGAGCATAATATCTGATGATCGTTTAACCGCCGCAATCCCTGCCTTATCAGCATCAAGTGCTAACACTACACGGTTTGAAAGACGTTGCAGTAACATGACATGGTATGGGGTTAATGCCGTACCCGAAACTGCAACCGTGTTGCTGTATCCTGCTTGGTGCGCTAAAACGACATCAAACTGCCCTTCAACCGCGAGTGCAAAATCAAGATTCCGAATCCCCTGTTTTGCAATATGGTAACCGTATAGGATTTCAGATTTATTAAACAGTTCTGTTTCAGGTGAGTTCACATACTTTGGCGCTTCTGTATCTTTACTTAAAATACGTCCTGAGTATGCGACAACTTTACCCTGAGGGTCAAAAATCGGAAACATAATACGATCACGAAATAAGTCGTAGGGTTCCTTACCCTTGTCTGCAGACTTAATAAGCCCAACTTTCAAGAGCTCATCTTTTGTATACCCCTTACGCTCCATATGTTCTTTAAGTTCTCGCCACCCATACTTTGAAGGCCCTGGAGCGTACCCAATGCGCCATTTAGCAATGGTCTCAGGCAACACACCCCGGGAAGCTAAGTACTCCAACACTTCAGGATTTTTATGTTTATAGTCTTCAAAAAACTTTGTCGCCTCCTCAAGCGCGTCATACATACGGTCGCGTTCAGTTTTCTTTTTTGGGTCTTCAGGCACTAACTCTACTCCAGCCTTCTCTGCAAGAATCTTTAACGACTCTTTAAAATCAACCCCTTCCATTTTTTGAATAAACGTAAAAATATCACCTCCTTGGGACGACGAGAAACAATAGTACATCCCGCGGTCAGGCGACACATAGAACGAAGGTGTTTTCTCCGAAGTAAACGGCGACTTCCCCTTAAAATTCTTCCCCGCCTGATGCAGTTCAACATACGTAGAAACCACATCCACAATCGAAAGCCGTTCTTTTATTCGTTCGATACTGTCAGACGCCATAGTGGAAGTATTTTACCTTTTTTTTCATGTTTTTGCTGAAGCATTGACATTTATGATTTACATGTTATTTTTCTTCTATCGCTTATCTTGAAAGGAAAGACGGATGGAGTTTCTTGGACAACTTACGAACTTTGAATTCATGACGCTTCTCTGCATCGTTTTCAGCGTTGTCATGATGATCTCTTTGATTGTCTGGCCTCAGCTCAGAATAGTTTGTGTTCTTGGGATTGCCCTCATCTGGGGCCGGTGGTACATGAATGTGTACCTTATCCACGAGGGCATCATGAACGCAAAGAAAGCCGAGGTTTTCAATCAGACCGATTGAGCTTTAATCACCCCGACGGACCCCTGCGAATTTATTTTTGCTTAAGGTTCGCCGGGGTTTGTCTTTTTTGTGGATGTATCATAAACTACTGCCACACAAAGCAATACCTTCAAAGGAGGACGAAATGCTTACTGTGAAGACTCAAGGCCCGATTGATGTAGAGGTCCTGAACAAAATGGGGCAACAAGGAAATCGGCTCTATACAGCTACGCGTGAAAGTAACGATACTGAAGAGATAGTCTATTACTTCTTACCGAAAAATGTCTCCGGAGGCACGTTCATCTACATGCCATACACCACTTATATTTCAAGTGGTCAAATTCCGGTAGGAAATATGATCGACGAGGGATGGAATATCGCCACACTACTCGGCCTTAAGGACGAAAGAATTATCGTCTATTGGATGGCGTGCAAAAAGTAAAAGAGTTTCATTACCGAGCACTCACGTGGTATGTCTATACCCCGACGGACCAAGGCGAACACTTCGCCCCACGTTCGCCGGGGTTTGTCTTTTTTATTTTCTACACACATCACTCACTAGATACTTCACTCCCCCAATTTGCATAATCCCCTCTTGATATCATTGATGATATAGAAACAATCTTTACAACCTGTTTAGAATAATCTTTTCATATACATATCATTGATGATATGTAGACTGATTATAATCACTAGTAAATCATACTCGTCTTGATATCATTAATCATATCAAGACACCTGTTACATTTCTCTTCTTATATACGATTATTTTTGTACACCTACATCACACAATTCTCGGTATCATCAATGATATTATAAAGAAAGATATGAGCAAAAGTATTAAAAAACAAAAACCGAAAGAAAAGCACCTTGTAGAGCAAGCACTATACGAAGCCGCGAGGCGTATGGACGGGAAATATCCTGCAGAAACTTTTATTGAAAAACTCCTCACGGAAAGTGAGCGTAACATTATCGGCAGGCGACTTTTAATCTCTCAGATGATTCTTGCGGGTAAAACACAAGCAGAGATACGATACGAACTCTCTGTAAGCCCAAATACGTTTACCCGTACACGTAAGTGGTTATCACAGCAACTACCAAGCTATAACGAGACACTTGAAGAATACAAAACTAAGCAAAAGCTTACAGAAAAGACAAAAGAAAGCAAAAAGACACCAAGACCAGACTATCTATCTCTCCAAGCCATGAGATACAGGTATCCGGGACACTTTCTCTTATTTAATATTGCCGAAGAACTACTGAAAAGAAAATAATTTCTACATATCATTGATGATATGTAGACTGTGTATTGTTTATGTTGTACACAATTTATATTGAACATTATTGCTGTTGCTGAATGGAGTAATATGAGTTTAGGATGAAAAAACTTTCCATATCATTGATGATATGTAGACGTATATACAAAAGACCAGAGGCTTTGCCTCTGGTCTTTTGTTACTGCTCTATTTACCTATGGATGAAAGTGCCTTGAAATTTTGTATCCTCAGCACACTGGGAATTTCTAGAAGTGCTCAAATGCTAGGCGCAGAGTGGTGAGGACAAGAGGCGTACGTGTAGTACGTTGAATGTCCGAGCCGCGAATGCAACAACGCAGATGAGTGCTTCTGGAGATTTCCTAGTAGGAAGGGTCGTTTTGCATGTCCTGTATCATCTTCGCCTTAGCACTTCCCTTAAATCCAGTTCCTGCAGGGATAAGCTTTCCAATGATAACGTTTTCCATAAGTCCTGCAAGATTGTCTTGACTTCCCTTTACTGCAGCGTTAATCAATACACGAGTGGTGTTTTGGAATGACGCAGCTGAAAGGAAGCTCTTACGTGAAAGTGAACTTTCAGTAATACCCATGATGAGTTTTGCTGCCTTTGCTGGCTCTTTGCCGTCGGCTACAAGTGCATTGTTTGCCTCAACAAAGATCCACTCTTCAATGACTTCACCTGGAGTAAAGTGACTATCGCAAGATGCGGTTACTTTTACTCGACTCATCATTTGCTTAACGATAAGTTCAATGTGCTTTCGAGAAATAGTTACTCCCTGGAGTTCATAAATCTTGTTAATTTCAGAAATGATGTACTCCTGTGTCTGTTCCTTAGTACCATACTTGAACATGTCAGGTAGGTATGCAGATCCATCAGTAAGGAGTTGTCCGCTTTTAACTTCCTCACCCTTACTTATCATCACGGTACGTCGGTAGTTTACTTCGTACTCAATGACGTCACTCTTTTTAGGAGCGTATGGTGAATCTTTTGCAGGAACAACAACAATTACTTTATCTCGTCCTTCTGTTCGGATTTCACTTACAAAACCATCAGTTTTAGAGATTACTGCAGGATTCTTCGGAAGTCGTTTTTCAAACACTTCCTCAACACGAGGCAACCCTTGTGTTACGTCTCCACCAACTGACGACGTACCTCCTGCGTGCTTTGTGTTCATCGTAAGCTGTGTTCCTGGCTCACCAATAGCTTGTGCAGCAATAGTTCCTACCGCCTCTCCGATATCAACAAGCGCATTTGAAGTAAGGTCCACTCCGTAACACTGCTGACACACTCCTCGTAGTGTCTTACAGGTCATTGGTGAACGTACTGCAACGGTTACTGCAGAAGTAGCCTCTACTTTAAGTGCATCACGTCGTGAGAGCATGTGTCCTTTTTTAAAGACCACTGTTCCCTCTTGGTCAACAATGTCGGAGGCGAGAATACGTCCCTTTACCGCCTTAGAGAATGCAATCTGGATTCCAGAAGCACTTAATCGTCCGATGGTAACACTATCTTTTGTTTTACAGTCAGCTTCAGTGATGATAGCGTCTTGAGCAACAACGAAGAGACGTCGCGTGAGGTATCCGGCCTTTGCAGTTTGAAGCGCTGTGTCAGCAAGTCCTTTACGAGAACCGTGAGTAGTCATGAAGTATTCAACAGGTGTCATACCTTCCTTCATAGAAGAAATAACTGGGAATTCAAGAGTCTCTCCTCGTGTGTTAACAATAAGTCCTTTCATACCAATCATCTGTGCGATTTGTCGCATTGAACCTCGAGCACCCGACTTCCACAAGTCAAACGCTGAACCGTTCTGATCCATTTGATCAGGAATCAATTCCTCAAGCTTACTTTTCGCTCGGTGCCAGATTTCAATAATCATGCGACGTCGCTCATCTCTTGAGAGAAGTCCGTCATCGAAGTGTTTAAATACAACCTGTTCTTCGGCTCTTGCCGCGGCAATAACTGCAGGCTTTTCTTTTGGTACCACAACCTCATCAATTCCCCACGTGGTTCCTGAAACAGTTGCGTACTTAAATCCAAATTTCTTAATCTTGTTTACTACCCCTGGCACAACTGCAATACCTTGGTCATCAATGAGGTCAAGTACAACCGCGAACAAATCTCGCTGTGTTACGAGTGCATTGATGTATGCATGATCTGAAGGTAATACACTGTTGAAAAGAAGTCGTCCTACTGAAGTTTCGAAAAGCTTTCCTTCATACTGTGCATATTTTGCAGTATCAGTAGCAAGAACCTTAATCTTGGCACGGAAATCTACAATGCCGTAGTCGTAGGCGTTAATTGCATCGTTTGGTGACATGAAGAATTTATCTTCACCTTTACTTAAAGGAATGATTTTTGTCATCCAGAAAGCACCGAGTGCCATATCCATCAAAGACTCAGATACTACAGGTTCACTTGATCCTGGCTTCAAGATGTTTTTGTTTGCAGAGATAATTTCTCGTGCTTCCATTTGTGCTTCATCAGAAAGTGGCACGTGTACCGCCATCTGGTCTCCGTCGAAGTCCGCGTTAAACGCCTTACATACCAATGGGTGCACCTGGATTGCATTACCTTCAATAAGTACTGGTCGGAATGCTTGGATACCCTGTCGATGCAGTGTTGGTGCACGGTTAAGGAGTACATGCTTCTGACTGATTACTTCTTCAAGGATTGCCCATACTTCTGGAACACCATCTTCAATGAGGCGTCCTGCTCCACGAATGTTGTATGCCAATTCAAGACGAAGAAGCTTAGAAATAACAAACGGTCGGAAGAGTTCAAGTGCCATGTGCTTTGGAAGACCACATTGGTCAAGCTCTAAGTCTGGACCTATAACAATTACTGAACGTCCAGAGTAGTCCACACGCTTACCAAGCAAGTTCTGTCGGAAGTACCCTTGTTTTGACTTAAGGTAATCTGAAAGCGACTTCAATGGTCGTCGTTGTGCTTGACTCATTGCTGAGTACGCAGTGTTCCCGTGACGAATAGAGTTATCAATAAGTGCGTCTACCGCTTCTTGCAAGATACGTTTTTCGTTTCGCAAGATTACGTCAGGAGCCATAATGTCAATCAATTTCTTCAATCGATTGTTACGGTTGATTACACGCCGATAGAGGTCGTTTAGGTCTGATGATGCATGTCGTCCACCTTCAAGTGCAACCATAGGTCGCAATGCTGGAGGGATAACCGGGATTCGGTTAAGGAACATCCATTCAGGTCGAACTCCCGCATGGAGCATTCCTCGAATAAGATTAAGTCGTTTATCGAGCTTTGTTCGTTCAGCAACTCCAGCTGTTTCTCGTTCTGTCTCAAGACGATCTTTAAGCTTAGGTAAGTCAGTATTTTTAAAGAGCTCAAAGATTGATTCAGCTCCAATTTTTGCTTCAAAGAGTGTTGAATACTTAACTGAATACTTGTGGAATGTTGTTTCATCAAGTACGGTGCCGAGTGAAAGATTTTCAATTTCTTTCTTCATGTCAGTCATACGAATCTTCAATGCTTCTTTAGCATCTTCGTTTTGCATTTCTTTATGCTTTGCTTTGTATTCTGTATCAAGTTCCTTAAGGAGTCGTGCTCGCTCGTCTTCTGCAACCTTAGTCACAATGTATCCTGCGAAGTAAATAACTTTTTCTACTGAAGACGCGGTAATACCTAAGATAAGTGCAATTCGACTCGGAACTCCACGTAAGAACCAGATGTGGGAAACTGGTACACACAATTCAATGTGTCCCATTCGTTCTCGACGTACAATTGCACGAGTTACTTCTACTCCACACTTTTCACACACAATACCCTTGTATCGAATACCTCGGTACTTCTTACAAGAACATTCATAGTCCTCAACTGGTCCAAAGATACGCTCGTCAAACAGTCCATGCTTTTCAGGGCGCTGTGTTCGATAGTTGATAGTCTCAGGCTTGGTGACTTCACCAAAAGACCATTCAAGAATTTTTTCAGGTGACGCAAGTTTTAAACTTACTTCAGTGAAGTTTGTTGGCGCTCCTCGTTTTTGTGTATTTGGATTCATATTTAATCTAATTACTTAATGATGAGGACTAATAATTGCGTTCTTCTCTATCTTCGCGTTTAAGGTCAACGTCAAGTGACAAACCGCGAAGTTGATTCACCAGTACGTTAAAGGCTGCTGGTGTGTGTGGATGACCAATTTTTTCACCTCGTACAATTGAATCGAATGCTGCAGAGCGTCCGACAATATCGTCAGACTTGATGGTAAGCATTTCTCGAAGAGTGTAGGCTGCTCCGTATCCAAGAAGTGCCCATACTTCCATCTCTCCGAAACGCTGTCCTCCGATTTGTGCCTTACCACCAAGTGGTTGCTGTGTAATAAGTGAGTACGGGCCAATTGAACGCATGTGGATTTTGTCTTCAACCATGTGGTGGAGTTTCAAAATGTACATGTACCCAACTGCAGTACGTTGTTCAAATTCCTCTCCAGTTCGTCCATCACGAAGTTGGATTTTTCCATCTCGAGGTACACCTGCTTTTTCAAGTTCATCTTTAATTTCATCTTCAGTAGGCGACGCAAACGGCGGAACAATCGCTTGGTATCCAAGTGTATGCGCTGCCATACCCAAGTGGAGCTCGAGAATCTGTCCCAAGTTCATACGTGACGGTACTCCAAGCGGTGTCAAGATAATATCAACCGGACGTCCATCTTCTGTGTACGGCATATCTTCCTCAGGCAAGATTCGAGAGATAACTCCCTTGTTTCCGTGTCGTCCTGCAAGTTTATCTCCAACTGACACATTACGAACTTGAGCGATAGTAACCAAAATCTTTTTGATAACACCACTTTCAAGTTGGTCACCATTTTCCCGTGAGAAAATCTTAACCCCAATGATACGTCCTCGCTTTCCTGCTTCAAGTCGGAGTGAAGAATCCTTAACATCTTTCGCTTTTTCTCCAAAGATAGAACGCAAGAGTCGCTCTTCTGGTGTAAGTTGTGCCTCACCTTTTGGTGTCACCTTTCCTACAAGAATGTCTCCTGGACGCACTTCTGCACCAATACGGATAATTCCGTTTTCATCAAGGTTTCTGAGCTTCATTTCTGAAACGTTCGGGATATCAGGAGTAGTTACTTCAGGGCCAAGCTTAGTATCACGAACTGAAACATCAAGCTCATCAAGGTGGATTGTTGCAAACTTACTATCTCGAACAAGTCGTTCAGAAATAATAATCGCATCTTCATAGTTAGCACCTGACCAACTCATGAAGGCAACCATTGCATTTTGTCCAACCGCCATCTGACCGTTATCAGTTGATGAGGTGTCTGCAAGTAAGTCTCCACGTTTTACATTGACCCCTACAGTCACCGCTGCTCGGTGATAAAACGCTGAGAAGTCGTTTGTTCGTTGGAAAGTTGTAAGTGTGTACTCTTGTTTCTTTCCTTCTTTGTTTTTAACAACAATGTGGTTTGCATCAACTTCAACAACTTCTCCTGCTTCAGTTGCCACAATTACGCGTCCAGTATCTTTTGCCGCAAGTCCTTCAATACCGGTTGCAACAATCGGTGCATCAGGAATAATGCATGGAGTTGCCTGCTTCTGCATGTTAGAACCCATGAGTGTACGGTTCGCGTCATCATGGTTTAAGAATGGAATCATTGATGTTGCAACTGAGAATGCTTGGTTTGTCGCAATATCCATGTAATGGATATCTTTCTTTGGAACAAGCATTGGCTCACCATTTCGACGTGCCTCAACCATGTCAGGTGCAATCTTTCCTTTTGCATCAACCTCTACTGCAGCATGAGCAATAATAAAACCTTCTTCTTCGTGTGCATTGAGGTAGACAATTTGATCGGTGAGCACACCCTTTTCAACTTTTACGTACGGAGTTTCAATAATACCAAAGCGATTTACTCGTGAATACATTGCCAAACGTAAGATAAGTCCAATGTTTGGTCCTTCTGGAGTATGGATTGGACACAAACGACCGTAGTGAGATGGGTGAACGTCACGAACTTCAAACCCTGCTCGTTCACGCGTAAGTCCACCGGGACCAAGCGCTGAAAGTGTTCGGAGTCCTTCAAGCTCAGCAAGAATATTTTGCTGAGGCATGAACTGTGAGAGTTGGTTTGTTGTGAAGAATTCTTTAATCGCAGCCTGTAATGGTCGCGGGTTGATGATCTGCATTGGAAGTGAAGTCTCAGCTTCAATTGTAGACATTCGGTCTTGAATGTTTCGCTTCATACGGGTCATACCAACACGAACTCGTTGTTGGAGCATTTCTCCAAAGTACCGAACGCGACGGAAACCAAGGTGGTCAATATCGTCTGGTACCGCTTCTGGCTCGTGGTTAAGCTTGATGATGTTTGAAATAATCAAACGAATATCTTCAAGTGTAATAACTCGTTCGTCAGTTGCTTTCTTGTCTGTTGGCCGACCATTTCGTTCATTAAAGTGATGTCGTCCGATTTCTGAAAGATCGTATCGCTCTACAGAGAATATTGAGTTTACAAATTCTTTTGCATTTTCAACAGTTGCCAAATCACCATCACGAAGTCGCTTGTAGATTTCTACATACGCATCATCTGTTGTTTTAGCTACGTCTTTTGCAACCGTTGCTTTAATGTACTCAGGACCTCGTTCAATATCCTTAAACAACGCAACCATTTCTTTCTCATCTTTAAGTCCAAATACACGCAAGAGTGCAGATATTGGGATTTTCTTTTTTCGGTCAATCTTAATATAGATTACCCCGTCTGCTTCAGATTCAATTTCAACCCATGCTCCTCGAGCAGGAATGATTTTGGCACCAAAACATGTCTTCCCTTTAAGTTCTTGAGCAGTGAAGAAAATACCGTATGATCGTGCGAGTTGGGGCACAATAACACGTTCAACACCGTTAATGATGAAGGTACCATGATCTGTCATCACTGGAATATCAGCCATGAAGATCTCCTGATCTTTATCACTTTCAAATGTCTTATTCTTCAAAACAACCGTTGCACGAAGTGGTGCATCATAGGTAAGTTTGTTTGCTTTTGCATGAGCAGGTGTACACTTTGGTTGCCCTAACTCATACTTCTTAAACTTAAGTTCAAACTTTTTATCAGAATAGTCTGAGATAGGTGAAAACTCCTTAAAGATTTGTTTAAGTCCTTCTTCTACAAACCATTTAAATGAAACTCGTTGTGGCTCGATAAGATCGGGCAATTCAACAAGTGGTTCTTTTGCGAGTTTAAATCGCTTCTGTGGCATTGCACCAACTGACGCGTACTCCTCTGCTTTATGTTTTGTATTCATATTCTATACAAAATTATGGCATCATAAACACAAAAAACCCGCATCGCGTGTTTTTACTTCGTATTTATTTTTGCACGGTTACTAATTGCATCACTGGTATTCTCCAACTCAAAACATATCTAGCAACCGTGACTCATTCTGTTAGATGTGTGTTGTGGCGGGCATTATACCCTACAGGGCAGAATATGCAATAGGGCTAAACGGAAAAAGTCCCGACAAAGTCGGGACTTTTTCGAACCAGTAAAGATTGATGTCTTTACTGCATCCAGATTTGCATCGAAAGTTCGAGTGTTCCAGCAGTTTCTGCTGAATATACAGTTGCGCACGGCGAAGCCGAGGCTCAACTTCCTATTCTAGGTCAGCAGCAGAAACTGGGTGAGAAAGTGTGGGACACTTTCGCAAGATTCATTGAGAGACTTTATGAGTGAAGCGAAATAAAGTATCCAATGAATGGACAGCTTCTGTAAGTAAACTTTCTAAAACTGCACTCGTAGAATACATAAAAATAAATTTTTATGTATCTACTCGTTTGTTTTAGTAAGAAGAGAAGTTCGCAATAGTCGCTATTAGCGTTAGCGTTATGAAGCTATTAGAGTATGAATTGCATTCGAGTGGTGGTTCCAGAAGTTTTTGTTGAAGATAGTTGTATGCAA
>JAYSUD010000012.1:0-141022 GCA_043719295.1 bacterium
GTACTACAAACGCGCTATTCACACTCGGTTTCCCTATGGCTCCACCCGATCAAGGGCTTAGCCTGCGCAGTACAGATCAACTCGTTGGCTCATTCTTCAATAGGCACGCCGTGACGGTGTTGCACGCTACACACAAGTTGCACATTTCATCTCTCACTGTACACATAATTTTCTGCTGAAAATTTGTTCCTGCTCGGACCGACGTCCTGCGCAAGACAGTGATAAATGAAATGTTCCACTTATATCTACGTGCATTCATTATGCATGAGGAAGATTTTCGACTCATTCCGAAGAAGCTTCACGCAGGATGCGTAGGCATCCGAGTGAGAAGAAAAATTCTAAAAAGAATTTATTCTGACTTCTGAGGAATGAGTCGAAAAATCTTCACTTATGTGCAATGTGCAACACCGCTCCGACTCCTTGTAAGTATATAGTTTCAGGTCTATTTCACCGCCCTCCCGGGCTGCTTTTCACCTTTCCCTCACGGTACTAGTTCACTATCGGTCTTCAAGAATATTTAGCCTTACCGGTTAGTGCCGGTGGATTCATTCGGGCTATTCGTGTCCCGAACTACTCAGGAACAGAATCAAGAGAGTCGTAAAGATTTCGCATACGGGACTATTACCCTTTAGAGTCAAGCTTCCCAGCTTGCTTTGCTATATTTACGTTTTGTAACTCTCCGCAACTAAATGCAGACTCTGCCCTACAACCCCGTACATGTAAACACGTACGGTTTGGGCTATTCCCCTTTCGCTCGCCGCTACTTCGGGAATCGCAAGAACCTTCTTCCTGAATACAATGGCCTCAATCTGTATTGCTACAAGTTGAGAGTGTAATTCAGAAAGAAAGTTCCCTTTATTGCTTTCTTTTCCTACAGGTACTGAGATGTTTCACTTCCCTGCGTACGCATCTGCCATACGACAGATTACTACTCTACAGTAGTAGGGTTTCCCCATTCGGACATTTCCGGGTATAACGGTTGATTGGCACCTTACCGGAACATTTCGCAGCCATTCCACGTCCTTCATCGCTTCTTGAAGCCTAGGCATCCACCATAGACTCTTTCATTCCTGTAAGGAATGCTATACACCGCATGTTTTCATTGGTGTATATAGTAATTTTAGACTTTAATCGTAAATTACCTTCCCAACCGATTTTCGCTCATTCGGAAATGAAAATGGCTAACGCCGCTTTCATTTCACTCATTCGCTCAATCGACAAGGAATGCTATACACCGCAGATTACTCTGCGGACAATATCATTCACCTACAGAATGCTGTACACCGCTGTACAATTTTTTTGAGTGTTTGTCTCTTCTCCACAAAATACGTAGTGGGAAGAAACTGCTGTGTTTTTTTTGATGTGTGCAGAGGACGAAAAGACCCTGCCGAAGCAATATCTTAACTCTGCACACTACCTATTTCGCATTGGGATTCTGTAACGGACCCAATACGAACTTGCCTTGCGCGTCGAACGCAAGGACTTTAATACAGAATCAAAATCCTAGATTTGATTCTTGTAGAATTATGCGATCGCATGACCATCGTCATGCAACTCCCACTTGTACGGTCAAAAAGAAATAAATTTCTTCTTAGTTGTACGCGTTAGGATTTATCAAATATCGCATCGTTTCTTTAGAATATTTTTTGCTTAAAAAAACCGCTTCTTTGCGGTACTCAACTCACTTAAGAATTTATGTTCCGCTCCGAGGATTTCTTTAAACTAAAGTGGTATTCATAAACAATGTGCTCGCTATTCTATAGGAAAGCAAAACAAAGTCAAGCGTTTAATCTGGATATATATAAGGGTTTTTATCCCCATTTTTATACACAGGTTTATACACAGAAAAAGGAAGGAATAAGCTTCGCTTATTCCTTCCTTTTTCTTAACAATCTGTTCTATATAACTAGGGTGTCAACGTGATACCGACCTTCTGTGCAATCTCATGGAACCAACGCTCATACCGTGAATCTCGTTCTTTGAGAACCAAGTATTCTTGGTGGAGCATCTCTAGTCGTCCAATCATATTATCTAAGAGCGTAATTACTCTGTCTTGTTTTTCTTCCATCAGAGTGAGCCGATCATCGATAGAAATCATTTTTTCTTCCATGACAATGAAACGGGTTTCGAGTGAGCTTACACGTTCTCCTACAGTATTAATACTAATTTCAAGTGAACCAACACGATCGCTGATATCTTTTACACCACTTTCAAGTGAACCAACACGATCGCTGACAGCACGAATATCCTCCTTAGTTGCAAGTACTTCTATTAACTTTTGAATATCCTGTGGTTCCAACATATTGTTTTGATTATACCACAATTAGTACGCACTCTGTCAACGCCGAGGTAACTCGTCTTTAATTCCAATCTTGTCAGTTAAAATAAGGTGTGGGTAGTCAAATACGTCACGAGTAAGCTTGTCATACATTCCGATACGATACTTCAAATCCTCAGATTCAAATGCAGAATAGCGAATCTCCACCCCAAGCTCTGACTCAAGTGAACGAATTGCTGTCTCAACTTTTGTTGGTGAGTACTTTTTCATTGCAAGGAGAATATCAAGACGTTGATCAAAATCACGCACAAAGATTCCCGCTACAACTACAAAGTCCATTGTTCCCGCCTTTCGCAAGTGTGTCATTACCGTCTTACCATTTATCGGTGCAGTTTCAAATAAAAAAGTTTGGAGCGACTGTAAGTTAATAAAGTTTCGGTTCAAAGAGTATCCAACTGCCTTTACCTTTTTTTCACTTCCTTCATTTTGTATAAGAATCTGCTTTTTCTTAATCACTTCAGCGCGTTCAAGTGCATTCATCTCGGTTCGTGCTGTGCGACGGACCAAACGAGCACGTTTACTTATTTCATCAAAAGTAAATTCCTTAGAAGGGTTAAACAAGAAAAACCGAAGCAATTTCACGCGGGCCTGGCTTCCAAACAGAATGGTTAACGGATCAGTCATATAGAGTTGTATGTTATTTCTGTGATTATACCACCGCCCCTTTAATCCACAGTCTAGACAGAAGTTTGCGAGGATGTTGAAATCAAAAAAGACGATTCTGAGAACCGTCCTTTTTGTCCTACTAATCTACAGATTGCTTGAATTACACTTTGAGTTGAGTCAATTTACCCATAGATTGCAATGCTTTAATAATATCTTTTATTTGCAATTCCATACTCTTTACTCTAGCTTCAAGCATTGCATAATCTGAATCAGTACCAGTCTCCTTTTTAGAACTATTCGTCTTCGTTTCTTTAGATTTTAGACACGGCAACACAAATTTTTTATTCAAATCCTCAATGAGTTGATCTCGCCAAACATTCACCTGTGAAATTTTAGTATTTAATTCTTTGTGCCTTTGTTCAAAACTGACTATTCTTTTTTGGACAGTTTGGAATTTTGAAAAACATTGGTTGCTTTGCTTCGCTTGCATAATGCTCGCTGGAACAGGTGACACGTACGTACCCACCTCATTTACTTCACGCTGAGTGAGCTCTTGAAAAGAACTATCAACCCAATATGTTGCTGCTTGTACTTTTGATCCAAAAAATAAAAAAGGGACGACAAGAATGAGTACATATTTAATTTTCATATCCATATTATATGATAATTAATTGAGAAAACAATATCTTCTTCATATCATGCTATTTTATTACTATAGGATTCAGGCCCTAAAAAGAAGTCACGTGCTTACTTATCTATCTCTTTTAGTATTTTGTATAAAGTTAATTGAAATTCAGATACAAAAAAACCGCCCCTTTACGGGGCAGTTTTTTGAGCCTTATTTCAAAGTTACCTTGCCACAAGTCACTAAGTATAATCTCTCCTTTCAGTCGAATTCTACTAAGTGCTTCCGGCCCTGTCTCGCGGCTTAGGAGCCGCTCCGACTCAAAAGTTACACATACAAATTAAAAGAGCCACTTTCGTGGCTCTTTTAATTTGTTACTTAAGTGTAACTTTTGCACCAGCTTCCTCCAATTTTGCCTTTAGTGTTTCAGCGTCTTCCTTCTTAAGACCTGTTTTTACTTCAGATGGGGCTGCGTCTACCATGTCTTTTGCTTCCTTAAGACCAAGTGATAGAACTTCTTTGATCACCTTGATAACTGCAATCTTCTGAGCTCCCGCTTCTGTAAGTTCTACCGTGAATTCTGATTGTTCTTCAGCTGCGTCGCCTCCCGCTGCAGGCCCTGCTGCTGCTACAGCTGTAGCTGATACTCCCCACTTCTCTTCGATTGTCTTTACAAGTGTATTGAGCTCAAGCACTGTCATTGTCTCAACAGCTGCGATAATTTCTTCGTGTGTCATGGTTAAATAGTTTAAATTATAATTGTTTGAGCGTTCGCGGGGTCCAGGAGTTTTCGTTGAACGCTATCTTATGCACAGCTTCGCTGAGGCATAAGATATCGTTCTAGTTCAACAACGAAAACTCGGACCGAAATTCGCAATAGTCGCTACGCTCGTTTGCTTAATTCTTTGTTTCGCTCACCTTGCTCAATACCACTGCAAATCGTTGACGTGGTGAGTTAATAAGTTGTGCAAACATACCTCGAAGTACTTGTAGTGATGGAATAGATGCAATTTCAGTCATCTCTTCTTTGGTTTTGTATACCCCCTGGAATACTCCCCCTACAATTGAAATACTTTCCTTGTACTTTGCTGCGTATTCTTTGATGTTCTGTGCTGGAGCGATTGCGTCAGTAGAGTATGCTACCGCAATTTCTCCTTCAAGCTCGGGCATTGTTCCTTCGTATGCTCCATCAAACGCTCGCTTCATGAGTGTCTTCTTTGCAACCAAGAATCCAACACCTTTCTCTCGCAACGCAGTTCGCATAAGCGTACTGTCCTTAACGGGAAGCTTGTTGAAGTGTACGAATACAATTGAATCGGCCACATCTTTAATCCCAACCAACTTAGAAAGGATTACTTCTTTTTTTGCTTTTGTAATTGCCACAATATAGGTGATTACGCTTTTATAAAAACAGGCCTAGAGATGGTAGGTATCTTCTAAAGAAAATCTCTTGCATCTATAGGCTTCGACCCCAATACTAAAGTTAGTTTGGACCTCGGCGGGCGAATCAAACGATTCATTACTACATTCCCTTTTCGGAACATAACCTGCTGTCTAGAGCCTGTTGCCCGCTACTATAGCAGAATATGTGTAAAAGTAAACTTACGAATCTTTTGTTGTTGAGTTTTCGACATCTTTCCTTAGTTGTTCAGCTTTCCAGCCGACCATGTTTGCGAACAACTGCATATACGTAGCCACTCCAGAAAGAGCGAGGATAAGGACAGGAAGTATTGCGTATGGCGTAAGGAGGTAGAAGAAGATAATTGTTGAGGTTGCCCAAACACCAAAACACCATGGACAACTCATCAAGTCTGCTAGTGTACGTCGTGGCCCCGTTACTGGTTTTACTAACGTTACTTTATTACGAACAACTTTTGCATCGTAAAACTGTTCACGGATAAACTTTGTCATCCCATCATAGACAAATAGTCGCGTCATCCGAAATGAAGCAAGGGTTACTAAGATAAGATCAAATAGTTTTAAGTCGGTATACGGCATTCGTGCTTCAGTACTGAGAATAATAACTGCCATCACCAACAACATCACATAGAAAATGATGAAGATGACGTTCCAGAAATATTGATCAGTGATACGAATCATAAAAATTGAAATAAAGAACTACTGTGTAGCAACGCCAATAAGGAGTGTCACTAAAAGCACACACGCAATCACGACCGCAAAACTAAACAGAAACTTATAAAAAGTTTTATTAAAGATGTTCATACTGAATGTATTACATACCAGTATACCAGAGTAAATTGTGTCTTAACCTCCCTCGCAAGATATTTTACTTGATAACTTACTTCAGTTGATACTCTCAATCATGTAATCAGCTCTAAAATTGTCTACAAGAAAAGATACAGACAGTACCAACACAATATGGGAATTCCATATTTTATTGTTTACTACGAAGTTTTTCTTGAATACGACTTTTACAAACCGAAACCTGAGACGGAATGGTTATTTCATTACATAAGGCAGTATCGAGAGTATTAATCGCCTTATTTCTTATCACAAAAGCTACACAATCTTCCTTAATATCTGGTGAGGTAATACTCTCACAATAACTTATATCTGCCTTACTTATGGCATACGAACTTATACATTTGTCTTTGAGACGATATAGAAGTGTTTGATCACATACTGCCACATCGTCTTTTCTCCTGGCGATATCTTCCAAATCACGGTTATACGCAAAGTCATTTAAATCATCAGCTGCAGATAGTGTGCAATAAAGACCGATTGTTAGTAAAAATAGAGTCACTAAAAAAATTAAGGCTTTTTTGATACGATTTTGTGATTTCAAAAACAGATCTACAAGTACGCTGGTGATTACAAGTGCAATCAAAACTATAAAACCTAAAGTTAGTGCAAACGGCACCAACGAGCTACAGCCAAGAAATCCAAGACAAAATTTTTGAGTTGAGAGTGGCAATATGACAACTACGAGAAAAGCTACATAGCCCAAAAATGGATATCGTAGTTTTTTTCGACTGTGTACGTTTCTAAAAAGATAGAGCAACAAGAGAACTGCCGCAAGTAACCCTAATGCAATGGGAACATAGTGGAACAGCATTTCATATCGACCGCTACATGTTGAGTACGAACTTGAGAAAAGAGCATCTTGGCAAATTAATATTACTGCTGAAGCAGAGACAATATACGAAATTATTGCCAGAATACCCAAAAGAAGTGCGAGAAGAGCAGTCCATTTATGTGTTACAAATCTGAAAATTTTTGATTGCATACTCACCTTACCTTATCTAGTCGGCAACTTAGATTCGTTATTTCACCTTGTAATAAAACTTTTGTACTAGAATAAATACAAGTGTAACCATAACTAACAGTCCGCTTAGCCATACCGCCACATCCCCTCTTCCTGGTTGAGGTATTCCGCCATAGACATCAGTACTGAAGGTGATGAACAGTCCAATTGGCACAAACCAAACAAATATCTTTTTAAACCATTTTTGAAAAGTTAATTGGCTTGAAAAAACAAATAAAGTAGTGCAGAAAGTAAACCCCAAAAACCAGTAGAAAAGTGGTTGTAATAAAGCATTCTCATATTGATTTAAAGCCCCTTTGTGAAGCCAGAAAAATGATCGTTCCGTGAAAACTACTAGCAGTACAGAAGTCATGAATGCAGTAATAAATAAAATCTTGTTTGTTAAATATTTTGACATGTTTAATTTCTTAAATAGTTAATAATCACCTCAAGAGACGTGTACTGTTCTTGAGTAATAAGTTTTCTTTGTTTATAAATCTTGAGTGTAGCTTTAAGGGTATCCAATGCACCATACTCAAATTTTTGATATTGAGGCTTGTGGGGTAACAATGCATCCCAATAACTAGCTGTGTCAACTTGCACTATAAGTACTGCCTCAAGAAACCTTTGTAATTTTAAGGCCTTAATTGAAGTTTTCAAAAGTGCATATGAATATACAACTGGCGGAGGAATAATTTGTCCATCAAGTGTTGCCGTGACATCAGTTGCATTATCACCATTGAGATCTGTAATGATATTTGAAAATGTGTTGTTGGCAAGCGTAAACGATGCTTGCATTGTCGCAGTTGTACTTGCACCAAGATAACGATGTACTTGCGACTGTATATTGTTCTCTACTAAGTCAACAGTCAGTGAGTACACCCCTAAAGCTTCACCTTTTATATTTGCAGTAAAAGGCAAATCGTTAGGTACGATAATATACTTACTTTCACCTAGTTCCATATACTGTGACCCATCAATATCCTCCTTAATTTCTCCATTTACCACACCTGTCTGCTTACCAGTAGTATCTGTTATTGACAATAACACGGGTGAGTGTACACCGATAATTTTATAGGTGCGTGATACATTTACAAATTCTGGAGCAACGAGCGTATCACTGATGTATGGGTATTTAATAATAGAGTCAAGAAAACTTTGCACAGTTGGACTTTCAGTTAAATCAAAATGGGAGTAGGTGATATTCAATACACCAAGACCTTCTTCGTACAAATCCACCACCCCCTGCAACTTCACCCCATCTTGTCCTCCTGCTGAGAGCGCCATCACTGTTTCATCACCATTATCTGAAATCTGTGGCACTGCGTCCATATGAACACCTGTATTGCAGATCAGAACACCGCCAACATAACACGGAAACGATTCGTATTTAAAACCTTTAATAGTTGGATTTCCTGTACCCACAACTTCATATACATCAATATTTTCAGGGGGAAGCCATGTATCCAAGGCAAGCTTCGTTGCAAGTGACTGCTGCAACATCGCAGTATTAAGTGTTGAGGGTTCGTATAGCGGTACATCATCAACACGTACATCTTGTGTATCAAGTAGATAGTTATTGAGCTGTTGCTGTGTAGTTATATCACCATATGTTCGTACACTTGCAGTTGTATTTGAAGTGTCTGAAGTCACTAGCACATCATCATTTTTTGCAAAATACTCAGCTGATGGAAGTAGAGCATATGTGCCTGGCATATTTCGTATGACATCACGTGCTGTTTCTGGATTAACAATATTCCCTCCAATACCAGCAATTTGTCCAAGACCATGCAACATAACACCAATCGCTTTTGGTGTCCCAAGCTGTGGTGTGCCAACCATCACCAATTTATCAACTAGTTCCTGCTTATTTTGTTCCACCAATTCAGAAATGAGTGCTTTCCCAAGCAATCCTCCGTTAGAATGACCAATAATAGTAACCTTGTCTGTGGATGAAGTAGCGGCAAGGCGTTCTACTTCTGCTACTAGACTTTTAATTTCATTTTCAAATTGTGTACCATTTTGTGCGATATCGATAACATCAAAACGCCAATCATATGCAAACGCATTATATTCTTTAATAATCTTATCGTTTTTCAAATCTGCCAGAAAATTTAAAAAGCTTTTATAAACGTTTGTACCTAAAGCAGGCACAGCTAGTTCATCAATAACATCTCTTGTATATACCTCATTCACACTCTCCCCTATTTCTGTCATCTCCAACTTTTCAACGTCAGCATTTGCGTTTGGTTCCCAAATTTGATTTTCAGTTCCAAGAATTCCATCTGTATACAAACGACTCGCCTGAATCCCTGGCAAAAATAACACACTTGAGGCGCCTTGGGGTTCAGGTTGAGGTTCAGTAATGGTGAACGCAAACGTATACACACCTTCTCCTGGTTCTTGAGCATGTACTACGGGAATAATGTACGCAAAAAGCCTTTGGAACAATGAATTCTGTGTGGGGAGTAAGAGACTTTCAGTTGTAACAAGGGTGTATGTGCCTGCCTGTAATGTAGGATACGAAGGAATAAAAGTATCCTCTGCATAATCTCGAAAATTAAAATATTCTTCCAACTGTGAATCTGTGAGATCATATCGTGAATACTCACCATGAAGTACTTTTAAGTATAGCTCCACCTCTGATTCTGTAAGTCCAAACTCTAAACCAAATCGAATGTAATCTGTATCACCTATCTCGGTTGGGTTCATGTCAAAGAAACGATAGTCACTCACTTCGTGCACAAATAAACGTGGCGTGATTTCTACATATCCGCCATAAGTACCAGTGAAAGCAAAATTTGTTGTGCCTCCAGAAGCCACTTCAATACTTCCATTATGGGGCACTGTTAGATCATCAATTTTTAGTGTGTATTTCGTATGGTTTGCTGAATTTGAATCAAAAGGATTATCACAGTCATCAATTGGAGTAGAAACGATATTTTCAGTCGGTTTGTAAATATCTTCTGGGGCGATAATGCTTCCGCACGGCGTTTGGGCTTGGACTGAGAAAAATGGAGCAAATAGTGCAGTCAGTGCGAGAGCGAACAAAAAATGTTTCATACCCACCTGTGTATATTAAATATAAGCTACCTATACCTACCTCCAAAAAGTATACCAGTAAACAAAACCCCAAATAAACTTATGCACCGTTCCCAAACACATAGACCTTGCCTATGCATAGGCAAGGTCTATGTATGTGAATACTATTTTTCATGACTATGCAAACTCAGCAAGTATTTCAGCTTGTGATACCACTTCTCCGGCTTTGACTGCTTTTCTTGCTTCCATAATATCTGCGACAAAAGAATCTAATGTTTCCTCCTCATCAAAAGGCTTCAGTTCAAATAAGGGTTTACTATGACTCATAACAACATACCGAGTTTTAGTAGTACTCGCTTTTTTTGCATATTCTGCAATTTTTTGTCTAAAATCTTTAATTCCTATAAATTGAGTATTCATATCAATAGTGAACACAAATGTGTACACTATGTCAATTGCTTCTACTCGTCGTCCCCGACAACATTCAAAAAACCCTAGGGATACCCTAGGATTTTAAGTTTTGGATTTATTATTTAAACAAAAGGGTGGCTATTTTTTCTTCAATTTCATCAATTACAGACTGCTGTACTTTTTGCACAAAACTTGCTTCTCGCTCTTTCCAGGCAACAGAACGTATCTGATCGGAAAGCACAACTCCCTCTATCTTTTTTCCTTGTATATGCACTTCATACGGATACCCTTTAACTTGTGAAGTTATCGGACATGCAATCATGAGGCCTGTTTTCTGATTATATACTTTCTCTGAAAGTACTAGTGCAGGACGTACGTTTGATTGCTCGTGTCCACGCGTTGGACTGAAATCAATCCACACAACGTCACCCCGATTTGGGATATAGTCTTTATTTACCATATCTCATTACCTCGTGGTGCACCCCATTCAATTTCGGAATGTACATTATCTTTCGTAATATGCTTCAGCATATCAGAAAGCGTCAAACGCTGTTTTTTGAGGACTTCAATTGTGATTCCTGCTTTTGTTTCCGTAACACGAACACGACTACCCGCTTTAAGCGCTTGGTTATCGGCAATATTCTTTGGAAGACGAACACCAAGACTATTTCCCCATTTTTGAATATTTGTTTCCATATATATAGTATAAACAATGTATATACTTTGTCAAATACTCTTACTCAAACCCTAGGGTTTTTGGGGGAGGTTGGGATTTGGGCAACAAAAAATCCCCTTTTTAGGGGGGATTTTTTGTATCTAGCTTAGACTAATGTCTTAACTAACTTTCGTTCTAACTCTTGCGAGATTAGATAGTAAGTGAGTCAGTATCGAAGTCTTCTGCTGGAGTTGCAAGCTGTTGATCTGTTGCAATTGCGTTAGTTTCAGCAAAGTTCAAGCCGTAAAGCTGTACTTTGTATGAACCTCCTGCTCCTGCTGGATCAAACTCAACTGTAAGTGTGAATGTTTCTGTTTCACCTTCTGAAACTAGGAATCGTCCACCAGTTAGAGTTGCTTCAGAATCAAGCGTTGCAACAACTGCACCAGTTGTTGAAGCTACGCCAGCTGAAGTAACGAGGTAACTCGCACCAGCTGAAGTAACGCCTGGAGTAAATGTAGTTCCACGGAGAGCCTCATCATTTACGTAGAGGTCTTGTTCGAATGCTGTTACGTCAAACTCGATAGTGAAGACTCCTTCATCATCAGTTGTAACTGCATCAGAGTTAAGCTTAAGCGTTTCAGAAATTTCTGTTAGATCAAGATTAGCACCTGTTGTTCGAAGTGTGTGTTCTTCTCCTGTTGCTGCACCTGATGCTGTAATGTCATCAGCTCCTTCTGAATCAACATCTGTTAAACCAGTGATTGAAGCCTGAACAGTTGCACCTTCAAGTGATGAAGCAATTGCTTTGAATTCTGCTTGGAATTCTACAGTAATTCGGTCACCAGCATCGATAACGAGGTCGCCATCAATGTTGAATGTGAATGTACCGTTTGTTCCGTGTGCGATTGTTACATCGTCGAATTCTTCACCGTCGATAACAAGCATTGCATCGTTAATAAGAAGTGAAGTTGTTGTTGCAGCAGTACCATCTTCAGTACCAGCTACAGTAACTACAATCTCGTTAACTTCTACATCGTTTGTTGAATCGTCAGTGTCGATATCAAATTCGAAGATTGTTGTGAAGTCAGACTTCTCATCATCTTCTACTTGGATAGTTGTAGCGTCAGGGTCTGTTGTTGCTGCCTTTACAAGCACTTCATCATCAGCTCCTTCGTTTTCAACAGTAACAACTGCTTTGTTTCCTGTAAGAGTTGCGTTGTCATCATCTTCTAGGTCATCAGTATCTGTTTCAGTTGTTGTTACATCATCTGCATCAACGTATCGCATTTCTGCAACGTAGACATTCCAATCACCCTTGTCTGCTGTATCAAGATTGTTCTGGATTTCAGCTGCAACAGTGATAGTCATTTCTTCGTCTTCCATAGCAACAATGTCAAGACCAGAGAATCGGAGTGAACCGTCATCTTCGTCTAGGTAATTGTCTTCGTCAGAAGCGTCGATAGTACCAACTTCTTCACCATCTACCATAAGCATAACGTCTCCGAACACATCCCATGGATCTTGTCCTGATTTATCAAGAACAAGGTCAAGACGAGTGATCATTGCGTCGCCATCTACGAACTCAACATCAACTTCAGCAATTTCAGCTTCAGATTGTCCTTCTTCTACATCTGAATCATCAGCATCGTTGATTTCTACAACGTCGAGTGAAGCTTCACCTTGAAGATCATCTGAAGATGAATCATCGTCATCATCTGTTGAATCATCATCTGATGAATCATCATCTGAATCGTCTGGCATTGCTGCCATAAGTGCAGTGTACTTAGCCTGTGATACAGGACCGAAGTATCCAGCTGCTGGCATTACACCGTTAGCTGTTTGCCATGCTGCTACTGCAGATTGAGTCTGTCCACCGAAGTATCCAGTTGCTCCTGCAGGAATAGCGTGACCTGCTCCAATAAGGTATGTCTGTAGAGCAGTTACATCAGCTCCTTGTGAACCGATAGTAAGTGATCGTGTGAACACGTATGCATTTGCAGACGCAGCTGGTGCTGCTGTTGTAGTCTGTAGAGATGCGATTGTTGCCATAAGGGCATCAATCTTTGCTTGTAGCTCTTCAGCTGTTTCAGCTTGCGCTGGAGCAACCATCATGAGCGCCATAGCGATTGCAACGAAAGCTACACCGAGCTTTCCTGCAAAGGTATTAGTTTGAGTCATAACAATAAGTTTTGTTTTTACGAGAACCTACGCAAACGGCGCATTTCTTTGTCGTGCTTCAGAAATTTTTTCTCAATGTGCAGAAGCACACCTCCAAAAAATTTCTTTGCACTTCGCGAACTGCATCCCTTTGCGTAGGTCCTCTTTTGTTAATGTCCCATTAGCGAGACCTTCTAATCTAATAATATGAATTAATTCATATTCGCAAACACTTGCGTGTTTACGCATATCACTATCTCCATATATAGGTCTAATCTTATATATGAAGGCTAGCTGTAGCGATGGACCGAGTTTCAGAGTTTCAGAGTAACGGGAAAAAGCGTGGCGGAAGTTTCTTCTTATTTAATTATCAAATAACAAATCCCACTTTTGCATCGCGTTTAAAAAAACGCGCCAGAGTGTGACACAACTACAAGTATACAGTCACTTCTTATTCTTTACGCATCAACATTTGTGGATAGCGAAAGCGATTGACTGTGCACTCCTAGTTATTAACAAACGAGCATACGGTGTTGACGACCTTTCGTCAACAAATATACCCTTTTCTATACATATATGACGACATAGGTATTGCTTTCTTACGTTGTTTCATAACGAAGAAATAATGTACAACAAATTGTGAAATATGCAAGTATTCATAGATCTGAGCGTTCGAGACGCCGATAACCGCATTAGTGATAGCGGTTACTGGCGGCACCACAAGGGCATATCCATTTTCATACTCCCTACGGTCGTTGAAAATTAGGTAAAATTCGCCAATGTCGCTTGCGCTCTGTTGCTCATTCCTGTCCGTCATCTTGTCTGATTGAAAGTGTTTTTTAAAGACACTTTCAATCAGACATAATGTAAGACAGTTTATGCGTATGCTATACGCAACTGCAAAGTATATTTACATTTTAAAAGATTGAGTATTTTGACCAACGTCGTTCTCCTTGTCTTTTAACAGTATTCTCTTCAATCATGGCATTGAGTTCACGTTGAATTGTCTTTTCACTTACGTCTGTAATAATCTCAGAAATGTCTTTTATGGTTGCATTACCTTTTGCTTCAAGTACCGTCTTGATACGTGCTCTACGGTCGTCGGGTGCTTGCACTACTAAAGCACCTTCAACAACTCCTGTTGCCTGAGGTGCCTTGGGTGTTCGTGCAACTTTAGAAGAAACAACAGCTCCTTCATTGCCTCCAAACGAACCACCGAAGTTTGATCCAAATACGAAGCTATCTTCAACGCTACTAGTACTTGCGATATATGACTTGAGTCCTCGAAGGACCATATCAATCTCGTTGACGACAACCGCGAGCACGTCTTGGGTGATGACGTTTGACGCGGTGGCTATCCGGAGCACACTCTCAAGTCCAACAAGCGACTGAGCAAACTGCTCGAGCACTTCTTTTGACGATACGAGTTTTACCTCCAAAGAACGCAATGCGTTCTCGTGGGCGAAGTGTGCCTTACTTGCGATGTTGCTGATGAGTGTCTCTGACTTTTTTGTGCTGTCGATGTTATTGATGATATAAAAGACAACCGAGATAATTTTCTCTGTCTTTTTGAAAATATGACGATAATAATTATCGTTTTGGAGTAGCTTTTTAAAGTTGTTGTCGTTTATAGTGTTGTCCTTTGTATTCATAAGGATTGTCCTTAATAGTATCTAAAGTTTCTCTAGGACATTTCTCCATGTACTATATACCTTTATATGAGGCCACGCAAGTGTCTTATGGTTGCACATAACAGATGATTTGATGAACCTAGTACATTGTGTTACAATGTACGCATTATGAATACAAAATCTAAAACAAGCAGTTCTCTTTCATCTACACTTACCATTAGGGTTGACGAAACAATGAAAAGCAAACTGGAAGCGTCAGCTTTACAGCAGCAGCGAAGTTCTTCATTCATTGCAACAGAAGCGATTGCTCAGTACCTTGCATTGCAAGAGTGGCAGGATGCTCGTGTTCGTGAAGCGATGGCAGCTGCGGATAAAGGTGAGGGTATGATCCCACATGCTGATATTGTTTCATGGATAGCAACTCTTAAATAAAATTGTGTATGGAACTTGAGTGGCACACTAAAGCCAAAGATGACTTGAACGCTATATATATCTATATATGGAACGAGAGTCCTTTAGGAGCAAGGTCTGTCATTGATACTATCTCAAATCTGGTTCTGTTACAGCTCCCCCTCTTTCCACATAGTGGTCGAGTTGGAAGGGTTTCAGGTACGTACGAATTAGTAGTACCTAAGACAATGTTTATTGTTGTATACAGAGTCAAGGATGAAAAAATTGAAATTTTTGCGGTGAGACACACCTCACAACAGTGGCCAAAGAATTTTTCAGAATAACGTATACTTTGTTAAAATGGAGATCGGTCCCTTCTCCTTTTTGTAGTGCAGAAAAACACAGTGTCAAAGACACTGTGTTTTTGAGTATATGTCTACCTTTTAAGAACAGAGGCCCAGGCATTTTTCGTCGCTGGCTGTGAATAACAGTGACTTCTCTACGTGGTATTATTGTGGGGTATTAACTTCTGAAAACACAATATTTTCTATGGCAAAGCGCAAACAGAAACCGCAACCTAAAAAAAGCTCTTTTGATGACCTTGCACCACATACCAAGCAAGCAATAGCTGCTGTTGGTTTTGTTGTTTTAGGTGTATTTTCTACCCTTGCGTTACTTGGATATGCAGGAATGGTTGGAACGTGGACTAACACGGCACTCCAATTCCTCTTTGGGGGTGGAGCATGGCTTGCACCACTTTTGTGTGGTTTCTACGTATACGCAATGCTCAACCCTAAAGAAGATGAGCAAGTCAGTTCATCTAAGATAATTGGTATCGCACTTATGTTCATGGGGTTCTTATCGTTTATGGCACTCTACAGTAAAGGCCTTGGAGGGCTTGTTGGAAGTATCATTGAGTATCCCCTCGCCTACCTTGCAGGCTCACTTGCTTCGGGGTTCATTATAGGAGCAATGTGTTTAATTGGAATTTTCCTTACCTTTAACACCGGTCTTCGACTTCCTAAACGAGCACCTAAAGAAGCGAAAATTGATTCCTCTGACTTTGAGACGTTAGTCTTGCAAGACACAGACAACAGTCCTGTTGAGGTTGTTGGTGACATTGATGACACAAAAGATGATCAGGAAGAAGTTCAGGAACGTCGTACCGTTGTCCAAAAGCTTGGACTTTCAAAAAGTAGCGACGATTTTGTGGTTTCGTCGTTCTCGGGACCGTATGCAGCTCCCCCACTTTCTTTGTTGCAAAAAGATAAAGCCCGAGCAAGCGGAGGTGATGTAAAGGCAAATGCAAACATTATTAAACGTACACTTCAGAAGTTTAATATTGAAGTTGAGATGGATGAAGTAACTATCGGACCCTCAATCACTCGCTATGCACTAAAACCAGCTGAGGGGGTTCGTCTTGAGAAAATTGTAGGTCTCCAAACTAACTTGGAGTATGCCTTAGCCGCATCCCCTATCCGTATTGAAGCTCCAATTCCTGGGAAGTCACTTGTGGGGATTGAGGTGCCGAACGTACAGAAACAAACAGTTGGACTTGCGTCTGTTTTAACCTCTCCTGAGTATACCGACTCACCAAAGCCACTTCTGATTGCACTCGGAAAAGATATTGCCGGGAAAGCACACTTTGCAAACATTGCGCGTATGCCACACGGCCTTATTGCAGGAACAACAGGGTCTGGGAAATCGGTAATGATTCACAACCTCATCATTTCCCTTTTGTTCCGGAATTCACCCGAGCAGTTACGTTTCATTATGGTTGACCCAAAACGAGTTGAACTTACCTTATATAACGGTATCCCCCATCTTCTTGCTCCCGTTATCACTGATGCTAAAAAAGTTATCTTGTCACTAAAGTGGGCAATTAAAGAGATGGAACGGCGGTTGGACGTACTCCAAAGTCACAAGGTGCAGAATATTGGTTCGTACCACGATGAGGTGTATCAGCCTGCAAAGAAAAGTTCTGCTAAGGAGGCAGAAAAACGAGCGAAAAGTGGGGTTGAGGTCGGCTTAGAGGAACAGTTGGCAGAAATTCCGGAACCGCTTCCCTATATTGTGATTGTAATTGATGAACTTGCAGACTTGATGCAGGCGTATCCTAAGGAACTCGAAGCATGTATTGTCCGCTTGGCTCAAATGAGTCGTGCGGTTGGTATTCACCTTATTCTTACAACCCAACGTCCTTCGGTAAACGTTATTACGGGAACCATCAAAGCCAACGTACCTACACGACTTGCGTTCCAAGTTGCGTCACAAATTGACTCACGAACTATTATTGACATGGCTGGAGCTGAAAAGCTTCTCGGGCAAGGAGACATGCTCTTTTTGTCAGCAGAACAATCAAAGCCGTCACGACTACAATCAGCGTTTGTATCAACCGATGAAGTGAACAAGGTTGTTTCCTACTTAAAGCTACAGTCAGAAGCACACGAACTCGATTCAATTAACCTTGATGGAAACAAAGACGATAGCAGTCCAGATGCCTTCTTTGGGTCTTCTGTTGATAGCAATGACGATGACGATGATTTGTATGAAGATGCAAAACAGGCGGTTATTGAAGCAGGAAAAGCGTCGACCTCGTACATTCAACGAAAACTCCGTGTTGGGTACTCGAGGGCTGCACGGTTAATGGATCTTCTTGAAGAACGAGGTGTCATAGGAAAAGCCGACGGAGCACGTCCTCGAGAGATTCTTATAGGCAGTGACGGAGTTGATGGGTATGAGAAAGAAGGCACCCGTAACGAGTTCTAGAATATTATTTACACAAACGGCACACAGACCATACATATATGTCACCCATCTCACCTAGATACATAAACTTACGATCAATACTCTTCTACTTGTTTGTAGCCGTGGGTGTACTACTTTTTGTCATCTACGTTCTTTTCCAAGCACGTTTTATGCTTGAAGGTCCACAAATAACCTTAATTGACAGTGCTGCCTCGCCCCAAACTACAGAACGCCTGGTTACACTTGAGGGCACGGCACGGAATATTGTACGAATGACACTCAATGGAAGACAGATTTATACTGACGCTTCAGGCAATTTTAAAGAGGCGTTAGTCTTGGAGAACGGGTATACTATAGCAACGCTTCGGGCTGAAGATAGATACGGTCGTACAACCGATATACAAAAAGAGTATGTACACACCCAAAATCAAGGAGAGCTCGGCATTAATTAAATAATACATACGGTATGGCATTAAAAAAGAAAGCAGAAAAAGTTGCGAAGACCATGGGAGAAGCGTCAACGGGTGTTTCTGACTTAGCGGAGACATTGCGAAGTCTCAAAACAAAGTTTGGTGATGAAGTTATCATGACACTTGCTGATACAAGAAGAGTTGATATAGATACCATTTCAACAGGCTCAATTGGACTTGATGAAGCCTTGGGTATTGGTGGCATGCCACGAGGACGTATTATTGAAATCTTTGGACCTGAATCTTCTGGAAAGACTACCCTTTCACTCCACGTAGTAGCTGAAGCACAAAAAGCAGGAGGCATCTGTGCGTTTATCGATGCTGAACACGCACTTGATCCAGAGTATGCCAAAGCAATTGGAGTGAAGCTTGATGAACTTCTGATATCACAACCAGACAATGGTGAACAAGCACTTGAGATTGTTGAATCGCTTGTACGGTCGGGAAAGATTGCGGTTGTTGTTATTGACTCAGTTGCTGCGCTAACACCTAAAGACGAAATTGAAGGAGAAATGGGAGCACACCATGTTGGAAAGCAAGCACGTTTGATGAGTCAGGCACTCCGAAAACTTACTGCTATTGTTGCGAAGTCAAACACCGTTGTTATCTTCATCAACCAAATTCGTATGCAGATTGGGGTGATGTTTGGTAACCCAGAAACAACCCCCGGAGGAAAAGCACTCAAGTTTTACACCTCAGTGCGTCTTGATATCCGTCGTATTGCACAGATTAAAAAAGGTGAAGACGTCGTTGGAGGACGACACCGCGTGAAGGTTGTTAAAAACAAAGTTGCAGCTCCATTTAAAGCAACTGAGTTTGACCTTATCTATGGTGAAGGTATTTCAGTTGAAGGTGAGATCTTGGCACTTGGAGAGAAGTACAAACTTATTGCTAAAAGTGGTTCTTCATACTCATACACTCCCCCTGGGGCAGATGAGTCAGCATTAGTAAAACTAGGGAGAGGCTATGATGCAGCACGAACTACCTTAAAAGAAGATAAAAAACTAAAAACAGAACTCCTTAAATTGATTAAGGTAGCAATGAAGGAAGATATGAAGTGAAATGAGCAAATGAGCGTAGCGACTATTGCGAACTTCGTTCCTAATTTTATGCTGCTGACCTAGAACATACTGTAGAACCTCGGCGCTAGCCGTGTTCTACAGTATGTTCAGCAGAAAATAGGAACTCTCGAACGCTCAATTACCTCCGCACAGCCCATGTGACTACGAACTTCTCTTCTTACAGAAGCTGTACACTTTGTCAGTATTTTTGTTTCGCTTCGCTCACAAAAATACTAGTCAAAGTCTTGCGAAAGTGCCCCACACTTTCTCACCCAATTTTCTGCTGCTGACCTAGAAAAATACTGTACGCCTCAGCGTTAGCTGTGCGTACAGTATTTTTTAGCAGAAAATGGGAACCCCCGAACGCTCAGCTAACTCCGCCCATCTGTAGCGACTATTACGAACTTCCGTCCCGGTTTTCGCGCTGACCGAGAACAATACTTTAAGCCTCAGCGTCAGCTGTGCTCAAAGTATTGTTCAACAAAAACTGCTGGACGTCTCCAACCCTAAATTTACTCCGCCCCCCCTATATTTAGGGGCATCAAATAACAACAAAAAAACTGGAGGTAAACCTCCAGTTTTTTTGTGCTTTTATTTCATGTCTACACAGACTGCAACCTCTGCATCTTTAGCGGCCTAAAGCCCGTAAAATTGAATGAGAGTAGCGCGAATACAACAATACCAATAGAGAGAAGTGTGTATACATCAGTATTGGTAAGTGCGTTAAACATAAAGTTGTCGAGATTCCCTAACTCTACCGTCTTTAGATTATTGATCACACTCGCAACGTGTACCATCACCTTTACTCCATAGAGTCCAACTGCAAGGAGTACTGCCTGCAGGAATACTCGACTGGTAAGTACACGGACCCCAAACGAGTAGTACACTCGACGCATGATTTTTGATTGTAATTGATTAATTTGTTGTGTCATATTGTTATGTACTTTTATAAACAAACCAACACATTAAAAGGTTACGAGGATATGTATTTACATTCTTTTTTCTAGCGTCTTGTATACAATAGACCTATGAGCAATCAGCACAACAAGTACTTCAGATTTAGTAAGTTTAAAAATCACTCTATAATCACCAACCCGCATACTCCTTAAACCTTTCAGTGAAAACTGTAATGGTTTGCCAAAAAAATCAGGAGATACAGTTAATTTATCAGTAATTGCCTTTTTTATTTCTCGAGCATTTGAGGAGGAAAGACGCAATACATCATCAGGAATTTTATGATGATACGTAATTTCGAACATACAGTACTATTATTTTCCCCAAACTTCTGCATGGGTGAGTTTTTTCCCTTTCATACTCAGCCGAGCATCAGCAAGTACAGAAAATGCCCTATCTTCTTCTAGAGCAAGAGATATATTTACTAATTCACTTACCTTTGTTGCCTCTGGAACGTTATCTCTTTTAGCAATCTCGGTAAGGAGCATCCCCGCTTCTTTGGAAAGAGTGATATTTAATCTTCGTTTTGTTGTAACCATGCATAAAGTGTATCAAAAGTGTATCACTTGTCAATACTTGCTTTCAAAAAATTAGTACCGAGCTGTATCTATCAGATACCACTATATATACTCTGGACGAAAGTACACAGCTCTATTCCTATTGTCCTTTGCCAATATAAAGTTTGTTCTTTAGGTGACATATCTGAAAAATATATTCCATTTTCAGGATTAATTTGGATAGATTCAAGTGGATATCCTGCTACAACAGTAGCACTTCTCTTACTGGTAAAGACTCGAGATGTTTTTATAGTTGTTTCATGGATAGTACCAATAGGGTCTGCAAAACAAATAGCAAACTCCCAATATCCTTCAACTCTATCTCCAAGTGTATGTACAAGGTCTTGGTAATAGGATAACAATTCTTCATCCGAAGATTTGATATTCCCCTGTATACGACGAACATGAGTCCCTGGCTGATCTTCGGATGAAAGTCCAGATAAGTAGAGAGCATTATCCATCGACAGTATAGGTTTTCCTAAAAAATGTGCGTATGCGATGGCTTTTTTACGGGCATTTTCCTGTGCAGTTGCGCCATCTTCTAATACTTCAGGAAGATCAGCCTGATTTCCCATACCCTCAACAATTATCCCTATTGGTGCTAGAGCGCCACTTATTTGTTCTAACTTGGCCTTGTTTGTTGTCCCAACAATAATAGTCTGCATGAAAAAAATTAATCTTGAAGCAGTAATGCTATATCGTCATCAGCTTCTTTTCTAAATGACTCTTTTGCTCGGTGGATACGAGCCTTGACCGTACCAACGGTCTCCCCTGTTTCTGTTGCAATATCAGCATGTGACCAGTGCTCAAGATAGTGGAGACGAAGTACATACACAAAATGTCCGGGGAGTTTTGCTAATACTCTGTCTATTGCGTCACGTTTTTCATCAAAGCCGCTATGCAGTGCTCGCTCCCCTATCATTTGTTCAAATTCAGGATCGATATTAACCACCCGTTGTCCTTCTTTAATTTTCTTCTGGTACCGAGTGAATGCTGTATTCATCAAGATACGGTATGCCCATGAACTAAACTTTGCTCCTTCGCGTACTTCAAATTTGTGTGCGTAAATATAGATTTTTGTAAACGCGTCTTGTACTACCTCTTCTGCATCAAGTTCGTTTCGTACAATTGAGCGGGCCTTACGCAAAAATGCATCTTGATATCGGTCAAGGAGAACCGAAAACATCCACGGTTGTGACTGTGAGCGCATCAACACTTCTTCATCACTGAGCTCCCCTGCGTTATCGGTCGTTGAAAGTCCTAACATATATGTGGTAGTATCTGATGTCTTTAATAATATCACTAATTCCAGCATTCGAAAGTTATGGCAAAAGTTCAATATAACGAAATACTTCCAAAACGAACGGTCATTATGGATAATGATCCTTTTTTAGTACTTACCTCAAATATCTCTAAAAAAGACCGTGCGAAGGCTAGTAACAACGTAAAGATGAAGAATCTACGTACGGGAGGAGTTGTTGATAAAACATTCCACCAAGCTGACGTTCTCGATGAAGCATTTATTGAAAAGAAAGATGTGAAGTTCCTCTATAGCAATCGTGGAGAGTACTTCTTCTGTCCGCCTGATAGTCCCAAAGATCGATTCTCTTTTACTGAAGATATTGTCGGTGACGCGGCAAAATTCATGAAAGGTAATTCAATTGTTGAGGCACTTACTTTCAATGAAGAAATCATGAGTATCACCGTTCCTGTAAAGGTTGAACTTAAGGTAACTGAATCTGCACCTGCAGTTAAAGGCAACACCTCAAGTAACGCACTTAAACAAGTTGTTGTTGAAACAGGAGCAACGGTAATGGTACCTATGTTTATTAATGAAGGTGATGTTATTTCGGTGAATACTGAGAGCGGACTATACACCGAACGCATGGAGAAAGCCTAGTCGAATCCCTAAAATACCTTCATCTGCTTTGTCGTGACTACAATTTCCTCAGTCACGATACTGCACGTACCGCTCCTTCAAAAATTTTGCCACTTCGCGCATCTAAAGGTATTTAAGGAATTCTTGACCTTTACAGAATTTCAAAAACACCAAGGTTTTGCCTTGGTGTTTTTGTGAGTATACATTTTGTAAAATAAGTACAGGCCCACAACATAATCATTGTGGGCCCGTTACATCTGTGCGGTTGGCGCTACATCTTTCGCTCAGCATAACGCCGGTGGAAGTCAGCTGATGCAAGTGAATATTCTCCGACTGTCATTTCGACAATCGCCGCAAGGTGGGAAACGTGACGAGGGTTGAAAGGTTTGTCACGATTCCACTGACGCAGAACATCAAGGACAAAAGGGATTTCAGATGGCCGGCACACGGCAAGACGACGCCCTTTGGCTGCCGAACGCAACATCGTCGGCCCACCGATATCGGTCTTTTCGATAACCGATTCTAAGGTTGATCCTTCACGGCGAATCTCTTCTTGAAGTGGATAGAGATTGACATAGACCAAATCAATCCGCGGAATGCCAAGGACTGCAAGCTCTACCCAGTCTTCGGCAGAGTCAGTTGCCAAAAGTGCAGCGTGAATTTCACGCGACAAGGTCACGACACGGTGACCTAAAATCGGGTCGCCGATAAAGTCGGCCACATCACGAACTTCGACCCCCGATTCCTTGAGATGTCTTGCTGTTCCCCCTGAAGCCAGGATATCAAAACCAAGAACCTGGAGTTCTCTGGCAAAGTCTGTGACTCCGCTTTTGTCATACACAGACAAAAGTGCGGTTGGTTTCCGAGTTTGAGTGTTCATGTTGAGCCCTTTCATGGCTATTGGCTTTGGAACAAGTTTTTTCCCACTTGCATAGTACGTCAAAAAAATATCAAAAACAAGATATCGTAGCTACACTTAAAAAGACCGGAAGCAATGCTTCCGGTCTTTTTAAGTTTCAATTTTAGTGACTCACAAATGGCATAAGTGCCATAAACCGTGCACGCTTAGTTGCTTTTGCAAAGTCTCGTTGTCCTTTGGCGGTAAAGCCTGTACGACGACGGTTGTGCATACGTGCGTGTGGGTTTACCTGTAGACGAAGTCGGGTGATATCTTTGTAGTCGATATGCACTGAATCGTTTTTTGTCTGTACTTGTGCTTGTTTTTCTTCTGACATATTTTGTTTTTAGCTGATAACTATTTTTTCGAATTATTCCATTTCAATTTTTTAAGTGAAAGGATGACCTGGATACGAGGCGCAACTGATGTTTTTGAAGGAGGTGTACGCTAGTACATTGACTGAAGAAACGTCTGTTGTAACAAAGTAGACGGGTTATATCTTTCGCTTAAAACGGGATGTCCTCGGGATTGATCTCTTCTGTCGGATACTCCGGCATAACCGGCGCACTCTCCTGTTGTGAAGATGCACCTGCAGTTGCCTGCGCACTATTTGGAGTTGCTCCGCCTCCCCCTCCATCTGACCGTGGACCGAACTGTACTCTATCTGCAACAATCTCCGTTCGATAATGTTTTACACCATCTTTTTCCCAGTTCTGTGTTTGTAGTCGTCCTTCAACGTACGCTGAACTGCCTTTTTTAAGCCACTTAGCACTCGTCTCAGCTTGTTTACCAAATACCACGATATTGTGGTAATCAGCTATTTCTTGACGCTTCCCATCTCGGTCGTTATAGACACGATTAGTTGCAATTGAAAATGACGTTACCTGCATCCCACTTGGAAGTGATTTCATTTCTGGATCTCGTGTGAGATTCCCGAAGACCATTGCTTTGTTAAGGTACATACTAATTTTATGTTATTAGTTTATTATACTACTACTTTCTCGTCTTTGACTTCGTCTACAACCTCACCGGTTGTTACTACCTCCTCATCAGCTACAAGCTCTGCCTCATCAATGGTAGTTACCATTTTAAAACTTTCAATTGCTTCATGGAATCGGAATGGATTCTCTTCTTCAGTTTTTGAAAGTTTGATCAAGATATGTCGTAAGATTTCTGACTTCCCTTCTACCTCCTCAAGAAGTGGTATTACCATATCTGCGGGAGCTTTGAAGCGAACCCATCCAAAGTACGCGCTTGTGAACTTTCGATTCTTGCCTTCGTATTGTTTTATAATCTCGTAGGCTAGTTCGAATCGTTCTGGAGATTCTTCATCAAAAATCTCACCTTGATCTTTTGTAATAAGTGCTTTGACTGCGTCAAATACACCTTGGACTTCCCCTTCAGCAACCGTTGGAAGAACGTGGAAAGCGAGTTCATAGCTGTTACGTTCGATTTCAAACGTCGCTACTTCACCCACCTCGGCTACTGGCATTGTTGTTTCTGACATTATTTGTGTCGTTAACCTGATAACGTTCCATAAACTACCACAAAAGGTGTACTTTTTCAAGGTAAAGGGTTTCATGTGATGATGCTATACTGAAGACTTCTATGGTAAAAAAATACAATCTATCACCTATTGTCTCATTGCTTCTTGGTCTCGTTTTAGTTGTGGGAGTCTTTTTGGCTTATAAAGCGATCACACTAAGTGCGGAAGTTGAACGTCTTTCCTCAAGTTTAGCTCAAGAAACGGAAGCTAAAAATAAATTCATCAAAGACAACGAGACTTCGCTTCAATCGCTTGATGCTGCAAGTACTACCATTGCAGCCTTATCTTCAAAGCTTTCGTTAACCGCTGAAGAACTGGACGATCTTGAAGGTGACTACAAAGCAGAGAAGAAAAAGAACGACAACTTTGAAGGTCAAATTAAAAAAATTAGTGGCACGGTAAGTGATCTTGATAAACTTTCAAAAACTGATGAGGAACTGTTGCAGAAGTACTCAAAGGTGTACTTCCTTAATGAACACTATATACCTGAAAAAATTGTACCTATTAAAACCACCTACTTGTATAACGAAAGCGTACCAAAATCAATTCACGGAAAAGTAGAGTCATACCTAGACGACATGATAGAAGATGCTCTTGCAGATGGAGTTAAAATTTGGGTTGTATCGGCCTACCGTTCATTTAGTACTCAGGCGCAACTTAAAGGTGCATACACGGTAACCTATGGATCTGGTGCTAATGCATTTTCAGCTGACCAAGGCTTTTCAGAACACCAACTTGGTACAACGCTTGACTTCACAACCGAAGGACTTGGAGGAGGGCTTAACGGTTTTGAAGGTACGCTCGCGTTTACATGGCTTCAAGAAAATGCACATAATTACGGATTCACACTTTCTTACCCTAAAGGTAATACCTATTACGTCTACGAACCATGGCACTGGCGATTTGTAGGTGAAGATTTAGCAAGTGACTTAAAAAAATCTGGTGTGAGTTTTTACGATTGGGACCAGCGAAAGATTGATTCGTATCTCATAAAGATTTTCGATTAGGCTATAGACTTAGCGCTAAGTTACCTGAGCAATCACTGCTCCTGTTGACATACCTATAATTTAATGTTAATTAAGTAACTAATATTCACAGTTCCGAGGGAAAAATGAGAACAGTTTGGAGCCTTTTTGGGCTGATTGCTAAGATATGCACAGTATGGCTTTCGTTTGAAGGACTGTATGCCTACTGTATGTTTTGGACAGACCTCTGGTACTTTGAGTTTGCTGAAGCTCTAGTTAATTTGTGTTCCACCCTTCTCTATTGTGGCAGTACGCTCGTGTCACTATGTGTTGGATTGAAATGCGATGAACTGAGACACCTCAAAAACCTTCCTCAAGCTGAGGTAATTAAACTTCACTCAAAAAAATTCAGGCGGAAGAAAGCCGCATAAGCCATCGACCTACGAAAGCGGCCCGCTTTTGTAGGTCGTTTTTGTTTTAGATCTTGTACACTCTCCTCGCATTTTCAAGCAATTGTATTCTGACTTTTTCTATACAGAAGGAGTCTCCTTTGGTTTTGTCCCTACTAACATAAACAAGATTATGAGAACTAGAAATGCAATACCCATACCCACCCAAGGAACCCAAACGTATCGCTCGGTCACCCTACTCTCTTCATTGTCACAGACGTCTCCAATACCATCACCATCTTCATCTTGTTGGTTCATGTTTGGATTATTTACGCAGTTGTCAACATTGTTTAATATTGCGTCCCGATCAAAATCATCACAAGCATCGCCTACACCATTTTTATCTACATCTTCTTGTCCTGGATTTGATTCTGCGGGACAATTATCTCTGACATCTTTAACCCCATCATAATCAACATCAGCTTCAACATATAAGGTATTTTTCTCAATCTTTGAAGCCTGCACTATGCGCACGTTAGTATCATTGCGCAAATCACCACTTTCACCCGTTACTGCAGTGAATGCCTGATCGGGGTTAAAAAATATATTGTATGACATGCCCTTTTGTGCGAGGAAGCGTAATGATTGTACTGCTTGTGTAGCCCTATCCTCTTGAACAAGATCTAATTCTGCAATGCGTAATGGCTGGTTATATTCAAATGTCACATTCCAAAAACGTGCTGTTGTTTCTGGGAAAAGAATGGTATTAGACGTAACAGGTCTTCTTGCAACGACAGTTTGATTACTACCTGAAATATACGCAGTAATTTGTACACTTAAGGGTAATGTCACATTTTTACCTAACTCTAATACCAACTTCGAAGAGGTTATTGTATTCTGACTTGATAGCTCGATATCGATACTTTCTATTTCACCACCATTCTGTAAAGGAACAGATACCATGGTCGTAGAATTATTGTCTGCTAGTGACTGTGTTCTTGAACCAAGAATACTTTGTGCAAATACTGGTTCTTCAGATTCAATACGGGATTCTTTAAAATATGAAGGAAGTAAATTCCCTGTTTGAATCTCTTGTACCAGAAACCCAACACGGTCAATTGGTATTGAAGCAAAAGGCACCTCTACAACAGTTGGTACAGCAATTGCAGTATTTAAGACAGTGGCTTTTGATCTGAATACTGAGAATGCCGCATCTTCAAACGCTTCTGTGTAAAGAGTGCAACTAGTAATCAGTACGAGAAAGAATATTGTTTTATAGATAGATATATTCATATGTATTAGAGAATTATGAAACAGATTCATTCAAAGGAGTTTTTTGTGGTGGCTTAATAAACGCTGTTGAGATAAGAAGTGTGCCTATTGCTCCAAATGTGATAATCCTTCCTGCAAGTTCCATTTGCCACACATCGATAATAAGCAAGTGCAACACAACAAATCCAAGGAGAACTCCTCCAACAATATTCATAATCTTTTGTGCTTGTACTCTGCCAATGATAAATAACGTAATTCCGATAATGGTGAAAGAAAAAAGTGAAAACATTGTTGCTACATCATCACTGTACAGCGAATGTAATACGAGCCAAATGATTGCGAGCATGTATACCGTACCAGAGATGGCAAGAGCATGAGCAATAGTTGCAAAATCTTTTCCCTGTCTTTCGACTTTTTCAAACAGTAAACCACTCAGACCAAAAAGGGCTAACGCGAGTACTGAAAGAACAAAAAAGTCTCCATGTAAGAATCCGTTTTGCCATGATGGTGCGAAAAGACTTTCTAAAGAAAGTATCATAGGAATGAGCATCAGTGCATGGATACTTTTTGAGATTTGTTCTTCTACTACTAGTTTATGAGCGAGTGCGATTACAAGAGCAGCTTCTATGGTATAGGCAATAGCAAGTACAGGACCTTCAAGCTCTGCTGCAGTAGCAGCACCAAGCAAACCAATACTCACTGCACTGTATATATAAAATGGAATACGGTTTGAAGAAGATCGATACACTACAAAGGTACCGAGTCCAAACACAAGCATCCACATTGCACATAAGAGACTTTGGAACACATCAGGTGCAGCAGCAAAGATCCAGACTACAAGATACAAACCAGTACCAACTGCGACGCTCACATGCACCTGTGCGAGATTTTCATTTTTGGGGTGCACAATACTTATGATATTGGTGACAAAGAAAATGGCAGTAAATATGAAGGAGAACAAAAGTGCAATATCACTCTCTCTTGAGGAAAGTGTATCAACTAAGAACGGGAGGCCGTAGAAAAAAGCTATAACCAATGCAGCAAATGTAAGAGCTCGAGCACCGGTTACATGAACAACCCAAAGTGTCCCAAGAATCACAACAAGTAAGTACGAGAAAAGCACAACGATGTCTGGGTTTGGTGAGTTAGTCAGAAATGGTGCAATACTTGCAAGACACAAACTCGCAAATGCGAGTGCTGTGTTTTTGTATACGACACTTACATATGCAACAAATGAAACTGCCAAGAACATAATGAGAAGAGAGGTAGCAGGAGTAAAGAAGTCATAGATTTCACGAGCTCCAAATACAGTTAAAAGTACAATGGTTAAACCAAGTACGATGAAGACACTTCCCTGATGCAGATAGGTACGGATTCGATATGTACCAAAAATCATGATTCCTAAACCGGAAAGTAGTCCAAGTGTGATGCGTCCAATGGGACCAATCCATTGATGTGCAAATGCATAACTCACAAACCAACCAAAACCAATAAGCAAAAGAAGTGCCCCGAGCTTTACAAAAAAATCCTCTTTAATCCATTTTTCAAATGCACTCTCTTGCGGTGGCTGGTAGAGCATTTGGCGTGCAGGCACTGCATTAAGTATCTGGTCTTGTTGTGGCACCATTACTGCTGAATGAAGAACACTCGGTGCTTCTGTTGAAGTTGTAACAAGACTGTCTTGTGACAAAGGTGTAGGTGCAGTTGACACAAACTTACCTCCTTTAAGTAATTCTATTTCCCGAGCTAAATTTGTAATTTTAGAAGAGAGAACAAAAAAGACGATGATTGCTGCAATAATGCCCATACATTTATGATAATTAAGTAATACACTAAGTATACAGGCAAACAATATCCTCAGCATTTGACATGTTTACAGCTAGTACGTTTTGAATACTTAGATCTTGTATACCCTCCTCACATTTTCAAGCAATTGCATTCTGACTTTTTCTTCGTCTTCACCTTTAATCTCAGCTATCTTCTTGTAGACTTCCTGTACCATCCACGGTTCACAACGTTGTCCACGATAGGGTTTTGGGGCGACATAGGGACAGTCAGTCTCTCCATGAATAAGATCTAAGGGTGCATTGCGGACAATCTCTTCATAATCCTTTGCAAACGTAATGACTCCCGTAAAAGAAATAGTTCCTCCAATATCAAAAAAAGACTCTGCTTCTTCGTAGGTACCTGCATAGAAGTGCACATTAAACGGTACCTTTGCATATTGTTTTAAAACTGCCAGAACATCAGCATATACACTTCGTCCAGTAGGACTCTCCTTATCTTTTTGCGGACCTCGAGTGTGAATCATTAGTGGCAATCCTAACTCGTTTGCCAATTCAATTTGCGCAATAAATGCTCTCTCTTGTACTTCATAGCTATCAGCGTTTGTGTGATAGTAATCAAATCCACATTCTCCAATACCAACCACTTTTGGATTCAGTGCAAGCGCACGATAAAAGTCAGTGTCGAACACCTCACCTTTTGACTCAAAACCTTTACTCCCTTCCCCAATTTCGTCTTCGTCATGAGTAGCAGGTACGGTCTGTATTGGATGTAACCCGACAATCGCATAGAGATGATCATGCTCTTGTGCGAGTTCAACTGCCTTGGCACTTGTTGATTGTTTAGTACCAATATTTATAACCGACACACTCTCATTCTTGCAACGCGCAATAACCTCTTTCACATCGTCATTGAAGGCGCTGAGGTTTAAGTGTGCATGTGTATCAATATAGTTTGTATCCATTATGCACGAGTATACCATGCTCGTTTTTTATTCAAATTTGTGTTCTAATACATTTTCAAACGAGCAAATATTTCTTATAAACCTTACCTATATACCATGGAAAATAGCATTACCGTTAGCAAACATGCAGGAATCACAAGCTGGATTGTAGGCGGTATTGAAGTACTCTATACAGAACGGCAAGTAAAAGAAGAAATGCGCGGAGGAGCGCCGTTATGTGCTCCCTTGTTTAGTGTGCAACCACGACCTGTTCTTGGATCGCATCTTCCGATGCACGGGCTCACGCAAACACATATTGCAGATTTGCATGCGTTCAGTAATGAAACTAATTCTTGGTATACAGAAAGTCACTTCAAAGCGAACGAGGTATTTGCATGGGACTGGACACTTATTACTACAACTACCGTGACGGGAGGCACACTTGAACACACCATGACTATTACGCGCGAAGAGAAATGTACAAACCCTGATGAAATGCCACTGTCACTTTGTTTTCATCCTTACTTCAATACATTTGGAAATGATTTTTCTTTTTCAATTGGTGATGTTACTTACACAAAAGAAACACTCCCTTCAAACATTATTGACTCTGCATTCGCACCACTACGTGAGGGTCAATCAGCAATTCTTACTACAGACAAGGGAGTGTTAACCATTACCCCAAAGAGATATGATGAATATTGTTTGTGGAGTGATGACATACACAACTACTTCTGTATTGAACCAATCTACCAATACCGTGAGTTTGGCCTACCCAATACCGGCCTACAAAAAGGCGAAGTTCACAAATCTTCCTGCACATTAGTATTTGAACCTACTTAGCATTTTTCTGTATCCACCAACGCTTGATAACGGGGAGACTGTCATCTACGATTATTAAATAAACTACTCTTACATACGTAATATCCGCAATAATACCATCCTTTAAGCTTTCGGTTAACCGAAAGCTTTGATATCATAATAATATGACGAATGTTTCAAAAATATCCCTTCCTCCCGAACAGCTCAATGCACTTTTTCACCAGCTAAGTTGTAGTTTGGGTGCACTTGAACCAAAACATATTAATTCCTTTCTCTCAGACTTACTCGGTACCGAGGAACGTATTATGATTGCAAAGCGACTTGCTGTAATCATAATGCTCATACAAGGACAATCTTTATATAAGATAGCAACAGTACTTCAACTAAGTACTTCAACTGTAGACTCAATTCAAAAAAAGCTTAAGCTAGGTGAATACGATTTTATTGTTCGCACATTTAAAAAAGAGAGGAAGAAATTTACAGGAATTCTGGATGTTATTGAAAATATACTCAGTGTTGGTGGGATAATGCCAAGTCGGGTTGGTCTAGATCGATATAAAGCACTGCGGTAACCTTTCGGTTAACCGAAAGGTTACCGCATTAAAAACGTGAGGTTATTCTTTAGTTAAACTCAACCACTACTTTTTGAAGTGTATAAACCACATCTTTTTGACTGTAGGAAGTGAAAGTGTTGAAAGAAAATATCCGCCAACAGGCACAAGCCCATTAATTAGTGGTGCTTCATTACTAATTAGTTTCAAAAAAGTTACTGCCGTAAGATATGTAATGCCCATAATGAAAAACCCTCGGGTGTAACTTGTTTCCCAAGCTTTATCAAGTTCAACGCGATTGTTCCTTTGTAAAATTTCTTCAATGCTTTGCATATATTTATAATATTTTATTTTCTTCTAACATGCTCTTAATTTTCAGATACATATATTCATGACCGAGCTCATTTGGATGTATCCCGTCTGGAAGGCAAACTGATTCTTTCCCTTGGTATACATCTTGAATATTAAAGAATAATTGTCCGTGCGCTATTGCAAATTTTTGGAGAACAGCATTATATCTTGAAATTTCTTTATTGCTATATCCATGTGTTGTTTTCCATGTCATTGGTTGAACCCTTTTATCAAAAACTGGTGCAATACCAACAATAATAATTTTTTTGAATAAATCTGATATAGACTGATAAATCGATTCAAGATTTTTATTCATTTCTGCTACAGAAACACGATTCTGTCCTGTACCCATTTCATACTGAGAATCATTTACCCCAATAGCCAAAATCGCTACGTCAAAGTCTTCTGGAGGATATTTCAAGATACGTGCTTCCGATTCTGCTCTCACACGCTTCAGTAAATCGGAAGTATTATCTCCTGAAACTCCCAAGTTAAAAATAGTTCTATTATATTGATAATCCGAGACAACTTCCCTTTCAAAACATTCTTTAATAAGCCGATTACACCAACCGCCTCCAGACATGTCACAAAAACCTTGAGTGATACTATCTCCAAATACTAAAATACGCATTTTATGATTCTAACCTCTTAAACAAATTTTCAGGTTTTTTGTTGGAAAGGATTGCTTCTTTTATAATTACATTAGTTTCGGGCATAATTGGGTAGAGCAACCGAGCGATAGTATAGAGTTCAGTTACAAGTTCAATAATTATTTTTCGTGCAGCAGGCTTATCAACTTTTACCAACTTAAACGGCTCAGTCACAGCAATTTTTTCATCAAGCTCCCCCACCTTTTTCCATATATAATCACATGCCCCTTGGAAGTTGTATGTTTCAAGTGCATCACTATACTCTTTGGGAAAATCAGCTGATGCAGGTTTTAGAATTGGTTCATCAAGATGTGTCTCTGCCATCTGCATGATACGCGCAACTAAGTTCCCTAAACCGTTAACTAAGTTTGCGGTGTAGTACTCATCCATTTTTTCCCAAGTTAAATCGGAGTCGTCAAATGGATGTACATGACGGAGAAATATGTAGCGCGTTGCGTCAGTGCCATATTTTGCCACAAGCGCATATGGTGAAATAACATTTCCTAACGACTTACTCATCTTGTGTCCATCACTATTGATGAAGCCGTGATATATCACTTTGTCTGTTGCTTTAATTTGCGCACTTTTCAACATCGCCTGCCACATCACTGACTGAAAACGCACTTGGTCTTTACCAGCAACCTGGAGTGTCTCTCCATCAACCCAGAACTTTTGAAAATTACCTTCGGTGTCCTCTGGCCAACCAAGTGCTGAGATGTAGCTTGTTAATGCGTCAAACCATACATACATTATTTGCTCGTCATCCCCAGGTACAGGAACACCCCAGTCCATCCGTGATTTTTCGCGTGAGATTGAAAAGTCTTCAAGTCCTGCCTGCACAAAATTGAGTGCCTCTTGTCGTCGCCACTCTGGTGCAATAACGTTTTCATTTGAGAGATACAACTCAAGGTAACTTTGGTACTTTGAAAGTCGGAAGAAATAATTTTCTTCTTCAACTTCTTCTGCATTTGTTAGATGGATGGCACACATCTTCCCTCCTTCAAGTTCCGATTCTTTATAAAATAATTCGCACCCTACACAATACAACCCAGTATATTTCTTTTTGTAGATGTCACCTGCATTTACACACTTCTCCCAAATTGCTTGCGCCGCTTTCTTGTGTGCTTCATCAGTGGTGCGAATAAACTTATTGTATGACAAGTTAAATGCCCCTTTGAGCTTTTGAAACTCTGCCGCATAGTGGTCTACATACGCCTGTCGCGACTGCCCTTTTTCATCAGCTTTTTGCGCAATCTTCTGTCCATGCTCATCAGTCCCCGTATTAAAAAACACCTCGTGACCCATGAGCCGCCAGTAGCGAGCGAGTGTATCTGCCTGTATAAAATCAAGCCCATGCCCCATGTGTGGGTCAGCGTTTACGTACGGAAGTGTAGTTGTTATGTAGCGTGCTTTTTTGTCAGACATAATCTAAATACAGTACCATAGCCCTTAAATAAAAAAAGTGGCCGGTCCCATTAAGGACCGGATCCATCTTTACAACAACGAGCTGAAACGACTTGTCATATCAGATTCCAGAGGAGGTTCTTTCATGAGCACATTTGCTAGCGCCGTCCTCATATTCGTGACCGACTTTTGGTTGCGCGTCTTTCCAATATCTTTTGGCCACTCATTGCGAGAAAGTCTATGATACCAGAAGTATCCTGGGCCAAAGGGTTTAGCTTGAATAAGAACTGGGCCTCTGGATACTATTCCAATTGGCTTCAAATCAAGTATCCAGCCGCTTTTCAGAGCAATCCAGGAGTGTTCGTTATCACAAACTTTTCCATCTTCGAAAAGAGTTATAAACGACCCCGATACAACACGAGCTTGAATCAATGGGGCAACAGCTCGAGCAATAATATGGCAGGTGCGTGGCTCCCCAAAGTAATCTTCCCGCAACAGAAGTTCCATAAGATATTCAGCGTACACAAAACGATATCGATCTTTCGGGCTAATATCGTTTACCTGGTGATAGAACATCTCCACATCCTCCCCTGTCTGTCGGTTTCTGTATTCAGTCCGAGAGTACGGTACCTCTATTTCAAGAAAGAAACAAGGTCAGCGATTGCTACGCGCTCTTGCACTCCAGTATCACGGTTACGGACGGTGACGGTGTCTTTCAAAGAGGGGTCTTCTTGACCTAAGGTTTCAAAGTCAATGGTGACACATGCAGGGGTTCCAATTTCGTCTTGTCGGCGGTAGCGTTTTCCGACGTTGCCGTTGTCATCAAATTCAGCGCGCATTTCTTTTGAGAGAAGAGCAAATACTTCTTCTGCTTTAGCAACCAGTTCTGGTTTGTTTTTAAGGAGTGGAAATACTGCTACTTTGATTGGTGCAAGATTCTTGGGGAGTCGTAACACAGTACGTGTTTCGCCACCAAGTTCATCTTCATCATAAAACTCAGTCATGACCGCTAAGAAAGTCCGGTCGAGTCCAGCAGAAGTTTCTACTACATGGGGAATATATTTCTCGTTGGTATATGGATCAGTGTATTCCATTGAAACTCCTGAAAATGTTTGATGTTGGGTAAGGTCATAGTTACCTCGTGCATGAATACCTTCAAGCTCTTTAAAACCAAATGGGAAATTGTATTCAATATCAAATGCTGCTTTTGCATAAAAGACCAGGTTTTCATGTTCATGAAAACGGAGGTTTTCTGGTTTGAAACCCATATCAATGTAGTACTGCATTCGTTTTGCTTTCCACACTTCGTAGATAGTCATTTCGTCAACCGGAGAAACGAACATCTGCATTTCCATTTGTTCAAACTCTCGCTTACGGAAGATGTACTGTCGTGGTGCAATTTCATTTCGGAATGCTTTACCAATTTGCGCAATTCCAAAAGGGACTTTAACCCGCGTACTATCGAGGACATTTTTAAAGTTTATATAGATACCCTGGCACGTTTCTCCTCGTAAGTACGCAGGTTCTTTTGTCCAATCTTCAGAGAAGTTTCCGAGGTTTGTTTGTGCGAGCAAGTTAAACTGTCGCACTTCACCAAAATTCTTTTGCCCGCACTTTGGACACACAAGCTTTTCACGATTAGCATCAAAAAGTTCATTAATTTCTTCAACTGACATTTTTTCGTCAGCAAATACATCAAGTTCTTCAAGTAAGTGGTCGGCTCGTGATCGAGTGTTACATTCTTTACATAAAACCATCGGGTCTGAAAAACCGCCAACGTGACCTGATGCTTCCCATACTTTTGGATGTGTCACAATTGCTGAATCAAGACCTACAATATTTCGCTCTCCTTGCACCATCGCCTTCCACCATGATGCTTTAATATTATTTGCGAGTTCAACACCATAGGGACCATAATCAAACGACCCCACAAACCCGCCATAAATTTCACTGCCCTGAAACACAAATCCTCTTCGCTTACACAACGATACAATTTTCTCCATCTTTTCGGAATTATTTTCTGCCATAATTTTCGTACAATATCATTAATTTCATTCTTTAGCACGGACTACCCCTGAAGCATCGTTATTTCCACTTTCAGATGGAATCTTTGTCGTAATCGCGGGACTGGTATCACGCACGGTGGTACTGGTGAATCGGTCTGTTGCTTCAATGCGTTGTTCACTAATAAGTGTTGGAGTGGTGCCGATTTGAAGTGAACGAGGTAAGAGTGAGACTTGGAAAGAGGTGTATGTTTCTTTGTTAGATTCAATGTTGCCTGCTTTCCACGTGATAGCTCTTGTTGTCGGATTGTATGTCACAGCTCCATTACCTTCAACAATATTAAGCCATGATATATACGCTGGTAAGCTTGCTGTAACTACAGCATTCGTGACATTGTTTGAACCATTTTGTACTACAAGCGAAACAGTATATGTTGTTGCCTTGTCTGATACAGGAGGTACAGGACCCGTATCTTTGAAAATGCCGTTGTTGTAACTCACAACACCTACCAAGTTTGGCGCACTGACGACTTTGATAACACTTGCGGCAGTTCCTGTTAACTGTTCGGCAACTTGGTTTTCAGATACACGTCGTGCTTTTGCATTGACGTTAATGTTGACCTGTGGAGTTTGTGACACTTCTCCTGTTGGTTCGATACTAAAAGAAAGTCGTTCTGATTCTCCTGGAGTCACCTGCTCTAAACCTTGCGTATTTGAAACATCCCACACGATAGTATTTTTCGCTTCATCAAAATAACCTCCTGAAGGACTCACTTCAGAAACTGAAAAAGCGTTACCTCCAAGTTTTACTTCAACGATAATATCGTAGAGTGTATCGTCAAGGGAATTAGTTAAAGCAAGCTGTACGTTTGCTCGTTTACCAGGAGCTATTGCAACTTCAGACTTATCTGAATTATCAATTTTCATATCGATGTCTAAAAATGGTTGCTCGATTTTAAACTCAGTTTGTGCGGTTGCGAAAATTGAAGCAAGACTTTGCGGATCTTTTTCATTTGGTACACCGACGGTAAAGTTAATGGCGTTGTCGTCACTCTCTTTTCCAACGACAATTCCCGCTATAGTGATTTTTGTTTCTTTTTCGGGTTCAAGATTTTTAATAAGCCACATACTTTCGGTATGTGTTGGTGGTGGAGTTGCTTTTGTGAAATCAAACCCTTCTGGATATTCCGCTTTAACCAATATCTCAGAAAGAGCTGTTGGTGAGTTTGAAATAATAGTGAGAGTAACCTCAGTCTCTTGCCCTGAAGAGATTTTCTTTAACGTGTCAGCTCTGACAATAATGGGTGATGAACTAATTTTAAATCGCAACGGTTCTGCTTCTTTAAAAAAAGTAGCATTTGAACCTTGGACGCGATATTCGATTTCTACTTTCACAATCTTCTCTTCATTCTCTTCGCCAAAAACCAGCGCACGCATGGGGATGTTGACGGTCTCACCTTGTTTAATTGTTTGTAAGGGTAAACGTTCAGTGAATAACTCTTTACCTTCCTCAGTTACTGACTTGGTTCCTTTAGGGTACTCAACGATAAGTACTGCTGATTCAATCGAGACTGAGTTGTCATTTGTGATACCAATCTGCATTTGAAGTTCCGATCCTCCCCCTACGGTAAAAGGTCCTGTAGCTGAAAGGGTGATGTTTTCTCCAGAAATACTTTTACCGCCAAACAGTAAGAAGAGACTTGAAACCACAATCGCTAGCATGAAAAAACCTAAGCCTGCAAATAAAATTTTAGATCGATATCCTTTTTTTCTTTTTTGCATACCTATGTCTTCTCTAAAACTTTGTGTGCTTTCCTCTGTAGTATAAACCTCTTGTACAGGAGGTAATACAATAGGTTTAGGCGGTTCTTGCCAAGAAGTAGGAGCCGTATGTACGACATCACTAAGCGGGTGACTGACTGAAGACACTTTTTTTGTTCCCCGCTCATAAAGCCGTTTTCGCACTTCTTCAATACTTTCTTGATCTTTAATACCACTCATACATTATTTGATTGTATCTAGTATACCGCACAAAGAGACCGTGGAGAACGATGGATTCTGTGTACTTTAGAACCCCTCCATTATCTCGTGGTACCCGTATTAAAAAGTCATATGTTTAATACGGGGAAGATTGTGGATGGGTTCTTATAGCTGACTTACGGTCACCCCTTCCTTAATTGCTTGGGTAATTGAAGATGACATATCAGTTGTATACGAAGAAAGAGCCTCTTCAATTGAAGGGGCATATATAACAGAAACCCAAGCAGGTGAAGGCGCCACATAGCCGAGCTCAGAGAGAAGTCGCAGAAGAAATAACTCACGTGCAAGCAAGGCAATCTCGGTATGTTTTTCCTCTAACGCAAGTAATTCAAAAGTATCGTCATATACTTTCGAAAGCTGCATTTCTCCATGTACATATCGACGCAATTGGGTCACTACAAAATTTACCGTACCCCGCTTCTGCCGAGTATCTGCACTCATGAAGGGATTTCCAAGCGCTTCAACACTTCCAATGCGCCACCCACTTTTCCCTTTGATTAACGAAACACGTATGTGTGAAAAGTCTTGTAGTGCCGAACGTTGTTTACTTCGTTCTTCGCGAACCGACCGTGCGGTACCCCACAGCATCCCTGCCTCTTTAGAAAAGAGTAAATAGTTTTTGTCAGAAGTGTTGTTATTAGTGCTGCCGCAAACCAAAGCTTCAGTGATGTACGTTTTATAGCTCACATTATTTCTTTATGATTTGTACTGTGAATGAATAATCTCCTGCTTTTATTTCTGAACCTTCTGCATTGCCAAAGTCGAGAGCATCTGCACCGACTACTTTCATAATCTCTGTTTTGAATTGAGATACGATTGCCTCCCCACCATCTGAGGTTTGAACAGTTAGCGTAATTCTATCTTTTGCCTCAAGCCCTGTTTGCTTTCGCAGGTCTTGTACTGCTCGAATAAATTCCCGCACATCCCCTTCAGCTTTAAGTTCTGGGGTGATATCAGTATTAAGGTCAAAAGTCAGACCAAATTTATCATCATCAAATTTTTTATACTGAATTTTTTTAACATTTAGCTCATCAGCTAAAATCGGTTCAAGCTCTGACCAGTAACGTGACGCCTCTGCGCTATCAGAAATAGAAAACCCACTCAACGGCTGACGGACAGGAATTTTTTCTTTCGTTCGAATATTTAAGCCAAAAGTTGCAAAGCTTCTAATATTTGACATTCCTACAATTAAATCAGTATCAACTTCCCCTCCCTTTGGCCAATCTGCGAGATGCACACTTTCTGCATCAACCTCTCCTTTAACCCTCTGCCACAGATACTCAGCGTAAAACGGCATTGATGGGGCCATCACAAGCGCAAGTGTTCGAAGTGTGTGACGAAGTGTGCCGAGCGCGAGCGCCTTGTCTCTAGCATCGTCCGCTTTAAAGCGTTCACGTGAGCGTCGCAAATACCACACCGAAACATCGTCGATAAAATCAGTAATTGGACGGGTTGCTTTATCAAGTTCATAGTTTCTAAAGCCTGAAGTAGTTTCGGCCACCAGTTCATAAAGTCGTGCAACTATCCATCGATCAAGTACGTTCATCGACTCTCCACTCGCTTCTGTACCGTCAGCGAACATCTCGTACATTGCAAGTACATTATGAAGTCGTCCAATATTTTTTCGCTCAAGTTCTTTAACTCCTTTCTCTGAAAAGTTTAAATCTTCACCTCTAATAATTGACGAGGAGAGTAGGTAAAAGCGCATAGAATCGGCACCAATAGTGTTCGCAATCAACATAGGGTCAGGATAGTTTTGGAGTGACTTACTCATCTTCTTCCCGTCTTCAGCGAGCACCAGACCATTGGTAATAACATGTTCAAACGGTGACTTACCAAAGAGTGCTACACCTAACACCATCATTGAATAGAACCATCCACGTGTTTGATCAACACTCTCAGCAATAAACTGTGCCGGAAAACCAACATTATTTTTTCCATCAAAGATGTCGAGGTTTTCAAATGGATAGTGATTCTGTGCATAGGGCATTGCTCCTGATTCAAACCAGCAGTCAAACACATCTTTTACACGTTCAAGTTTTGTACCATCATTGTCATAGAGTTCCACGTCATCAATGTACGGTCTATGGAAATCAAGTGCATAGAAATCATTGTGAGGCATTTTAGTAAACGGAATTTGAAGTACCTCGGCATTGTCCATGTACCCTTCCTTTTTAATCTCTAGTGACCGTTCAAGGTCAGCCCCTTCTGCTACACACCGTAACGCATACGTAGAACTTGCATGTCCCACAATCAAAATTGTTTTCCCTTTGTGTTTTCCATCAATGTCATACAAGAAACTCCCAACACGTGTTGCAACGTTGAATCGATTTTCTACATCGGGAACGTCTTTAGTAAATCGTTCCCGTTGACTTGCATACAATGCTTCGTATTCATCCCACGTCTTTCCTTCTAAACTTGGACCTGTCTGAAGTTCGGTAATGCGATTGTCTTCAAGAACACAATTGGCATCAAGCCCAAGAACTCCTGCAACAGTCTCTGCGGTTTGTCGGGTGCGTTGCATCCCTGAATGGATAATAAGATCAATCCCTTTGTCTTTAAGTTTTAAAGCCGACGCTTCGCATTGCGCCTTACCATCTGTAGTTAATGGATTATGCTCATCTTTGATTGCATCAATTGATCCAGAAAGGTTACTCTCTGCTTCACCATGACGCATAACAAAATACGTGTTCCCACTTTTTGGAACATACTCTTGGAGTTCTTTTAACGATGAAAAGACTTTATATTCTTTGGTTACTGGGTTACGCCAAATTGGAAGTGGGGCTCCCCAGTACCGTTGCCGTGACACCGCCCAGTCGCGCGCACCTTCAAGCCACTTACCGAAACGATTGGTTCCAATGTGTTCGGGTACCCATTTTACTTTGTTGTTCTCTGCCACAAGCTGATCTTTTATTTTAGTTACTTCAACAAACCATGAGGTAGTAGCGTAATTTAAAAGCGGCGTATCACAACGCCAACAGTGCGGATAACTGTGGGTTATGTTTTCTTTTGCAAAAATTCGTGCTCCGTGATCATCTCTATTTGTTTGCAGTTTTTTCAACACTTCAATATCAGTATCAAGGTGTGTTACTCCTGCTTTGTCGTCATCTTTTGGTTTTACCAACAGTCCTTTGAAGTCAGTAACAAAGTCCATGAAGTGTCCTGTATTATCTACATGATGCACAATCGGGATGTTGTTTGCTTGTGCGAGCTTCATATCGTCATCTCCATACGCTGGTGCAATATGAACTGCTCCCGTTCCATCTTCACCTACTTCAACATAGTCAGCATGCCAAATCTTCCACGCATTTGTTTTATCTATGTCTTGGCTTTCAAGATAGTTAAACGGCGGAAGATACGATTTCCCTACAAGGTCAGACCCTTTCATTTCTTCAACTATTTCATAGGCAACGTCACCTAGTTGTGAGAGTCGTGCTTTTGCAAGAATCACAAATTCTTCTTTTGTACTTTCATCATTCTTGATTTTCGCCCGCACGTATTCAATATCATTATGGACCGCGGCAGCCATATTTCCTGGCAACGTCCACGGAGTTGTTGTCCAAACCAAAAGTGAGGTGTCGGACACCTTACTCTCATTATCAAGAAGTGGCAGTTTAACCGTAACCGCAATATCTTTAATATCCTTGTATCCTTGATTTACCTCAAAGTTTGAGAGCGTTGTTCCACAGCGTGGACACAGGTGCATGGTTTTAAATCCCTCATAGACGAGTCCCTTTTTATGAAGCTCCGCAAAGACCCACCACACACTTTCCGTGTACGTTGAGTCCATAGTCTTATAGTCATCCTCCATATCAGCCCATCGTCCCATGCGAGGAATGATTCTCTTCCAATCGTCAGCGTATTCTAAAACAGCATCACGAGCTTGTTCGTTAAAATTCTGTACTCCATATTCTTCAATGTCACGTTTGGTTGCAAGGCCAAGCTTTTTTTCAATGAGGTTTTCAAGCGGTAAGCCGTGACAGTCCCATCCCCACTTTCTAGGTACGCTATATCCATTCATTGTCCAAAAACGCGGAATCGCATCTTTGATTGATCCGGCTAAGATGTGCCCATAGTGTGGAAGCCCCGTTGCAAACGGAGGTCCATCGTAAAAAATAAATTCACCATTTGGTGCTTCTTTTTGTACACTTTTATTAAAAATATCATTCTCCTTCCAAAAGGCTAACATTGCTTCTTCTCGCAGTGCCACTTCACTTTTTGGCACTCCTTCTTCATCGTTTTTGTGTGTATGTGTATTCATAACAAGTGTTCTTATGTATATCAGACATAAATAATAAAAGCATGTGTATCAGACATGCCCATGCATAGTACCACGATTTTTAAAAGCTAACAGATGTCTCGGTTGGGCCCATGCGTTTCCCTGCAGGGGCCCAATTGAATTTATCGAAACGCTACCACAACACTTGGTCCCACATGAATGTGGCGATTCGGTTGAGGTTTTAAAGTCACAACCTCTGCATCTTTGGGGCATAGAACCTCAGCCCAAAAGGCACAAGATGCGGCAAGTAATGCGAAGTATTGCTCCGGGAACATCGATGCCTCCTTTCGGTCATTGATACTTTTAGAATACTCCTTTCTTCTTGGGTCACAAGTACCTAAAGAGGAAAACACAAAAACAGCAAAACCGTGATTCCAAAAAGATGAATCACGGCTGTCCTCAGCATGGCACGCCCTCGCGCCATGGGTATTATTTATTGGGATGCATTTATGCAAATGGCAACCAACTTTTGAAAAAGTCAGATCGACATTCCCGCGCAGACTTGACTCCATCCCCCTTAACAAATGGGCGAACAGGTACCCAAATCAGTCTATCGATTAAGTTTCTGTCTTGCGCATCAACACGCACAACAAAAAAATAAAAGAACAGACAAAATGGCACAACAGTAAGAGAACAAATCGCACCATACACAAACAAGCGCTCGAGATCCAAAGATTTTCCTCCCTCTTAAATTACATCCCGAATTCTTGGAGCATCTTACGATACTCCACTTCTTCTTTTTGGATATTTTGTTGATGTAACTGCTGGCGACGAACCCGTCTCCATACGCTAAACCAACGATGAACATGATCTGATGACATTTCTTACCTCGCTTAAAAGCCCTCTACCCAAGAAAACTATATAACGAATAAACGTTACTGTCAATTACAACCTTTCAGGTGCTTCCGTTCCTAAAACCCACAATCCATTTTTGATTGTTTGTTGTACCACCCCTGCTAGAAGTACTTTGTATGGCGCGAACTCATCTGCAGTATCAGCAATTTTTTCTTGCGCATAAAAGCCGTTAAACGCTCCTGCAAGTTCTGTAATGAAGGTAACGATATGATGAGGTGCTCGTTCTTCAAGTGAAGTAACAACAACTTCAGGGAATCGATAGACCAACCGTTCAATCAAGTAGGGTGATAGAGGAACAGCAGTCGCACCTGCGTGTATACCAAGCTCTTGCGCTTTCATAATTGCTGAGCCAATACGTGCAGACGTATATTGTAAATAGGGTCCTGAGTCACCTTCAAACGAAAGAGCTTTTTCTTTGTCAAATACAATATTTGATCCAACGCCACTTCTAAGTATCTGGTACTTAAGTGCAGCTACCGCAATCTGGTCTGTTAGTTCGTCTATATTCTCTGAACGTGTTTCAAGCGCTCTTACATGTGCAGCTTCTTTCATCTCTTCAAGGAGTGATTCTCCCGTGAGTACATTACCTTTTCGTGAAGACATCTTACCGGTAGTGAGTGTCAAAAAGCCCGTAGCAATATGTTCGAGACTTTTATTTGCGACCTCAGGGAATAGTTCCTCAATTGCAGTAAAGACTACTTTGAAATATTCAGACTGCTCGTTTGCTGTAACAATAAGCGACTGTGTCCAGTTTGGCGTGGTTGCTACTTTTAATGTAAAGTGCCCAATGTCTTTTGCTTCGTATGTAGGGAGGCCTTTTGAACTTATGAAAACTCGAGTGTGTAAACCAACTTTCACTCCTTTGTATACTGTTGCACCTTCACTTTCTTCAAACACATCTCCTACATGCTCTTTTACAATCTGTAATCCAGGAATACTTGCTTCACTTTCAAAAATTTCAACATCAAATTCTGTTCCAAGCATCAGACATAGATCTCGGAGGCGCGCTCTTGATGTAGCAATTCCTGCATTGCGAAGTGCCATCAATGTGTCGTCCGTACCCGCATACAGGGCTTGATTGATTTTAATTATTTCTTCTTTCTCTTCTCCCTCTTTCTCGTATGCATCGTTTCCATTTCTATAGGCAAGACCGAGGTCTTGAATATCGTCTGGGTTTAAATTATTTTTCTGTAAACCCCACACGCCTTTTGCTACCGTAAGACCAATATCAGAGGGATAGTTACACCGGACAACCTTGGCACCTGAAAACACAAAAAGACGACTGATTGATTCGCCAATAATGTTTCCAACAAGGTTTCCAATATGGAGCGGTTTAAATAAATTGGGACTCGTATATTCAATGAGAACAACTTCATCTGTTTGCATCTTATTACTCCCCCATTGTGTCCCTTGTTTTTCTGCTCGTAAAATCTCTTGGGTGAAAAAATCTCGAACGAGATAAAAGTTTAAAAATCCTGGACCTGCAATCTCAATTTTTTCTACGTATTCAATTTGATCAGCAATTGTTGTCAGTATGAGTTCAGCAACTTCCCGCGGGGACTTTCCCGCTTCCTTTGCTACCACCATCGCCACGTTACACGCATAGTCTCCGTGCGACAGATCACTTGGATGCTCTACAGTAAAATCAACCACAGGTAGCCCCAAGGTTTCAAGTGCATCACTAATTGCAGTTTTTAATACTTCTTCCATATACGCATACAATACACAAATAATCCAAATTCTGCGAACTTCTGCACTATTCTCTTCGAGTGGTCATGGTCCCAGCCTTTGAACTGGTATCAATTGTAAAGTTTTCTCTTCCCAAAACCTGACCGCGCTCTGTCTCTACCGTACAGCGCCACTGTCCAGCTTTTGAACCTTGAATATACGTATATCCTCGATACCCTCCATCACGTCCTCCAACAATTGTGTATGACAAATGTGCATGCTCTGTCCATTTTTTTTCAGTTGGGTTGTAGTATTCCCACGTGTGGTAGATGTCAGTTTCAATTGAGGTTGGAGCAAACACTTTTGCGAAACAGAACACGGTCGACCCTGAAGTACCATGGAAAACATCATCTGACTTTTTATAAAATTGCCACCCAGTTCCATCTTCATAACTCAACTGGTACGAACCGTCTTCGAATCGAACTACACTGTGAAAGATACCGACCTCTTTAAGTGACAAAGGAATTGGAGGGATGATGTTTGTGAAATATAGGAAATTAAAACCCGCGAAAATAAGCCCTACAACCAAAAAAATTGATCGTTGGTGTATGTAGATAAAACGAGGAACAATCCACGCAAGCACGCGGATGAACATCAGTATGATAATAAGTGCCAGAATACCGCTTCCGACAAATACCAATGCACCCATCTCTCCAAGTACAACCGGCACAATAAGTACAACGTATGAAAATAATCCAACAAACAACATGCCAATGTTGTAGAGCAACCGCTGGACACGGTCACGTATAGTTTCGTTGCCGTAGATAATGAGAAGAATCAAAAGAAGAAATGGCCAGCTTGATACCCAAGAACCACTTCGTCCATAGAAAATAAGCATCCCCGAAAAAAGTCCTCCAAGCGCGTACTGCGTCACAAGCGGAGAAAAGTCACGTAAAGAAGCGTTGATGCGTTCAGGGAACTTTTCTGCTGTAGCTGCATAGAGCACCAACAAACTCAGCATCGCCAACGTGAGGTACGTTAAGATGACAATATTATCAAAAAGTTGATCAACCCGATTGAGCGTGAAGTTATCTACAACAAAACCCAAGATAAAAGAGACGGTAAGAAAGTGCTCTTTGTTGCGAAGTATTTTTTCTTTAAAGGAGCGAGCTGACATTGATTCTATTGTACCGTATATAGAAATATAAAAAAAAGAGGGAGATGTCCATCTTATTTATTAGCGGCTGCTCTAGAAGTTTTTTACCTCCTTTCTTGCGCTAACAAATATGACGATACATCTCCCCAGTGGGCGGAACCGGAATTTCAGGCAATCGATTCCGCCGGCAGTGCGCGAGAAGCTAGGACTAACTCAACTCACGCAACACTATTATATCATGATTTTAAGGCTTTAGCAACAAAAAAACGAGAGGCCTGGACCTGCTCGTTTTTTTATAACCTGTCCGTAGGTTACTACATAAATGATTCTGGCACAGGGAATCGTTCACAAAGTTCCTGTACTACTTTCTGAAGCTCTGCCTTTTTTGCTGTGTCGTCTTTATGTCGCATTGTTTCAATCATGAGCTTTGCAAGCTGTGTTGCCTCCCCTTCTTTCATGCCTCTTGTTGTCATTGCCGGAGTTCCAAAGCGAATACCTGACGGATCCATTGCAGTACGTTTTTCGTCAGCAATCATGTTTTTATTAAGCGTAATCCCAACTTCATCAAGCACTCGTTCTGCATCACTTCCTGTGATACCAAGTGAACCGTATACGTCAGCAAGGAGCATATGGTTATCTGTCCCGCCACACAAAAGTCGAACGCCCTCTTCTTTGAACACAACTTCCATAGCTTTTGCATTCTTTAAAATCTGGGCTGCATAGACTTTAAATTGCGGTGTAAGTGCCTCACCAAACGCAACTGCCTTAGCTGCAATCTGATGCATGTGTGGACCTCCTTGCATACCCGGGAAAACTGCCTTATTTATTTTCTTCGCAATTTCTTCATTATCTTTAACCAAAATCATCCCCCCTCGTGGCCCACGAAGTGACTTGTGAGTTGTCATAGTCATCACATCAAACCCGAAGTCGAACGGATTTTTTGCAACCCCTCCTGCGATAAGTCCCGTGATGTGCGCAATGTCTGCTACTGCGTACGCACCAACCTCACGTGCAATTTCTACAAACTTTGCATAATCAAGTTCACGTGTGTATGCAGAAAAACCAGCAAGGATAATTTTTGGCTTGTGTTCAAGTGCAGTTTGTCGGAGTGCCTCATAATCAATTTCGCCAGTTTCCACATCCTTCATCTTGTACCGCACAAAGTTAAATACTTTGTTAATAGCGGTAGTTGGGTGCCCATGGGTTAAGTGCCCTCCGTGAGAAAGATCCATTCCAAGTACTGTGTCCCCTGGTTCCATCAACGCAAAGTACATCGCGACGTTTGCTGCCGCTCCTCCAAGTGGTTGCACATTCGCAAACTTACAGTTAAACAATTCTTTTGCACGTTCTATTGCAAGTGTTTCAACAATGTCCGTGTACTCCTGCCCTCCATAATATCGCTTGCCTGGATATCCTTCTGAGTACTTGTTGGTAAAGATTGAACCATTTGCTTCTAAGACCGCCTTTGAAACATAGTTCTCACTTGGAATCAGTTCTATCCCCCGTGCTTCGCGTGCTTCTTCCCCAAGAAGCGCATCATACACTTCTTTGTCTTGATTCTTGATGTAGGTATATTCATTCATATCTAAAAATAGTTACGTAATATATTTTGGTGTAATAAAATCAACTCAATTCTGAAAAAGGATTAGATCATAGGAATTATCGATTATCTCCGCTTCCTCCTAGTTTAGCACGGTCCATTCTTGAGTACAGTTTTTCGATATTCATCGTTGCCACCTCCTCTAACGTGAACCCAAGTTCTGTTGCTAGTTGCGAGATATACCAAAGGACGTCACCAAGTTCAACAGCAACTGGCATTTTTTGCTCAGAAGTTAAATCGGAAACCGACGTAAATTCAGTATCACGAATAAACTTCTTAATTTTATCTGCAACTTCTCCTGACTCCCCCGCAATCCCAAGTCCTAAGTACGGCAAGTTGTCGCCAACATTCGGATACTTTGCAGTCACGCGCGACTTTTTCTGATACTCATTAAAATCCATATAGAAAGAGTATAGCATTTCCAATTTTTGAAGGAAAAAGAGAGCTATTGCAAAGAGCAAATATATATGGTCTTATTATCGCAGACTAGCAGATCCCCGACCAATCCGAAACCCCTGCTTTGAAGGAGCATGACATGAAGGTGGTACGCAAGGGCGATGGTGGTATTCGTGAAGCGACGCCAGAGGAAGAGTTCTGCTCTACCCTCCCGTTTGACTTCGAATACTACTGCAAGCTTCGCACGAGTATTGAGGCTGAAGAGAACGACTTCGTGATTCTCGATCCAGTCCTCAATCCAATCCTGTTTCAGAACAAGTATTGGAAGCTGACTCCAAACAGATTTGCAAACACCCGTCCTTGCTCGGTGATGCTTTTGATCATCTCGAAAGAACCATGGCGCAGTCTCGGGGACGTCGACGAAAATGCCTGGCGGGCGTTTTGGAGGATGATGAAGTGGGTTAAAAGCCGCTATGATCTGCCAGGAGGTATACTTTTCGTACGTTTTGGCGACATGCGCCTGAACGCTGGAACAATCATGCATCTTCACTGGAATCTCTGGGTTCCAAGTGGCGCAGGCCCCTTGTCCGTCCCCATCTTCAAGAGCAAAGCAGAGCGCGACATCGACAATGCACGGGCTGAAGCCTTTGCATTGCGCTACGAAGCTGGCGAACGCGCCTGAATCGCAGAAAACCACACCAATGAAAGGGGCACGCCATACGGCCTGCCCCTTTTCCTATTTTCCCTTTGTATTGTGTAATTTTCTTTCCCCTCCTTCTCTTCTATCCACTTTGTTATACTAGAGACATATTCAGCTTAATTTGTTTCTCATGAAAGCATACGCAGATCGAACTGTAGACACGCAATACCACGACCTCCTTACCCGAATCCTTGAACAAGGACGTGACGTCCATCCTATTCAAGGAGAAAAGACACGAATGGTCATGGGGCACCAAATGCGATTTGATATGCGTAATGGATTTCCGCTCATTACTGAGCGAGACATGTCAGGACCATTTTTAAAAGCAGCACTTGGTGAACACATCGCATTCTTAAATGGTGCACGCACACAAGAACAACTGGAATCATTTGGTTGCAAGTTCTGGGACCGATGGGTTACTAAAGAAAAGTGTGACATTTTTGGATTACCCGAAGGTGACTTAGGAAACGGTTCGTATGGTGCCGCATGGACGAGCTTCCCAACGCTCGAAGGAACGCACTTCAATCAAGTTGAACACCTTGTAAAACAAATCAAAGAACGACCCTACTTGCGTACCCACGTCATGACGCCGTGGATACCGCAGTACGTACTCCAACACAGTGAACTCAAGCGAAGTACGGTAGTGGCTCCCTGCCACGGATGGATTCACGTTCTTTGTTTTCCTGAGACAAAAGAAATTGCCATTCACCACTTTCAACGAAGTGCTGACGCTCCCGTTGGACTACCCTTTAACATGGTGCAGTATGCCGCCTTTGGAATGATGGTTGGACAACTAATTGGCTACGAAATGGTTGAATACGTACACACGCTTTCTGACGCACACATCTACGAGAGTCAAATTGAAAAAGTAAAAGAACTTCTCACACGAGAACCCAAGAAACTTCCAACTATGAAACTTGTAGCGCCGGGAATTGAAAATATTACCGACTTCCGCCCAGAGCACTTTGTGATTGAGGATTATGAGCCTCATGCAAAAATGCTAATCCCAACCCCTGTCTAATTTTCTATACTCATTTTATGGCTGATGAGCAACTACTCAACTTCGACAACGCACGCGACCCTGTCCAAGTTGCTAATATGAAAAAAATTGAGGCAGAGGGATTCTGTCCATTTTGTCCCGAACACATGAAGAAATATCACACACCGCCAATTCTAAAGACTGGTGCGTATTGGTATGTAACTCCAAACATGTACCCCTATGAACACTCTCTTCATCACTTCCTCATTATCACCAACGAGCACGTGTCAAATTCTAAAGACCTTTCAAAAGAAGCGTGGTTAGAACTCCAAGAGCTCACCAATTGGATAATAGAAGAACACAAAATTGAAGCAGGTACATTTCTAATGCGTTCAGGTGACATGAGCAAAACAGGATCAAGTGTCCTCCATTTACACGGACAATTAGTTGTTGGTCCGGGGGATAATCAAAGACCCGTAATGACCCGAGTCGGATAGTAAAATCCAAAAACGGCACACTTCTTCGTTGTACTACGTAAAATATTCCTCACTGTACTAAAAGTACACCTCGTCTTATTTTACTTGCACGCCTCGAATTGCACTCGTTTATTGAATTTTGCATGCTTGAGCAAGAAAAAAACAAAAAATGTGCGACTTTGTAAGTCGCACATTTTTTATTCTCCTAGTTTCTCTTTAACGAGGATTATCTCAACTCCCGAACCTTTGAGAATCTCTTCTGCATCTAAAAGTGAGTAGCCTTTCTTGTAGAACACTCGTGCGACCCCTGCCTCTACAAGTGATCGGGCACACGTAGGACACGGAAACGTAGTGACAAATACATCAGCGCCTAAAACTGCAATACCTAATCGTGCTGCTTTTGCTAATACCGATGCTTCAGCATGAATAGAAGTATAGATTCCCGCTCCTTGTCCTGCATCAAAGTTACTTCGCGGATCACCATTGATAGTAAGTGCATGTTGACTTGGAAAATGTGCGTTGTATGAAAGCGCCACAATCTCCCCTTCTTTCACAATTGCAGCTCCAATCTGACGCCACCAATCAGGGCTTTTTTCTGCCTCTTTTTCAAGTAACGCAAGCGTTGTATTTTCAAAATCTCCATGTGAAACAGTTCTATCTTCAGGAACTGTATATTCTGTGGCTGAAAGTTTCTGAGTCCAACGTAAAAATGTATTTATTTTTTCTATTTGTACCTCTGGAGCATATCTCTCCAAGAAAAAATCTGTAATCTCGTCTTCAGGAACAATGAGCGATTCGTACGATGAAAATGCTTCCACCATTTCTACTGGCTTCACGACAGTCACGTCTGTGTACCCATGCACCGCTAATTCTTTCTGTATAAGATGCGCGTTAAGTGCGCGAGCATCACGTTCAAGGTACGCATTCTCTTTTTTAGCTTCTTCATTATCTAAAAGTAAAATCGGGAGATCTTTATACGACTCCAGGAATGTGAGTGTATTTGAGTGTATGACTGGGATATATGCAAAAACCGCTTTCATACCTTCTTACTTCGACTTAATTTTGTTAAGTACGTTTTTTACAATTTCTGGAATAGCGCTTGCGAGTTCATTTGCAAGCTGATCAGCGCCAAGCATACTCACCTCGTGTACTCGAGCGGTTGTTGAAGTAGTCGATTGTGGAGGTAATACCGTCACTTCCCCACAGTATGCTGCAAGTTCGGTACTTACCGCAAAGTCCTTGGTTGATTCAGACGCAATGTATACATCAGGCTCAATTGACTGAATAAGAGCTTCAAGTTCTTTATCAACATCGCGCAATACGACGTAATCAACGTGCCGTAAGTGCAATAACATTTTTATACGCTCGTCTTGTGGCACTACAGGACGTCCGTCTCCTTTACGCTTCCGCGTTAACGCATCAGAATCAACTCCGACAATTAAAACGTCTCCATGTTCTTTTGCTTTTTCTAAGTACTGTGCGTGTCCTACATGAAGCAGGTCGTACACCCCTTGGGTGAGTACAATTTTTTTGCCATCTCTTCGAAGCACATCCGCATGTACACGTAACGCACTAAAATCTTTAAAATAACGCGGGTCTTTTTCTAGGTCAGTAATCATTGAAATATCATTAGGACTTACAGAAACAAGTGCAATTCAAGACGTACAAGTAAAATATGACGAAGTGTACGCATAGTACAGTGAGGAATATTTTATGTGGCACAACGATGAAGTGTGCTGTTTATGTATGTCCTATAGTATACTGCATGAACTATGACAGACAAAATTCCGTTAGTAATTGTTGCTGCAATAAGCAGAAAAACGCGAGCCCTTGGTAACAAGAACGAGCTTTTGTGGCATATACCTGAGGATTTGAAACGTTTTAAAGAAAAGACATTGGGACATCCCGTTATTATGGGACGCAAAACGTTTGAATCTATTGTCACCATACTTGGGAAACCGCTTCCAAACCGAACCAATATTGTCGTAACTCGTAACCCAAACTTTACTTACGAGGGAGTACTCATTGCTTCTTCGCTTGAAGACGCCCTCACAAAAGCTCGAGCACTTTCCCCTTCACAAATACATATCGGTGGAGGAGCCGAATTATACAAACAAGCACTTCCTTATGTTGACGAACTCTATCTCACGTTAGTTGATGATGAAAAAGATGCAGATACTTTTTTCCCAGAGTTTGAAAATTTATTCAAAAAAAAATCAGAGCATGAACTACAAACTCATAACGGCATCACCTACCAGTTTGTAGACTACATACTAAAATAAAACTAACGATGAGGGCGAATCGCTTTCGCAATCGCCCTCATTTCCATTCCCCTCCAACTATATCTTCCACTTCTTGAGCTTTGCGAGCTTTCGAAGTGCTGCAACATAAAACTTACGCGAGACAAGCGGAGTGTCAACATGTCCTTCTATATAAGCAATTGCATCAGCAATCTGGCGCACTTGAAAATCATAATGACTCACATCTTTTTCTGTTACCTCGTGCAATTCTTTTAGATATACAGCGAGGACATACACGCGTTTACCTTTCCAGAAAGGTTTAGTTGTAGGAAGTATGCCGATTTTTAGTATAGGTGATTCGCGTACCTTTCGGACTTTGAGCACTACGCCATGGAGTTCCTCACACACCTCCCTTACAAATGCCTCATGCAGTTTTTCATCTTCATCAACACCACCACCAGGGAGAGATGCTCTTCCTTCACGATGGAAAAAGAAGATTTCTCGTTTCTTATTATAGAAGAATCCTTTGATAGTAACCCTAAGGTTTTTCCGCTGTGAATCTTTAATTTCTGAACGTGTAATGTTGCTTGGTCTTTTCATCTGCCCCTCCCTCACTATCTGTTCTCTTGCTTCAGGAATTCCATGACTGTTATAGCATAAGCTACTTAAAAAACAAAAACCCCCATATCGACTTTCGATACGAAGGGAGTCATAGGAGGGCGCAACGCGCCCTCCATATTGTTATTGATTAAATTAATCCGATTACCTGTAGCTGAAGCAACACATGACGAGGATCATTCTCAAGAACCTTCTTGAGAGCTTGTTTGACCTCTCTTTGCTGTGGAGCATCACTCAAGGGCTGTAGCCATGGGCCATTCATCTTTTCTGGAATGCTCATATCTTGAGGTATCACAACATAGAAGACATGAAGGTCTTTGTATTCAGAACCTCCTTTGAGCTTAAATTTTTTCAGATAGATAAGCTCCAGTCCAGACTCTAGCCTAAGACAACTTCCTAGTCTTAGTGCTGTATTTGTTAGACCTCTTTTAGAGAGTTGATCTTCTCCTGGGCAGTATTTTTTGAAGTAATCCGGAGAAAGCAGGAGTGGTCCGTTTTCATCGATGAAAACAACCCATACTCGATTCCGACGCGCTTCACGTACACTACGCAGTTTTTGTACAAACTTTTTAATCATTTGAAGGTTCCTTTGGTTGTTTTGTTATTACAATAAACCGTGCGCCTCAGGCACATATACTCGTAAAGATCTTGAACTATTCCCTAAGACGACTGAACTCGTCTTTTCTTACCAAAAGAGCGATATATACAAAAAGCAGGCATATGCCTGCTTTTTGTATATCTTAGTCTAAATGTACTCAGACGTTAATTTACTTCACTCTAAAAACTTACAGTTTCAGTACACCTTGTCAGGATTCTGTCCGACATTCGTCTCTAGAATCCTAGGCAAGGTCGGTAAGAGTGATATTAAATCACTCTTACCTCATACAGAGGCTGTATACCTTTTGGCTATTCTATTTCGGTTTCACCTCATAGAATTGCTCAAAAGCTCGGTGAAAGTGCATCAAAGCACCTTCACTCCTTACAGGAGCAGTACACCTTTTGGATAGATTATTTCGCAAAGCTCATAATCTACCTCAAAAGCTTCGTTAAAGTAATTTAGATTACTTTAACGCCCATGCTTCGACAAGTACCCTCGATGATCTTCATAGCAGCTTCGATTGTCGCTGCGTTGAGGTCGGGCATTTTTATTTCTGCGATAGCTCGGATTTGGTCTTGTGTGATGTCCCCTACTTTAGAAGTAGCATTCTTTCCTGACCCTTTCTCCTTTCCAATAGCCTTAAGAATAAGACGTGATGCTGGAGAAGTCTTAAGGATAAATGAGAATGATCGGTCGTCAAATACAGTCAGTTCAACTGGCACCACCTCACCCATACGAGACTCACGAGTTTGCTCGTTGAATTGATTTACGAACTCACCAATGTTGATTCCCGCTTGTCCGAGTACTGGCCCTAACGGTGGAGCTGGTGTAGCTTTACCTCCTGTTGCCTGTACTTTAATCTTTTTTAATATCTTTTTTGCCATGTTTTTTAATTATTTTTGTTGGTACACCATTGCTCCATATGCAATGTTAACGTATACCTTGAAGCGTCGCTATACTACATAATATAAGGGCTTTTAGCAAGGATACGCGAATTTAGAATGTCTAATATTGGAATGAGGATGCTTAAAACTTTTTAAATTGGATGAATCGCGCGAAGCCTAGGTATTTTGAGAAAGAGCCGTAGTAGCCTACGGTGATTGAGCAAAATGCCGTAGCGACAAAGCGAGTCGCCGATTTTAAGAGCTTTACACCTTTCGGATTTGAAGAAAGTCTAATTCAACGGGTGTCTCCCTCCCAAAAATAGAAACCAGCACTTTAACTCGTCCACTTGCTTCATCAACTTCTCCTACCTTCCCTTCTACATCCTTAAACGGACCATCTGTAATAATGACTACATCATCTTGTGCAAAGTCGAGCTGATGTTTAACCAAACCATCGTTCATTCGTTTCATGAGTGCTTCGTACTCGGATTGAGCTAGCGGCACTGGTTGCGTTCCACTTCCAACGAACCCTGTAACACGAGGAGTGTTTCGAACAATGTACCAAGACTCGTCATTTACAATCATGTCTACAAGTACGTATCCTGGATAGATTCGTTCTTCTTCAGTAATACGCTTTCCTCCTTTAACGCGAATCTTTTTTTCAGTTGGAACAACTACGTCAAAAATCTGTGTCTCCATTCCAAGAGAATCAATACGTTGCTTGAGGTTACGTGCAACTGCATTTTCGTACCCTGAGTAGGTGTGAATTGCATACCAGTGACGCTCACCGTCTGTTTGTTGTTTAGCCATACGGTATTAAATTAACGAACAATGTAGTTTAGAAGTTGTGTAAAAAGGTGATCAAATCCACCCAAGAAAAGAGCAGTGAATGCTGATACACCGATAACCAGTACCGTGTACGTAATTGCCTGCATTTGTGTTGGCCATGTTACGTGCTTCATTTCTGCTGCAGTATCACGGAGATAGTTTCCTAGTCGACTCATGAAATTGTAATTAATTGAATAAAATTGTTGGTTTAAAAAAACACCCTTTCGGGAGATTTATTCTATTATACCATGCATTATAAAAATACACAAAGGGCGACATGTTGTCGCCCTTTGGGGTTTTTATAGTCGCTTCAGATGTGTGGAGTTAACTTAACGTTCGAGACGTCCAGCAGTTTCCGCCGAGCTTTAGTATAGAACACAGCTAGCGCTGAGGTTCTATACTACGCTCTAGGGCAAGGCGGAAACTGGGACGGAAATTCGTAATAGTCGCTACGCTCGTTTACTCATTTCATTTAACCTCATACGTAATACTCACGGTACTCTTTACGGTGTTTTCTCCAACGGGCATTTCAGGTGATACTGATTTTGCATCTGACATCATTTCTGGTCCCCCATATCCTTGGTTCATCATTGGATACATTGGGCTTTCGTTTTCCCAATATCCAGTCATTTTAACAATCTCAACACCTAGGTCTTTTGTAAGCTGTTCTGCTTTTAATTTCGCATCAGCAATAGCTTTTGTTCGTGCTTCTGCTTTGCTTACCTTCTCATCATCTACCGTGAACGCTAAACTACTGATGTTAGTTGCGCCTTTTTCTCCAGAGAGTGAAATTAGGTCGCCAGCTTTATCTAGATTACGTACTTTCACCGTTACTGTTTGACTTACCTCATACCCATCAATCACTGGATTACTTGGTGGACAGTATGAGAAGTTTACACAAGGTTTATCTTCATACTTATATTTTGGATTGAGATTGTAATTCTCATTCTTTACATCTTTTTCATCTACACCTGCTTCTTTAAGCGATTTTAGAATGGCATTAACCAATTCTGCTGACTTTGTCTGAGCTGTTTTTGCATCAGCTCCTTCTGCCATCACTGAAAACGAAAAAGTTCCAATATCAGGTACTGCCTGAACTTCACCTTCGCCGGTAACAGTTATTGAAGTAGCCCCTGTGTATACACCTTCAGTTTGCTTAAGTGTGAAGTATGCATATGATGCAAGTGCAACAATAACACCCACAAGTGCAATGGTTAATAATGTCTGAACGTACCCCCTGCTCATAAATGATTGTGAATCCATATACTATTTTAAATTAAATAATCCTCTACGTATTGTACCGTGACACAAGAAATAACCATACATTGCTGTGTTTATCTTTGCATCAGTATCTTTGACTATAGACGATAGACGGACTCCTTTCTTACTCAATTTCTCTTATTTTTCTTGAACTTCAAGTTTAAACTGATTAAACCTGGCTTTTGCTAAAGCATACTGATCACTCGAGCAATCGAGATATATTGAGCTTTTTCCATGTAAACCCGCAGCAATATTTACTGTGCCAGTGCCTGCAAATGGATCACAAACTACTGCGTCTTGCTTTGCAAAACAACGAACCATACGAGAAGCAAGTTCAATAGGAAAACCGTGTCCAACATTCCCTAATTGTAATAAGTTAGGGTTATGCTCTATATATGGGATATCCCATGATGCTGGATTAAGATTCCCGATTTCAAATTGATTTCTAAAATATTGTGAATTTTTTGTATATTGCCTAAATATTTGATGTTCGTGATGTAAATTATCAAATGAATAAATGTTACGTGTAACTCGCCAATCTATCTCTGAGCTAAGAATAAGATTAAGTTCCTGAACGCAAAAAAGAATATGTTCATATTCAAATGTATTAAATCGAGGATAATCTGCTTGTCCAATATTAATAATAAAACTTCCATCATCCTTAAGTACTCGAACCATTTCTTTTGTCGCTAGCACCAGATTATCCCAACACTCTTTCCGATCAGAATTTTTTCCTTTTGAAAATTGAGCTTTTGTATCACCTCCATAATAGGACCCCTCAGTTTTCCAAAACGGTGGATGCGTGATAATAAGGTCAACAGACTTGTCCGGAATTGGAAGATTATACGCACTCCCTAAATACATTGCTATAGACATAAAATTATTTATTTTTGTAACGATAACTTGATTTTCTGCCACAATGTGTTGTCTCCACATACGCGATTAAACTCTTCTAAATCCTGTACTGACAAAGTAGTATTTTTAGGTTGTTTTCCTATTAAATAGTACATTGATGATTTTTCTCCTTCAACGTGATCAAGCGAAAGTGCATGTCCAAATTCATGTACCAACACAAGCTTGAGTTGTTCCCTATCTTCAAAGGTATATATTTTTATTGTGCTGTTGCTGTAGTCGCCCTGCGTGAATTCTCGTGGTTCGCCAAAAGTCTTATTATAAACGCCGACACCCTGGTTATATGTTTTTACAAGGGAGTTCCCTTTTTCACCTATAGCATTGATCTCTTTTACCAGTACGTTCAGTGTATTAGACAATTCATTAAGCGATTTTTGCTCAGTATCCAATTTTTCCTTTTGTTGAGACAGCGATGCAAAGACCGCCTCAGGGGCTCCTCCCTGTTTATTATATTTTTCTACTTCTGTGTTATACGCTTGCAGGTTTTTTTCATACCTATTCACCTTTTTTGTATAATTCACTTTTAACGTATCATATTCTGCAACAAGCGTTTGATACGTATTCCCAACCTCCACACTTAAGTCTTCGGTTGCATCCAGTTTTTCTTTAAGGACTCCTTCAGTAGTCACGAGTTTTTGACGATCGTCGTACTCAAAGTTAATTACGAGTTTCCCTTCTTCTTCATAACTAAACAGGTTGCGTCCTGTTGCGTCTTCCCATACTGACTCTGCTTCTGAAATAACTAATCGTGCTTCATCACGACTCATATCAAATCGCTCATCAATTGACCCAAGCGAATACGCAAGTGGTACAGGGCATACTGCTTGCGCGACATAGTAAAAATATCCTCCTCCAAAGAGGATAGTTACCATAAGCGACACGAGGAATCCTTTCCGAACAAAAATCATAAGTACCAGTATACCAAATTTCGTAAAAACCTATTGTTGCAATCAACTTACCCCTATTGTGTAATGCAAAATCATGCACTAAGTTACATAACAATGACTGCAAGTCTAGAGCGTTTGATTATCAATATCAACCAATGTCTGTAAATAGGTGTTCACGCAGTGTTGCGTGAAATCAATACGCTGTGTGGGAACTTTTTCTGAAGTTAAAAAACCACCACCGCTTTTTTCTGAACTCCGTATAGTTTTAAAAAGAAGCTTTCCCTCTTCATTCACCACACGGAGTTTTTCTGTTAACCCAATTTGCAATCCAATGTTTTTAGTATTCCAGAAATCAATTTCGGTTCGAAGTTTCTTTGCTTCAGCTACTGTCATGTTTCCTTTGAGCAAAGAATACGCACTTGCAAGCCCTTCGTTTGCTGCACAGTAATTATGCGAAGCCATGTGTGCTGACTGCATCATATTCATCCGCCACAACGTAAATGCTTTTCCATATGTAGTGTATGCATCAGAAGGCCATAGTACGTGCATATCTTTTAATGAAGCCATCATCCACAAGTACAAGTTTGCATCATACGGTTGTACTTTCAGATACATAAAAGTTTCATCAATCACTTTTTTAACATCTCCATTTTGTTTATAGTCATAATACCGAACGAGTGCAAGTAGTGCTTCCCCATTTGAAAACGACGATTCTGTCTCGCCACGAAAGCCTTCGCCAATTTCGTATTGATCACGAAAGCCAGTTTTTTCTTTTTTCGCTTTTAAAATAAAGGCGACATATCCTTCAATGAGGTCTTCGTAGTCTTTTGCTTTCTTAGGATTAGCTTCGACGTACCCTAAGATACCCACCAAAGCAAGTGATGTTGCCCCAAGCTTACAGAGCTTGCTTCTTTCACTTTTTTGTATACATCGAATATTCTCACCTTCAAATTCGTGTTCTGTCGAGAGACTCTCAAAATACCTAATTGATTTTTCAATAGCTCCATTTGTGTCTTTGTTCTCTGTCTTACTTTTCCGTGCAACTTCCCCAAGTGCATACAGAGCTCCTGCTTGCCTCACTATATTGTCATCATTTTTATATACGTCTTCATACGGCACATACTCATACGCAAAGTGTCCATTTTCTTCCTGCGATTTTACAAGCCAAAAAATTCCATCTGTTATAGATGTTCTCACAGTTTCAGATGGGACTGCTTTTTGTACTGAAGGATTCCACACTGTTGTAATACGAGTAACGTATGAGTTTAATGCATTAAATTGCAGAGTGAGTTTTTCTATTTGTTCTTTTTCTGACACCGCAAAGGTTGTATCAATATGCAGTGAAAAGAAAACTATTGTTGTAAGTAAAAATAATGTAATTGTTTTATGCATGATGTATTTTATTATATCCAAATGTACTAAGCTCGACTTCAATGTCCTTGTATGCTTTACCGCAAAGCACTCCTCCAGCAACAAACGTTTCTTGAGTAACATCGGCTCCGAACCATACTGGCGGAACAAATGTACTTTTTTCTTTGTGAGACTTAAATTCAACATCCACTAATACAAGCCCATTAAGCTCACCTTGAAATACATCAATTTCATACATGATGCCGTTCTCAATATAATAGTGGCGAATCTTCTGCACTTTCTTTCCCTCTACTTTTACAAGCGCATCAAATTCTTCTTGCAAGAGAGGTATGGTGTATTCAATTTGATGTGAAGAATCCGGACCCGAAGCTAATACTTTTTTTGTCATTTCAAGCACGTCCCCTCTTTTGCGAAGTCGTAATAGTGCATGCTCTGACGATTCAGGGATATACACATCTAAAATCTCTCTTGTTTCGTGTGATCTTCCAAAGTCCTCTGGCAAATTTTTTACCAAATACGTCAATTCAAATTCATCTTGCATAGGAACACAGTATAACAAACTTAGATTAAGATTTTTTACTCTTCTTTTCCATTTTTTTAAGCCACTTGCCGTATTGTTCTGCCATAGCTTCAAAGCTTATTTCGTTGGTTGCGATTACTTTTTTGCCATGAACCATTTTAATATTGCCATTAAGTGCTACTGGTTTTGTATATTCTTTTACATGCTTCAAACACTCAATTTTCACTTGTGCTTCTTTAATAACTTTTTGTACAGGCATCAAGATATCATCTAAGAAGGCTTTAGTTCCGAGCTTCTTCCCTGTTGCAATTAGTACAAACTCTTGAAAAGACTTAAGTGCCCCAAGTTTCCATACTTTCGCCATTTCCCTTCCCACGTTTGGATTATCAACAATGTATCCATATTTTTTATAAAAATATTCACGCCATTGTGCAAGGGCCAGCTTTTCCAAACCATAGTTATGGTACGATGCCGAACTTTCCCATGAATAAATGTGTGGCACGTTTAGTGCAGTAAATGAGTCCCCTGATAGGTCATAATATTTTTTATAGTTTGCTTTTGCGATTGCGCAAATCTGTTTTGCTGTTGGAATTTTTAACTCGTATACTTCTTTTTCAAAGTTTGAAACAAACATGATTGAGTTCATGTACTCAGGCTTTAATAGATGGAGCTTTTTTTCTTTGCGTGTAAACAGTACAAATGGATATGCGGTGCCTTCACTATTTTTTGCATAACGCGTCTTCCACTCAATACTTGAAAACATCGTGTCTAAAAACATGCTTTGTGTTTCAGACCACGCACCCGACTGCGGTGCGTATTCATGGTTCAAGCAAACCTCTGTTTGCTCTATGTTTAAGAAATGTGCAGCATGCCCTCCTTCATGAAAGAGTGTTTTATACCCAATACTTCCCGCACCTACCTGCCCTGCTACAAGTGTACAGGTGAAATTTGAGCTCCCCGCGTTTCTTTTTTGCCCATCATAATTAACTAAAACCGGCCAATGACAAAATCCGTTATTGTACTTTCTTTTTCGATCAAGGAGATCAAGCTGCAACGTACCTTTTTTAAAAGTAATACCAAGTGCACTGAAAGAACGGCCCCATCGCTGCAATGCATCTTCAAATTGAAAATACTGATCCTCTTCTTTAGTAAAGTCTCCCGTCATAAAGTATCCAAAGTTCCACGGTTTACGCAAAGCTGGCAGAGAATTCTCAAGCTCACGTAATGCAACAAACGTCTTTTTAGTTTTTAGTGAAATTGAGTCAAACAGTGAGAAGAGCTGCTTCTTTGTCATCTTGTCCTCTTTTTGTAGTTTATAGTCGTAAAAATCAGAAAAACCCTGCACTCGCGCAAACTCATTTCGTAACTTCACTAGTTCTACATATTGGTCAATACAATCTACTGCAATCTTTTCTCGAGCTTCAAAGCAAGCTTTACGAACTTTTTCATCAGCATGGGTTTGCATCATTGTTCGCATGCGAAGTGACGACGCTTCGGTAAACAGTTTTGTATACGGGTCAACATATCCTTCAATTCGTATCGCACGCTTCTTCACCACCTCTGATTCAAGTGCATCACACTTATTTTTAATGACTCTTGCTTCTTCTGGCATCAAGTACAGGTCAAAGAAATCAATCCAAATTTTAAGCTTGTTTTTAGATTGTGCATCAGCTGTTATTAGTAACTCTTTTGCCTGTTTTTGTAATGCTACGTTACTACGAAATGCGTCTCGCGCCTCAAGTGCTTTGTCTTTCTTTACATCAACTTTCTGATCACCCATATATGACTGCCAAAACAACTCCTCATAATTTGTATGGAGTGCAAGATATTCAGAATTTAGTTTTTTAAGGAAGACTTTTGCTTTTGTCATAGTGTTCTATAAGATTATTTCGATTATGCACATTTTCGCTCCTCCTATTTATTTGAGAGTATATCATTCCTGATGACGTAATAATTCCTGAAATGCATATACACCGTAGATATTTCCATCTTTTTTAAAAAGGAGTATTATGCAAATAAGTACTTTAGATAGCAACTACCAACAACAGGGAGAACTACCATGTGGACGAGGTTGATTCTGATTTTTACTTTGTTCTCTATGATCTTTGATTCGCTGGCGGCCGCTGAGGTTCGAATCCTCCCGGCCCCATTTAAGATGACTCTTGGTGATAACGGTCCGGAAAAATTTATATTTTTCTGTGCAAGTGAACAATCGATTATACAGCTTTTCCGGACGCGACCTAAAAGCCTCAAAGAGGCACATCGCAAGACAGGTTGCGGCGGATTCTTCGTCCCTATTGAGGTTCTGGTTATCCCTGTGCGGTGGACGTCATTTTCATTGCACCTTGATTATGTTGCAAAGATCCGCGACAACTACGAACAAGAAGCCTTCGTTATCATGAAAATCAGTCCTCAATTCGCGGGATTTTCGCTTGGTAAAAAGGTGCCCTAATACAATACGCCACCAAATATAAGACGGGAAGCTGCTTTTGCACCACTCCATCTTTCTCTGGTGGCTTTTCGTTTGTCTACCTACGCGAAAAGTCTCCAACAGATTTTGGTAAGTCACTTGAGGGTTTGAACGCATTCCGAACAAATAACTCTTTACGCTCCACTGCCCCCCTCTCTCAACACATACTAGCCTTGTCTTACGAACCCGTAAGTTTAATACCGAGTTCTGGTATACAGACAGATTCTGGAGTTTCAATGATAAATTGGAGTGCACGAACCGCCTCTTCAAGCTCAATATACTTACTCATATCTTTTGTTACACCAACTTTTGTAAAAAAATTGGTCTTCATAGCACCTGGATAAAATCCACACACTGAGACATTAAACGGAGCAACTTCTAAACGAAGAGAATCTGTAAAACCAGTAACGGCCCATTTTGATGCATAATACACAATACGTTCTGCCTTTGCATATAGACCTGCTTGTGAAATCACATTAATGATTCTTCCTGATTTTCTTTCTCTCATATACGGCAACGTTGCTTTGGTTAAGAAAATTGTTCCTTTGGTATTTACATCAAGTGCTTTTGCAATATCTTCTGGAGCGTTTGATTCAAGCGTTCCCTCAATCCAAAAGCCGGCATTGTTCACAAGACAATCAATCTGACCGTATTTTGAGATAACTTCTTGTACAGCAGTGTCTACTTCACTGTAATTTGACACATCAGCACACACAAAATAACACCCAATTTCTTCTGCAGCTTTCTCTACTTTCTCTTTGTTGTGTGCAAGGATAACTACTGTATGGGTTTGAACCAACTGCATCGCAAGGGCCTTTCCAAGTCCATCACTTCCCCCCGAAATCAAAATCACTTTTTTCATGGTTTTATGAACAACTATTATAGGAATTAGAAACTATTAATTTCTTTAGTAATTCGAGTATTTGTGACATAAGTTGCTTCAAAATCATCAAATTCATGATGCACAATGTATGCAGTAATAATGAAGTCATCAAAAAATTTTAATTCAACTTTCTCCCCAATTGCAGGATTATTTTTTTGAATCGTCCGAGCTAAATGTTGGATAAAAGGTTCCGATGTCCTATATGTAATGATTTGGGATATGAAATCAAAACCTTCAGCAAATTCACGCTTGAGCTCATCAATGATGAGCACCAAATCTTCTTCAGACTTGCCGGACTCAACCCAATCACCTGAAATCAACAAATCCCAGCTATTTTCGGCGTCATGTCGCTCAATCAAACCCATGAACAACAAAGAATCTTTTTTCTTTAAAAGATTCTTTGCTATGTTTTTTAATTTAGAAATATTTTCGTTCATATTATTTTTTGATTAACCAGTTGCAAATATCCCTAGTTTTATCGATTGCTTCTAAAGCTTCTGCTTCCACCGAAGATGTACCTAATTCTCTATAGCGCCAACCTGTCTTCCATTTTTTGACAATACTCCACTTAGCTTCTAAGACGGAATTTTCACGTATTTCTTTCCCGAGACCGCTTAATTTTAATAGAACGTCCAAATCGTGAGTCTTAAATGAGCTATAGTTATTAAGGTCTTTATCTCCAGGAGAGGGATACTTTGGCCAATTTGAAATTTTTATAATATGTCTTTTCAACATCAGTTCAACAGCATAACCTGAAAGGTATATAGCACCTTCAAACTTGCCATTTTGTTGTAATACTTTAGCTTCCTCAAACCTAGACTTAGCTAAGTCTACTAAACTTTGTGCATCAAGCATCTTATACTCAGAATACCACTAATTTTAGACAAAACAAATTCTGAAAAATCATTTTATCTAGTTTATATAAGTCTTTTTTCTCTCAAAATTGAGATGAATGCGCGAAGCACAAGAAAAAAGACCCGAGCGCTACTTGATGTAGCGTGAAGGGTCTTTTTCACTTCAAAGGGTGAAGTTATTTAAACGTTCGAGAGTTTGCTGTGTCGATATAAACTGAGTTAACAGAGCGTTCGGGACGTCCAGCAGTTTTTGTTGAACATAATGTTGCACACGGCTAGCGCCGAGGTGCAACATTATGTTCTTGGTCAGCAGCAGAAACTGGGAACGAAATTCGCCATTGTCGCTACGCTCTGTGGCTCATTTCACCACTCAAGTGACCCTCCAGTCTTATACTCCGTCACTTTTGTTTCGAAGAAGTTTTTTTCTTTTGGCATATCGATTACTTCGGCCATCCATGGGAATGGGGATGCGGTGTTGTATTGCAATGGCAATCCAAGTCGTTCAAAACGACGATCTGCGATGTACTCAATGTACTCTTTTACACTCTTTGGATTAAGACCTAAGATTCCCTTTGGCATTGCGTCATCAACGTATGTTTGTTCAAGTACCACAGCCTGCATAATCTTGGCAGTAATGTCAGCTTTGAATTCTTCAGACCAAATTTCAGGATTCTCTGCTTTGATTGTATTAATGAGGTCAATTCCAAACGCCAAGTGAATGGATTCATCTCGCAAGATGTACTGGAACTGGTCTGAGATACCTGGCATTTTGTTTTGACGCTTAAGTGACAGCATCATTGCAAAACCAGCATAGAAGAAGATTCCTTCCATGATGACATAGAATCCAATGAGATCGTGGACAAACTTCTGAATATTTTCTGCAGAGTCAGTCTTGAAATTTGGATCAAATACTGACTTCGTGAAATCAACTACAAAATCGTCTTTTGCTTTAATTGATGGAATAGTCTCATACATGTTGTATATCTCATCTGGGTCAAGACCAAGTGAATCACAACAATAAATGAACGTATCTGTATGGATTGCTTCTTCGTATGCTTGTCGCAATAAAAACTGTCGTGATTCTGGGTTGGTTACATGACTGTATACTGCAAGCACTAAGTTGTTTGCCGTGAGTGATTCTGCAGTTGAGAAGAATCCCAAGTTCCACAAAATCATTCGTCGTTCGTCTTCTGAGAGTCCATCAGGACCTTGTTTCTTCCAGAGTTCGATATCAAGTTGCATTGAAATCTCATCGGGAGTCCAGTTGTTTGCAACTCCTGCTTTATAGTGTTCACGTGCCCACTTGTACTTCATGGGAAGTATTTTGTTCGGGTCGGTTGATGAATTATTGATGATTCCTTTTTTTTCCATGGTAATACTTTAATTTAGTGATTTTGCTAATTATACGTTGAATAGTTTTATAATCCAGTGGTCAAAAAACACACGCGCGAGATATCACAAGCGTGTATGTTAATTGAATTGTCACTGCTGCATAGGCACCGCACAAAGCGGGTAAGGGGCGTCGTGCGGGGACTGCATATCGCGTTACACAATCCCGGCACGGCGCCTCTTCTCTATGACTTACAGTATACCCCACCCTTCTCTTTGTTCACATCTTTCCCCTGTAGATTGCTCGTCGTCATCGTTGTTTCTACCCAACAGGGAGGGGCTTTCAGAAACGAGTAAGATTCGCGAAGCACAAGGAATTTTTTGCGAGCCCTACATGGCGTAGGGTGAGTAAAAAATTCTGCAGTGCGACAAAGAAGCTTGCCGTTTATGGAAGTCCCTATTGGCAGGCTTCGCAGGTGGCATCCTCAGCCACATGCAACCTAATCTCTCCTTTAAACGTTGGCTTTTTTTCTATACTTACCTTAGCTGCGTCTAATTCTGCATGCTGAATTGGTGAGACTGTTGCAAGTGGAGATAAAATTGGTTCTGCTGTAGGTACAACAACTTCAGGAGCTATCACATCAACTGGTCCTTCGCCATTTCCTTCTTGCTTCTTTCGAATCTGAGTTCCCGCTGCATTAATTGATGATTTTTCAACCTGTGATGCACCAAGTGACCGGAGGTAATAGGTTGTTTTTACTCCCATCTCCCATGCGTATATATAGAGGTCACTTACCTCTTTTCCTGATGTACCAGAATAGAAAATGTTCAATGACTGCGCTTGGTCAATCCACTTCCCTCGTTGAGCTGCAGCTTTAACAAGCCACTTCATATCAATCTCAAACGTCTCTTTGTATTTGTCTTTCAAATCTTGCGGTACATTGTCAAGATACTGAATTGACCCATCGTTGTACTTAATAGCATCAAGCATCTCTTTGCTCCATAGCCCTAGTTTTTTTAAGTCAGCCACAAGAGCGTTGTTAACAATAATGAAGTCTCCTGAAATATTACTTTTTACATAAATATTTTTGTAGATTGGTTCAATACCTGGAATAGAACCTGCAATATTTGAGATTGTTGCCGTTGGCGCAATTGCCATACAGTTACTATTTCGCATACCATACTTCGCGATTGATTCTCGAACGGGTGCCCAATTGAGACTTTCAGTTGCATCAACACCTGTACTTAAGCCTCTGTTTTCTTCAAGGATTTTAATCGTATCTACCGGCAAGATTCCTCTGTCCCACTTACTACCTGCAAAACTTTCATAAGCTCCTCGCTCTCGTGCTAACTCACTTGAAGCAGCTATTGCAGCATGTGACACCACTTCCATTGAAGTATCGGCAAATGCAACACATCGGTCTGATGCGAATGGAATACCAAGCTCATATAACGCATCTTGGAATCCCATCACCCCAAGTCCAACCGGTCGATGCTTCATGTTTGAATGCTGTGCTTCTTTTGTAGGATAGAAGTTAAGGTCAATCACGTTATCAAGCATTCGCATTGCAGTAGTTACTGTTGCAGTTACTTTAGCTCCGTCAAACTCGCCCTTAGTTATGTGTTCTGCAAAGTTTACTGATCCCAGGTTACAAACCGCTGTCTCTGTAGCAGACGTATTAAGTGTGATTTCAGTACAAAGGTTTGAGTTGTGAACAACCCCTGCATGGTCTTGCGGCGAACGAAGGTTTGACGGATCTTTAAACGTAACCCATGGATGCCCTGTTTCGAAAAGCGAACTAATGTGTTTCTTCCACAGGTCACGAGCCTTCATTTTCTTAAAGAGATGAATCTCTCCATTGTCCGCCATTTTTTCATACTTAATGTATAGCGTTTCAAATTCTTTTCCGTATGTCTCCGTTAAGTCGACAGCTTCATCAGGCGACAAGAGTGTCCAGTCTCCATCTTCTTTTACTCGCTTCATAAAGAGGTCTGATACCCATGAGGCAGTGTTCATGTCGTGAGCTCTGCGTCGTTCGTCTCCCGTATTTTTCTTAAGCTCCATGAAATCCAAAAAGTCATAGTGCCAGTTCTCCATATACACACACGTCGCACCACGCCGACGTCCTGAACGGTTAATAGCAACCGTTACATCATTTGCAATTTTTAAGAACGGGATAGTTCCTTGTGAGGTAATCCCTGCAGTTTTAATTAACGCACCCGTTGCACGAAGCTTTGTCCATGCGGTACCAATTCCTCCCGCCCACTTTGAAAGTTGGGCATTGTCTCCAAATACTTTAAAGATATGATTGAGGTCATCTTCTACCACATTGAGGTAACAAGAAGAGAGCTGCGGATGGGGTGTTCCTGCATGGAACAAGGTTGGTGTTGAAGGTACAAACCGTAGCGTTGACATCACTTCATAAAACTCTATTGCCTTTGCTTCTTTTTCTTTTTCTCCAAGTGCAAGACCCATCGCAACGCGCATCCACATGAACTGTGGTGTCTCAAGGATATGACCATCTGAGGCGCGAATAAAATATCGGTCATTAAGTGTTTCAACACCAAGATAACGGAACAAATCGTCTCGTTCTGGCATAATTGCATCGGCAATTTTCTTGAAGTCAAACTCAAGCATGTTTGAAGCCAACTTTTTATCAGCTACTGCGATAGTGATGTTGCGAGAAAATGCATCACGGTACTTCTGTACAAAATCGGCATTAGTAATTGCAATATCATCTGCAATTGCTTCTTCATACAGGCGTGCACAGAGTTGTCGCGCTGCAATTTGTGAGTACGCAGGATCAAGTTCAATTTTCGCACGCAACACTAACGTTACAAGTTTAGAAAGTTCTTTGGTTGAAATACCATCGTACACTTCTCTTTCTAGTTGCGTAATGATGCTATCAAGATCAATTTCTGCTTCAATTCCCTTTGTAAATTGTGCTATGTATGCACGCATTGATTCACGAGAAAACTGTTCTTCACCCTGCCCTGTTGTAATCATCAACCTGTTTTCTTCGATAGCTTCAATGACTTCGTCCTTTCGAACTTCCGTCTGCATGAACCGGTACAAAATGTAGTGTTTTGCAACCACAAAGTACCCTCGCTCCATAAGGGTCTGTTCTACCAAGTCCTGAACATGCTCAACAGTTGGTATTTCTTCTTTTCCTTCAAACAACGCTTGTAGTTTTGTAACTACACGATCTGCCATCTGACGGAGTGTTCCATCATCTACAGGTGTGTTTTCTGCAGCAAATGCTTTGCGCATTGCAATAACAATTTTTTCTGAGTTAAAAGGAACTTTTTCCCCATTTCTTTTTGTGACTTCGGTAAACATGATGAATTGGTGAGGGTTAGTAAAGTGCTTCTGGGGTTATACAGAAGCTGTATGGGTGATCTCTCACAAAAATAATTGGTGGTGTTGTATAACGTGCACATTTGGAGATGTATGCACGCCCAATTATTTTTAAGAAAGATCCATTTTTAGAGAGTTAAAGACAACCCCATGTGGCTATACATGGTGTGTGCAAGCGTGTGACTTGCATAGTTGCGTGTCGTACCTCTCTTTTGACACACTCGGTTTGGAGACCCGAAGTGGTTACCTATGATAATAAGTCACTCGTAAACAATTGCCAAATATGCCTACAAACATATGTATTGTGTATAAAAAAATATACTCAAAAAATTATCTGTTGCAAAATATACACGCTTTGGCGAAGCAATTTAGTTTTGAGATTGAAGCCCTTGTGGATAACAATTAAAGTCTGTATTGCGCAAGTAGAAGTGTGTGTGTTGTGATATTTTTTGACATTAAAAAGTGGAGCAAATGCTCCACTTTTTACTTCATCTTGTATCTCTTTTATCTATTTCGCAATGAATCACGAATTTCTCGCAACAAGAGCACATCTTCTGGAGTTGGTTTAGGTACTTCAGGTTTTAGATCTTCTTTTGGACCCTTCATGTGGTTAATACCTTTTACCACTAAGAAAATAACAAACGCTACAATCGCAAAATCAACCATACTTTGAATAAAGACACCGTATCCAATGGTTGCCTCTCCAATTTTGAAGCCCATAGTACTAAAGTTGATACCTCCAAGTAAAATTCCGATAGCGGGCATAATCACACTATCTACAAGTGAGGAAACAATCTTCCCAAACGCGGTACCAATAACTACCGCTACTGCTAAATCAACTACGTTTCCCTTAATTGCAAAAGCCTTAAATTCTTCAACAGTCTTGTTCATACAAATTAATTACCGTCATATTAAACTAATAGTACCTCTAGTATACCCTTTATTATTACGGGTGGGTGTGCCCATGGTCGTGCACGTGTATATCTTTCTTACCCACACCATGCTTCCCAAAGTACCAAGCTGCAACCAAGGTTGTTAACGGTACCGCTAAAATGAGGCCAATGCTACCGACAATAATACGTACAAGCTCTGAGGCAACCACCTCTTGGTTGAGGGTTAATCCAATTCCTGCATCTGCATTCGCAAACAAAAGTACCAATGGCAACGACACTCCCACATACGCAAGCGCAAGTGTATTCACGAGTGATCCAATATGGTCTTTCCCAACAATAATCGCCCGTTTATAGAGTTCTAAACGACCAAACGAAGTGTTTGCGTGTTTAAGTTGTTGCACTACCGAAACTTGTGTAATGGACACATCATCGAGTATTCCTAAGATACCAATAATAATACTCCCAAGGAGTAACCCGGCAAAATCAAGGGTGCCACGTGTTGCAAAGTTAAGTGATACCGAAGCATCACTTCCAAAACCAGTTAATCGCATTGAAGACACGCAAAGCCACGCAATTATGCATGTGACTAAGACAGCTCCAAACGTCCCACAAAACGCAATTGCGGAGCGGGCATTCCATCCGTGGGTGAGAAAAAGTACAAAGCCTAAAATTAATGCAGAGACACCCAAACTTACCAAGACAGGATCGTACCCCTTAAGCATCAGTGGTACCAATATAAAAATAATAGCTCCAACACTTAATCCAAGTGATACTAGCGCCCGCGCGCCGTGCCATCCTGAAAACAGAAGTAGCAATACAACAAAAAAACCTACCAGTAATAACAACTGCGTATGGCGCTTAAAGTCTTTAAATACAAAATATTCAGTATCATCAATCAAGACGACGTGATTAAGGTAAATACTATCCCCTGCCTTAAGGAGCACCATTTCGTTCTCAAACATCACCACTTTACCAACAGTTTTTCCTGAAGTAAGGGTTGCCTTAATCTGTTGTACGGTAGCAAATGTGTCAGTCCCCACAATCTCACGTTCTTCTACACTCATGACCTCTGTTACCTCTGCAGTAACAATTTCTTTAAGGTCTTGATACACCTCTTGAGCGTTTGCTACACCAAAACTACCGCAAAAAACAAAAGCTAGTACTAGTAGTCCATAATATTTCATCACAACAGTATAAAGGCTATGTACACTTTGTACATGTACCATAATAGGTCAACTCATGGGAATTAATAGAAGTGAATCCTGGAACATGCACTTGTTTAGTTGGCTCAACATCACACGGCAAGTGCACCAAAAGATTGCAAGAAACACAGACTACATGATGATGGTGCCCATGCGAAATTTCATATCGAGAAGCTTCCCCTTGCGTTGTGACCTCTTCAATCAACTGTTCATTTTTAAGCATTGCGATAGTCCGGTACACACTCACTGTGTCAACAGTAACTGCCTCAGTGATAGCTTGAATACTTAATGGTGCATGCGTCTTTGCGAGCGTCTCAAGAACTTCTATGCGCGCCTTTGTAATACGGTATCCACGTGTAGTTAATTCTTCAATAATTTTTTTGCTTGCGTCTTTCATAAGCACATGATACCTTATTGCAACAAGTTTGCAATAATAAATAATCAACAATATCAATATGTTTGAAGCAAGTATCGCCGCAGCCCTCATCGCCCTTCTCTCTTTTTCAGGAGTTCTCATCTTCGGGAAAAAAGGTCACCTCCATGGAGCACACGGCTTTATTGTTCCAGTAGCTATTGGTGTGTTTCTTGGAGTTGTATTCTTCGAGCTTATTCCTGAAACACTTGAGGGATCAGAGTTTTATGGAGCAATTGCAATCGCAATTGGATTTTTAAGTTTTTATGCACTCTCCCACTACCTCCGCACGTACCACTATCACCACGAAGATGAAGACAAAGACGATGCTTGTCAAAATAAAAAAGGAGCATCAATGCTTTTAATTGGGGATGCCATACACAACATTGCGGATGGTGTTGTCATCGCATCTGCATTTTTACTTAATCCGGTAGTTGGAATTGCAACAACAGTCGGAATTGCGCTTCACGAAATTCCCCAAGAAATTGCTGAGTATGGGGTACTTATAAAAGCTGGCTATACAAAACAAAAAGCACTGTTTTACAATTTCCTTTCTGCATCATCGATATTCATTGGAGTCTTACTAAGCGCACTTTTCATAAGTCTCGGTAATTTTATTTGGATACTTACGGGACTTGCAGCAGGAAACCTTCTCTATATTGCTGCTTCAGACATGATTCCAGAACTCAATCATCATAACCACGGTGACCACTTTATGAAGACGTTCCTGTCGACTGTTTTTGGATTGGTACTTATTGTCTCATTACTCACCTGGTCACATGAGCGTTTTGGTCTTCATGGAGAAGAAACATACCACGACGAAGCTGAAGCTACAGCTACAGGAGTATAGATGATTTCTATAGGATCTACGCAAATGAGTGCAATTCGAGGCACACAAACAAAATAGTGCGAAGCGTACATTGAGTACGGTGAGTATTATTTTGTGCAGTGTAACGAAGAAGTGTGCCGTTTTCGTAGATTCTATTCTAAAAAAGAAACCGAGCGAGCACGAATCCTAATCCTGCTCCCAGAAAAAAAATAAAGAATACAGCAACTTGAAGTGGTTCTTTTCCCATATCAGGTATAGTAATGGAAAACATGAGGAAAATACAGCAATGGAGCTGTACATAGAGCGTCTTTACTTGGTAATGTACTCACATACCACAAAACTATCTGTCACCTTTTCTGGTATACTGTTTTGATATGGTCGAAGTTACTTGCAAACAGTGCTCAAAGTTATTTAATGCTAAACCATCTTGGATTAAAAATGGGTATGGTAAATTTTGTTCTCGTGAGTGTGGCCATAAAGCAAATCGTACAGGTAAAGTAGTGACCTGTTTTATCTGCAGTAAGGAGGTTTATAAACAAGGTAAAGCCTTAAAAGGTTCTAAGAGTGGTAAATTTTTTGTTCAAAATCATGTCAGACAAAATGGAGAAATACTGAGTTTATTGCAGAAAAACATGCTAATTGGAAAGGTGGTTTGCACGCATATCGAAGAATAAAAACGCAAAGTGGTGACATACAAATTTGTACCATATGCAAAATTACCGACAAGAGAGTGCTCGCTGTACACCACATCGATCAGAATAGAAAAAACAATACCATTGAAAATCTTGCCTGGTTGTGCCACAATTGCCACCACCTTGTCCATCACTACAAAGAAGGGCAAGATTCACTTATGGCGGCTATGGTATAATGGCTATTACTGGAGCTTGTGGAGCTCTCAATCCGAGTTCAATCCTCGGTAGCCGCCCACGAGAAAAAGTCCCTTCGGGGATTTTTTTGTGGGCGGTTAAGAAACTGCCCTACGGCAGTTTCGTCCGGGAATTGAAAGGCGGAGTCATGTCGCTTGCGACAGACGAGTCAGGGTCGTGAGCGATATTGAAACAAGGAGACTTGCGACTATGTTTCAAATCGACTCCTGACCAATTCCCGGTAGCCGCCCAATTTTTTGAGATTTTTTTACAGCGCATTTTAGATCTCTTTTTTGTATCTATTGTACTCAGTTGAACCCTGTGCAATTTCTATAAATAACCAGTGACCGTGATCTTCCTGTCATACGCATAAAGCTATTTACAATACTTGTGTTGATACCCCCCTAGGGGTATAATAATTAGCGATGATACAAGATACAAAAAAAATAATTCGTCGATTAAAAATAATTGAGGGGCAGGTACGTGGTCTACAGACAATGGTTGAAAATAAAACTTACTGTATCGACGTAATCACCCAAACCTCTGCTATCAAACAGGCGCTTTCTAATGTGGAAGACATTTTGCTTGAAGAGCACTTAAAAGGCTGTGTTGTTAACCAAATTAAAGCAGGTAAAACTACCAAAGCAACTGCAGAAATTTTGCAGGTTTACCAACTTAAACGAAAATAGTATGGAGCATTCATCCCCAACTCACCACGAAGTTCACGTACACAACTCGAGTAAAGTGACAGTCTGGTCATACTGGCCGATTGCTGGCATCTATCTTTTGTCTTTACTATTCGCACTCTACACGATTCAATTTCATGTATACCCTGACTATATGTCGCACCTCATGGGATTTGTTTTGGTATTGTTTGGGATTATCAAAATATCAGATATCGCAGGTTTTGCAAAAGGATTTGCTCTGTATGATCCACTTGCTAAGCGAAGTGATACGTACGCGCAAGTGTATCCATTTCTCGAAATCGCCCTAGGCATACTATTTATCTTACAGCTTCTTATTATACCCGCCACACTCATCACTCTCTTTATATACAGCGCGAGCTTATATGGAGCACTCCAGTCACTTCGTAAAAAGGAGGCTCTCCATTGCGTCTGTCTAGGTACATATTTTAAACTCCCGCTCTCTACGGTAACCATTCTCGAAGCTGGCTTTATGATTGCAATGTGTGCGTGGATGCTCTTAATGATTAACACGATGGCTGGAATGGCCATGTAATAAAAAATATTTATGAAAAATCAATCAATTATCACAATTTGTTTTCTCGCTGTGGGGATTGGATTAGCTATCGGCTACGCTCTATGGGGAGGAGCTGATGGAAAGTATACATTCTCAAGCCGAACCGATACAACAAGCGTCCCTGCAGGAATGCACAAAATGCCCGATGGCTCAATGATGGATAATGGAAATACCCAAAGTGAAATGGGTATGATGAATGGAATGGATCACAGTATAATGATGGTTAAAAGTGAGCGTGAGTTTTTAGATGGTATGATCCCCCACCACCAAGAAGCGGTAGACACAGCAAAAGAAGTAATCGAACGAGGGGGTTCAACTCCAGAAATTAAAAAGTTGGCACAAGATATTGTCGTAGCACAAGAGAAAGAAATTGGCATGATGAAAGAGTGGTATCAACGTTGGTATGGTGAAGTGTATGTAACTAACGCTAAAGTCTACAAGCCAATGATGCGCGAACTGTCATCACTTAGCGGGGCTTCACTTGATACAATATTTTTAGAAGATATGGTTATGCACCACATGGGAGCGATTATGATGGCGCAAAGCGTTCAACCGTATGTAAAACACCAAGAAATAACTGACCTAACCAAAGCAATCGTTGAAACTCAAATGGAAGAGATGCAACTAATGCGTCGTATAATTAATGATCTGTAATGGTAGGAGTAAGGAACGACATACACACTTTTACCAAAGAACACTGAGCTGAAGCCAAATGATCCAAAATTTCTAAACTGAATCCAGTCGACGGATGGTCGTGCCGAGAGTAAAAAGACACCTTTGGGAGTTTTTCTAAATACGCTTTTAAACTTACCTTTGACACTTTTACTATTCCCTAACTTGACAAGTTATTGATTATGTAGCATTTTAGTGGATGGGAAACACGGGAGGTTCCAATGACGAATAATGATGAATCGGTACAGTACCGTGATACAGTTTTTTGGCAAGAAATATTGGCCCACAAAAAGTACCTTATGGCAGAAGCTGTGACACTCACACACGATGTTGATACAGCTAAGGATCTTGTACAGACCACGATGGTACATGCATTCAACCGAAAGAATGAGTTCTCGGTTGGAGCAAATGCAAGTGGATGGCTTTCGACAATCATGAGAAATCACTTTTACAGTGGTTGGAGAAAAATCCATTCAACAGCGGCCTACTTGCAATTCCAAAATATGCTGCAAGATACAGGTTGCAATACATTTATGGAGTACTACAACAAAGTCTGTCATGATTTTGAAATAGTTTTGTTCGCTCTAGCGGCTTTACCCTATCGTGAATGCTCTTCACTTATTATGTGTCATTTTGGAGGTTATACTTATGAGGAAGTTGCCGAAGAAATGAGTCTGATAGTGGGTACTGCTAAAGCCTGTATCAACAGAGCAATCACTATTGTTGCTACTCAGATTTCAAACGGTGACATTGTTATCTGTGACATCAACCTGTGGATTAAGGAAAAAATTGTTTTCGCTCAGGGAGAAAAACAAATGCTTCTGGCTCAGTCGTACCAAGAGCTTTTGTCCTCATACAATGCAATTAGAACCCAGTCACTATCAATTGCATGAAACTTGAAAAAAAGAAATGCCTATTTGAGAAGTAACGAGTTGACCAGGTAATCATTAGTCTTCAAGAAGGCAACTTGAACCAAGCATGTGCTTGGTTCTTTTTTATATTAGTGACGGTATAGCTTCAAAAAATAAAGTTGCTATTCATTTCCAAAAAAAATCCTTGGCTTAGCTTCCCTCTAAATACGTTTTTGCGAGAGATTCGTATGAAGCTTTTTTATCTGGGTCCATTTTCGCAAGAAGTCTTGGCATCATTGATAGACGGTGATTTTTTAAGAAAAAGATTTGATGGGTTGCAATAAAATTCCAATACAAAGCTGTCCAAACTTCTTCCCATTCCCCTTTAGGGTACGACGACATTTTTTTAATATAATTACTTCCTGAGATGTATGGTTTAGTAGCAAACAGTCCCCCATCGGCAAATTGACTCATACCATATACATTGGGGACCATTACCCAGTCATATGCATCAACGTACATGGCCATAAACCATGTATACACTTCGTTTGGGTCAATTTGTGAAAGGAGCATGACATTTCCAAGTACCATCAGTCGTTCAATATGGTGATTGTACCCATAGGCAAGAGCACTTTTAATTGCCGTATCAACAGGAAGTAATCCTGTCTTTCCTGTCCAAAACTTTTTTGGTAAAGGTTTTGTATGATTCCAAAAATTCTTCGTGCGCATTGTATTCCCATCACACTCGTAAGAAGCTCTAATGAACTCGCGCCATCCAAGAATCTGTCGAATAAAACCTTCAAGAGAATTAAACGGAATTTTATGAAGCTTGGCATATGCAATTGTTTCATCAATAACATACTGTGGGGTAAGTAAGCCAATATTGAGTAACGGCGAAAGTGCTGAATGGAATAAGAGCGTGTGTGACGTTGAGAGTGCATCCTCATAGGTTCCGAAATTTTGAAATCGCTCGGTAAGAAAGGTTTTAAACCAAACTACAGATGCTTCGTGTGTATAGGGTAACCACTGTGTTACTTCACCATACATTTCTCCAGAAAGTGTACTAAGCCATTTTTTTGCATCACGTACTTCATCATTCTCAAGTGAACAAGGGTCCGATGGCAGGACAATATCTTTTGGTAACTTTTGTCGATTTTCAGCATCAAAACTCCACTGTCCTCCTATGGGTTCTTTAGTTTTCGTGACTAAAATATTTTTATCAACCCGAAGTTTTTGATAGAACTTGGTGAGATATTTTTTTGAAGCTTTGTAGCGTTCAACAGATTCTGCTTTAGGTAAAAGAAAAAGTCCCGACTCGTACCAATGCATAGTGATGCCCTCCTTTGCACAGTTTTCTTGTATACGTTTATAAAGCCAATAATCGGTAACATCAGCTATGTGCACTGACGTTATTTTGTTTTTAGTAAGTTGTTTAAAAACACCTGCGGTTGATGTAACTTTAGTAACTTCTAGATACGTCACGTTGTATCCAGCTTTTTTGAGGCTTTTACAATACGCCTGCATTGAGAGCCTGTGGAGCAGCAACTTTTGTCGATGCATAGGAAATTCAACAAAAAACAAAGGTTCTTCTACGAGATAGACAGGACGATCTGTAGTAAGCGCTTGGTGTGCAGTATACAGTTGATGCGGATAGATAAGGGTAGCTTCTTTCATGTGCTTGAGTATACTATTATTTCATGAAGATAAAAGAATCCAAAATATGTCCTTTCTGCAAGCGTTCGTTTGATAATCGTAAGCGATGGTCATCGCGAGGTATTTGGAGCGAAATTGTCTACTGTTCTGACCGTTGTCGAAAAAAAACTACTCATGAATCCTAATTTGTCGTACGAAGAAATCATAAAGCTTGTCGACGCATTTGACGTGCGTTCCTATGCAAAGACACGTAACCACCTTGAAGGTACCGTTTCTTTCCTGTCGCCATACGTTACCCATGGAGTGATTGATCTACCAACTATCAGAAACCATGTTCTTCAAAAATATTCCCCAAAAGAGGCAGAGAAGTTTATTCAAGAGCTCGCTTGGCGTGAATATTTCCAAAAAGTTTGGTATGCAAAAAAAGATGCAATTTTTTCTGACCTTCGATTTCCACGTACCCATTGGGAACACCAGGAACTAGTAACATCAATTGTTGAAGCACAAACAGGTATAGAATCCATTGATGCCGAATTAGCCACACTCTATCAAACTGGCTATATGCACAATCATGCGCGTATGTGGACTGCCATGCTTGCGTGTAATGTTGCTAAAGCTCACTGGTACAATATGGGACGTTTTCTCTATTATCACTTGCTTGATGGTGACCTCGCCTCTAACTTTCTTTCCTGGCAGTGGGTTTCGGGAACAAGCGCAAGCAAAGAGTACGTAGCAAATCAAAGTCTTATAAATGGTTGTTCAAAAGAACAACAGCGCGACACGTACCTTTCTATTCCAATTGAACAAATTGGTATTGGGGTAATTCCGTCTGTACTTACTCCGTACTCACCGTTTACTGCTACAACAAAATATCCAGAAAGTGATGTCATTTTGAATCTTAAGGGTGAAAAAGTATTTTTATACCATCCTTGGAGTATTGATCCGTTATGGCGAAAAAATGAACCTGGTGTCCGTATACTCGTAATTGAGCCAAAATGGTTTGACCGTTTCCCGGTCTCTCCAAAGGTTCTCGACTTTATTATTTCTCTTGCACACACACATATTCCTCATTGCAAAATCTTTGTAGGAAATGTTGAGATGCTTACAGATTTAGAACATGCAACTGAAGTCTACAGTAAACGCTACCCTGCAACTCTCCATTGGCCAGGAACAATCGATTCCTCAACTGAACTGTTTCCATCTGTACAAGGATATTTCCCAAGCTTCTTCAAGTTCTGGCAAGAGTGCCTCAAGAAAAACTAGTATTTCACACGTGCAGACGAGAGAATTTTAAGAGATTCATGTTTCCCTTCTCTTCCGTGCACTCTTTTTCGCCAACGAATAAATGTCTTTTCTGTTTGATGTGCACGCATGAGTTTTTTTACTTCACCTTCATTTAAACCATACTCACGCATAATAACTTCAAAAGGAATGGTGTCTGCCCACGCCATCAAAATAATCTGTTCGATATCAATTAAACTGAGTTCTTTTTTCATACACTATTTCGGATAGATTGGATATGTATAGAGTATATATCGTAGTGCTACTAAGTGGAAAGCAAAAAATTTAAAAAAGTTAGTATTCACCAAAGGGATAAAAGTGTGTATCTTTATTTGTTATTTTTCCTTGAGTTAAAAGTTGTGCCATTATCAGTGGATGTTTGAAAATCCACAAATAACCATATTTTTGGTATCTACGTGTAGATACTTTAATGGGGACGCTGAAGATTTTGGACTTTCCTTTCTTTGAAGCACGTTTTGAATAATCTACATCTTCACTGATACGGAGACTTTCATCAAAACCTCCAATGCCATTAAAGACTTTTTTTGTTGTGAGCATATAGGCACCACCAAAGTAATACCTCCTGGCTTGAGCAAGTATTTTTTGTACAGCATACGCAACACGGTGTAAGAGTATGGAGCGTATTGTTTTTTCAAGTGGAACAATTTTTGAAGTAGCTACAGCATATTCATTTTTAAAAAACTCAGAAACTATATACTCATGCTCTAAAGCAGAGGGTGCGATGATATCGGCATCGCAAAATAATAAAATTTCATTTGTGGCGTAAGTCACTCCTATATTTCTTTGTAAACCAATTCCCTTTTTCTGTACTGAGATAAACTGTAGTCTTGTGTCTCCTGAAAAAAGTTGTTTTGCTCTTTCTACAGCTTTTGCAGTACCATCAGTTGATCCGCCATCAACAACAATAATTTCAAGTGGGGAGTTAATTTTACTTAGCGACTTAAGGAGTATCGGCAAATACCTCTCTTCGTTTAGAGTTGGAATAATAACACTTACCGATGGTATCTTTTTCATCAAGCTTAATGGTACCTCACAGAGACACTTTGTATACCAAAACTGACACAATCTGTACGTCCCTCTCTGATATACTTCTCCACTATGAAATCAAAAACATTTGGACACTATTTTTTATGGCCGACTATAACTGCACTTATTCTCTTTTTTGCTGTCTGGTATCAAGCTGGTGTATCTGCATTTTTTTTAGTTATTATCCTTTCAATTCTTGAAGTAACTTTGTCATTTGACAATGCTGTAGTAAACGCACGTATTTTAAAAAAGATGACTCCCCTATGGCAACAGCGTTTCCTTACCTGGGGTATTTTACTCGCTGTTTTTGGAACAAGGTTTCTACTTCCAATTATTATTGTCAGTGTCGCAGTACTTGCCTCACCCATGTACATCACTAAACTTGCATTTTCTGATCCACTGGCATACAGCCACCTACTTGAGGGTGTACACGGTTCAATTACCGCTTTTGGAGGAATGTTTCTCTTAATGGTTTCACTAAAATATTTTTTTGATAAAGGAAAAGATTTCCACTGGATACAAAGTATTGAACGGCACTTAGTTAAGTGGGGGCATATTGAGGCAATTGAAATAGCACTGGCACTACTTTTACTTATTCTCGTTTCCTTTATGACCACCTATGCACAAGCGGAAATTTTAGTTGCAGGTCTTATTGGGCTTCTTCTCTTTATCATCATGGAGGGGGTTGCCGGATCACTCTCTATTGAGTCAGAACAGATTACAGGTGCGGGACTTACATTGTTCATTTACCTCAATATCCTTGATTCTGCATTTTCACTTGATGGTGTTATCGGTGCATTTGCACTGACAACCAACCTCCTTATCATTATGGTTGGTTTAGGTATTGGTGCCTATTTTGTGCGTTCGATGACCATCTATTTTGTGCGAGAAAATACACTTGCTGAACTTGTATACCTTGAACATGGTGCTCATTGGGCAATTTTTGGACTGTCTATTGCTATGCTCCTGAATCTTGTGGTGCATATACCTGAAACGATTACAGGCCTAATAGGGTTAGTATTTGTGCTCTTTGCGTACGTTTCGTCACGTCGTGCACGACATAAAAACTAATCACCCCTACTCAAATACACACTTCAGTGATATGCTTTTTTTATGAAATACGTAAAAATGACATACATTGTCCCATTGCTGCTTGGACTCATTATCGGCTCACTTGCAACTTTTTCAGCTAGCACGCTTTCTGTACCCACCGATGAAGACCGAATTGCTGAATTCTATAAGACTGAAACTGCAGTGCATGTGAGCCCGCACTCACTTCGTAAGCATATGGCTAAAGGAGAAATGGACGAATTTATACTTGTTGATCTTCGAAGTAGTGAGGAGTATGAAAAAGAACACATCATTTCTGCCATCAATATTCCTACATACTCTGACGCAAACACTTCAGCATATGGAGACGTTGAGCGAATCGTTGAAGCTTTTGAAGTGCTCATAAGAGAGAACCCGTCAAAAGATATTATCGTCTATTGTTACAGTACTCCTTGCATGACGGGACGTAAGATTGGAAATCTACTTGTTGAACATGACATTTACGTACAGCATCTCGGCATCGGATGGAATGAATGGCGGTATGACTGGAACATGTGGAATCATGATGGTGAACTACCAAGTGTGGTTGAAGATTATGTCTTTAGTGGAAAGGAACCAGGTGTACCAAAGAAACAAGAACTCATCTCTCCTTGTAGTGAAGGAAGTTTGAGTTGCTAAATTATACTTTTGTACTTTATACAAAAAATCCCCCAAGTCTTGGGGGATTTTTTATGTATAGGTGTCTACCTAATTTGTACATGAACCTTGTGTATATGAATCTACATTACCTTGTCCACATGCAGTACATCCATTACTAAACGTCTCAGGTATCGGGGGACAGGGGGCTTTAATACATTGCACGACAACTTGCCCACATACCGGTGCATACTCTTTTGTGCATGCTTGCATCTTTTTCTCTATAGGGGTACAGATGTGTTCTTTTGGATTTGTAGAGATGGTTGGGCATGGTGCAAAGGCACAACTTGGACCACTTCTCCCGACATAACTTCCATCAGGACACAATTTTGCATCCATCGTACACATGACCATGTCATCACTAACTGGTGGCGTAGTATCAGTTGGAGATAGCGGCACTGGTAGTACTTCCTCATTCACCTCTTCTTCTTGCGGGTACAAAACCAAAGCTTCCATAATTTCAGTGAGTGTTCCCTCTTTAGTGAGATCAACATTTAGACGCACAGCAACATTTGAAAGGAGTGTATCTAATCCTCTATCAGTAATTGCTTGTGCAGCACTATGGATAAGTTTGGAATCATCAGTTTTATGAACAAGCTTTCCGTCTTCAATTGTATAAAATCCGATACTTGCCTCTACCCCCTCAAAGTCAGTCACTGCTAAACCTTTAAAGGCCTTTAAAAACATTGATGGTTCAAATCCTTCAATGGGTACTCCTTGTGTGTTTTGTACTTCGGTTTTTAAGGTTGTTTTAAATGCGTACAACACAGAAAGAGGAATCTCCGTACTCACATCAAACGCAACCGGGTCAGCACTAAACGGAAGCAATCGACTTATAGCGTCTTTTGTCTCTACTATAGTTAAAGCTAGGGCAACAAGTACTGCACAAACCCATAGTGCCAAGATGAAAAATACTTGTCTTTTTGTTGCGTACTTTTTTTGAGTAAAAAGATGTGCCCCATACAGCACAAGTCCTACTAGTGGAAGTGCAATAGCAATAAAGATTGCATACATAACAACTATCCCTTCTGCGATCGAAAAGAGTATTCTGAAGATATCGTACAAGGGTTGTAATCCTGGCCATTTTTCTGAGAAAAGTACTACCGTATAGAAAAAGAGTAAACCCGCAATGAGAAACGAACCTATCGTCATAAGCACCAAACCAATACTTTTCTGTATATTCATATAATTCATACTAATACACCTATTCTAGCTTGAATTTGCGGAAGATGTAATAGGAACAGAAAGCTCACAAGCCCTTACTTTATTTCAGAGATTCTACTCAATATCTGACTGTACTTGTAATAACATCGCTTTTGCCCTGTCGTGCGACAGACGTTCAGAAGCCTCTCTAAAAGTAAACCACCCTGCTTCTTTAACTTCTTCTTCTTGAATGACAAAGTTCGCGTCAGTAATTATCCCAATATAGTAAAGAACTTTTTTATGAATTATTGTCCCTTCATAGGGAAATGTATATTCTTGGGTATACACAACGTCAGTTTTAAGTTCTTTTGGTACCAAACCTGTTTCTTCAAATAATTCCCGCAAAGCCCCCTCTTCTTGTGTCTCCCCTACTTCAGGATGACCCTTAGGGAAGGTCCAATATATATCGTTAGCAAGACCGTGTTGATGAATTAGAAAAACTTTCCATTGAACTTGGTCTTTTAAAAGCGGAATGACTCCGAAAGAAATATCCTCTTTGTGTTCCATTAGTATGCAGTATACAGGTTAGAATAGTTTAGACTATAGGACTCACATAAACGGCACACTTCTTCCATACAGGAACTGTTCAGGTTGTAAGATATTTCTACAAAATATCGACAACCTTTTAAACAATGACACTGCGTCATTGTTTAACGTTGTGCTACACAAAAATACTCCTCCTTACAGGAGCTGTACACCTTTCGCATAGACATGCTCAAGGTCTTGCGAAACTCCAAGTATTCGTTTCTCACACCGTACTATGCGTACGACTCGTCCTATTTTGTTTGCCTTTCTTACAGGAACTGTTCAGGTTGTATGATATTTTTCCAAAAAATCGACAACCTCTTGAACAGTGACATCAAGTCACCGTTCAACCTTGAATTGCACTCGATTATGTGAGCCCTATGCAGCGTGAGTGATATACTTTGACTATGAAAAAGAAGCGTCCAAAAATGCATCCGTTTGTAGATGCTCTTGAAAACCCAAAGTCAAAATACTTTGTCCTTTCAAACGACGTACTTGCACTCGCTACAGTAGTTTCAGTATTTGCTATTGTGCTTGAGACCGTGCCCTCACTCTCTTCGTATCACACTGTCTACATCACCATTGAATATATTGCGACCGTTCTGTTTACTCTAGAATACAGCGCCCGTTTTATTGGTGCCAAGCATAAACTCAAGTATATTTTCAGTTTCTTTGGACTCATTGATCTTCTCGCAATTGCGCCTACATACCTTGGTTTTGGAAATTACACATTCTTAAAAACAGTTCGTTCATTACGCATCGTTCGGCTTCTTCGAATCATTCGACTCACCCGAATGTCTAAGCTTAAAAAGAAAGAAGGAACTTCTTCTCTGTACGCACTTAACATCCAAATATATGCAATTACCCTCGGTACTGCTGTGCTGATTCTTGGAACACTGTTTTACATCTTTGAGGGTGATTACTCTTATGCACAGGACATCCCTTCAGGTATGTATTGGGTATTTAAAGCAATTATCGGTGGGGTCTCTTACCCACAACCAATAACAACGGGGGGTACGGTAGTACTTATCCTCGCACGCTTCTCAAGCATGATTCTCTTAGGACTTATGATGAGCCTCGTTGCAACTATGATGCGCAAAATATTAATTGGTTCAGAGAAGGATTCTTAGAAAACAACAATCACATCCGTACAGATGCGATTGTTATTTTTGTGCCCCTAGTCGGTACCGAAAAAATACCCAGAAAGCCCCACAAGGGTTTCCGAGTGACTCAGGTCGCTCTTTCTTGACCCCTCTTGGTAGTGTATAGATTTCCTCAATTAGCATATTTAGAATGGTATTATTAATAGGATGGAAACAGAATCTGACACCACAGAATTAGAACAAGAAAAGCAAAGGAATTTTGCAATTTTATATAAAAGCACACGATTTTCGAAATATCTCGCAATAGTATTATTTATCTCATCGCCATTTGCTGGTGGGTGGATTGGGTATACCTACGCACCAGAGAGAGTGATGGAGATAGGGAGGGCTGTTGAGCAGGCAGTGGAGACAGATCTGAGCAGTGATGAAAGAAATAAGATTCTGATTAGAGAGAATTTGGCTAATGATTTAAAAATTAATCAAGGACAGGAACAATTTCCTCGTGTACTTGATGAACCTAATGGGTTTGACCCCTATGCTAATGACCCCAAAGCCAGAAACTTGAATATAAACGGCCTCTCATTTACCAATATTAGCAGAAGTCGTGCACTCACGACTATCGATTTTGGTCTAAATAGATTTACAGACGAACAAGTTAATGTATCTGGAAACTTTGAATTATGGTTTGATCAGATGTTTGGAAAACTGGTTTTACGATTTCTGCCAGATGATGAAACGCAGAGAATATTGCCTTGGCCTAGTACAAATTCTGACCCCTACGACAAGTATTTAGTCGTTATTAATGACACAGATTATTCACTTGCAGACCTATGCGACAGTACTTGCGAGATTGAATTATCCAATTCTGAGGATCAAAGATTGATAACATATTCTGGGTCAGCAATGATTGAGTCTGTTACCCTAGAAATTCAGAATATAGGTGTAGATTCTTTTGGCTCAAGCATCAAGTTATACGAGATGGTTTTGGTTAAGAAGGAGATATAGTGCCCTCGTTAGGACTTGAACATTACATGTTCAGTACACCTTTTGGATATTTTTCCTTCGTCAAAATATCTCAAAAGGTTTTCAAGTCCTGACGTAAAGCATAGAAATGCTTTACTTCCCGGGACAGGAATCTTTTTCTCTACGAGAACTGTACAGGTTGTCGATATTTTCTTTAAAAATATCAGACAACCTTTTCAAGTCCTGACGTGATGTGTCCCACACATCACTTCCCGGGCACAAAAAAATCCCCGTAGGGATTTTATTTGTGCCCGGGACAGGACTTGAACCTGCACACCTTTCGGCTTATCCACCTCAAGGATAAATGTCTACCAATTTCAACACCCGGGCAATTACTCTTACGAGTTGAGCTATTATGCATTAAACTCTTCCAGTATTCAAGGAAAAGAAAAAATCCCCTTTCGGGGATTTTTCTTGTGCTTTTTAAATTGTAGTATTACGCTTCTTTCTTTTCATCTACTGCTTCAGTAACTTCTGCAACTTCACTTACTACTTCTCCTTCTGGAGTTGCTTCCGTGACTTCTGCTTCTGTAGGAGCTTCTACAACTTCTGATTCAGCTACACTCACCTCAGCCTCTGCAATAGCCTTCTCAGCTTGAACTTTTGCTTCGAGCTCAGCTTGAATTGTTGCCTCAACTTCAGCTGCAATTTTTGCTTCTTCTGCAGCCTTAACTGCCTCTTCAGCTTGTGACGTTGTAGAAAGTGAAACCAAACTCATTCGTCGCATTTGTCGCTTGATTTCTCGAGCCACCTTCTCTCGGATGTAATAGAGTTTTGCTCGACGTACCTTTGCTCGCTTAACAATTTCAATCTTGTCGATGTTTGGAGAATAGAGTGGATAGATTTTTTCAACTCCAACACCACTTGCCATCTTTCGAACCGTGAATGTAGCTCCGGGCTCGCTCCCGTGTTTACGAGCCAAAACTACTCCTTCAAAAATCTGAATACGAGTTTTACCCTTATCTTGAATCTTCTGGTGCACTTTAACCGTATCTCCAGCTCTGATGCCAAGATTCTTTCGGTCGTCCATGTTTACTGGAGATATAACAATCCCCGTTAGTGTTGTGTTCATATAATTAAAAATAGCCCTTTAAAGCTCGGGTACTTTACCATAGGTATCATCCCTCTGCAATACGTTCAGCAGCCTCTTCAAACGATTGTGGCAATGGCGCTATAAAACGCTCTGTCTGCCCTTCTCTAACTTCAAGCTCGAGTACATGGGCATGGAGCGCAAGTCTTTTAAATCCAAGATTATTTGAGCCCTCTACTTCATGTTTTGCGTAAAAGCTGTCCCCCACAATAGGTCGTCCTATCGCTTGTAAGTGGACACGAATCTGATGAGTACGGCCTGTTTGTGGCATGAGCTTCATGTACGAAAACGCTTCATCTTCATAGCGACCTTCTCCAATACATTCCCAAAGCGTTATTGAGGGACGTAAAAGGCCTCGAGCACCATGTTGTGCTGAACGCATCCGATAGTCTTTTTTACTCCTCCCAATTGCTCTATCAATGGTTCCCCATCGTTCTCGAACCGCTCCATATACAAAAGCTCGATACTCTTTTTTTGCTAACCGATCGTGAAATTGCTTTTTAAGATGGGTAAATGAATCTTGATTCTTTGCCATGAGCATAATTCCTGAAGTATCTTTATCAAGTCGATGCACAACCCCCGACCGCTCAAGTTGCTCCCCTTTTTGTGAAAGCTGTACTTCTCCAACTCCTTTTGCTTCTGGAAGATACTGTAAAAACCAATCAACGACTGTTGGCTCAACTATGTGTCCCGTATTATGCACCATCAAACCTTCTGGTTTGTTGATAACCAATACGTCCTTATCTTCAAAGAGAATTTCTATATCCATATATATTTACGTATTAAAACTTGATTGAAAAATCATCACCTATTTTCTTTGTGGTACGCCAGTCTACCGACACTCCTTCAACTTTTGCCTGTAATGAACCTTCACAGAGATATTCAACAAAGTCTTTAAGTTGATCTGGCAGTCCTTGTGCACACACTGCAACAGTCCCATCAGGTAGGTTTTGTACGTACCCAGTGATACCAAGAGTTGTGGCCGAAACTTGTACATAATCTCGATATCGAACATTCTGCACTTTCCCAGTCACAATGCAATAGATTTCAGTCATATATTTTGTATTTCTTTTACTTTATCAAGCCAACCCATAAGTCGAAAGAAAAATTTTGTGTCATGAACATATATTTGTACAGTGCCATTGGGTAATGTATTCCTCTTATTTTTACTTGCACTACTTTTTTTCGAGTATGTCTTATAAAAATAATTTCTTGATATGCCAGATACCCCAGACCAATATGCTTCTGCTTTTTCGATATTACGATGCGAAAAAGTATGTACCTGACCACGAAATTTTTCTTCTGTTATTCCACCACATTCTCTAAAGAAACGCATCATCGTAGTAATTACTGCAGGATCACTGTTAGACAAACGAGCAGTCTGTTGAGTTTTTCCTCCTTCACCCCAATACAAAGCAACACCTATGCACCATAACATATTTTGTGAAAGCAGGGGCACTTCCAAAGAAGCTTCAGTCATTATTTTTTCTCTGCGCTTCTGCGTATTTGCAACTTTTGAAATTCGGCGTTTTTCAATAGCATCTATACTATGTCCATTTTTATTAAGTTTTGTGCGTTGTTTAGAAGTAAGTACAACATCACGAACCCAACAACTAACACTACTTTTCGCAACACCTAAAATAGATGCAATCTCACCCATAGATTTACCACTCTTACGTAACATAATCGCATCATGTTGTTCTTTTGTCTTCATAACAGAAATTGTACTGTATATGTATTATATAGTCGTTCTGTTTTATAGACAACAGAGCACAAAGTGTATATACTGTCGGTCACAGAAGTTACGCGCGATTAGCTCAGTTGGTAGAGCAATTCGTTTACACCGAAAAGGTCGGGGGTTCAAGTCCCTCATCGCGCACTTTTATGAAAAAGCTAAGCCTCGTGCTTAGTTTTTTTATAAACAGTCGCAAGAGACTTGAAAAGCTTTTGTGGAATTTTATGAGTGAAGCGAAATAAAATACCCAAAAGGTATACCGATTCAGTATGAATCAAGTCCCTCATCGCGCACAAAACGTCAAGAAAAACAGTCCCTGCGGACTGTTTTTTAGTTTTGTGAAGCGGAGACATGTTTTGCTCTTTTCCAGAGCAAAACAGTCGAGCTGGGGCAGCTAAGTTCTTATGAACGTAGTGAATTAGAAACTTGCGCCAAAAGAAAATACTTTCGGTTCTTACCGAAGGTTTTTTTATGTAAGCAGAGAGGCGAGAAAAGGTTGACTGATACTTTCTGGATTTTACAAACAGAAATATCGACAACCTGTACTGAACATGTAATGTTCAGCTCCCCTGTCCAATACATAAATCTTATACAAATCACCCTCCCCCATTTACCAGCTTCGCAAAGTTCTTTAAAATTTTATTAGCTTCGAAACTTTCTTCAAATACATCTTGAGCCGAAACTCCTTCTGGTAAATACCCTGGAAATAATTCTGTACGTTCTGCTAAATCAGACAAGTTTAGCTCGGGGTGAAATTGGGTGCTGTAAATATTATTTTTGTATCGTAATGCTGATATGCAACAAGAATCTCCTCCTTCAACTAGAAGTACCGCACCCTTAGGGACTGAACTTAAGACATCTTTATGTACGTATTGTGCCTTGAATGTTTGAGGCACGTCATTAAAAAGGGGTGAGTTACATGCTTCCTCACAAAGCAATACTTCATGCGACTTTATTTTTTTCTGTTTACTATCACTGTGTACAACAACTCCAGCAAAAGCACCTAAAATTTGATGTCCAAAACAGATACCAAGCGTTGGCACATCATGAGTAAATATATAAAAAAAAAGTGGTCGTAATTGCTCAAGCAACACATACGAAGCATCACGAGCAGGATCATCTTTTGTACGACTCCCATCAAAATCAAAATCGCCCGAACCACCTAAAATAACTCCTCGATAAGGTGTCATAAGTTCTTCAGGCCTACCCCACTCTAGTGTTGTATCAAGAGCACTTACAAAAACTACTGCGACTTTAGTTCCAATTTCACGTGTGATACTCTTTTGCTCTAGCAAAGATGCGGTATTGCTCTTACGAAACTGTATACAGAGAATAGAAACCTTCATATTCTTGCAGTATACAATAGAACCCACATAATCGTATCTGTGCTTTGCTTCAAACTAACGCTTCTACATACGGCATGTCTTGTTCCCACTTGTGGCTTTTTTTGCTATGCTACAGCACAAATGAGAGCGCTCATTTTGCTTCGATAGTTAAATGGATATAACTGCGGACTTCTAAGCCGTTATTCTAGGTTCGATTCCTAGTCGAAGCACAACATAATTAAACTAATTTGCAAGTTGCGTTCCTTGTCCATTGAAATCAATCTTTGTAGTTGTAGCTTTATCAGTAACTTCATCAAGGATTAAGGTGCTATTGAGTGTTGACGACGAGACGTCAAACACTACTGGCACACTCGTACTTTCGGTATTTTTAAGTGTAGTAAATGCCTCATTGCGAGACTGGTACAGTTTCAGCGCTTTTAGCACCAAGACTTGATTATAGAGTACATGCGTTTGACTAGCATTTGCTTCTTGTACAACAATGTTGGTGTATCGCAAAAATGTATACGTGCTCAAAGCTCCACCAATTGTAATAACAATACATGAAAAGAGAAGCCCTGACATCCACTCTCGAACAGGATGTATCATTCCTTTGTCAGAAGCTATTTGTTTGCGTCCCGATATACGTTTTTTCGTATGTATAATTTTTAGTATATCCATATTATTTAAGTAGTGAAACGCTCAGGTTAAGCGTGCCTTTTGCATACCCTCCCGCTTCACGTTTTAATGTAAACATATTCACCGTACTATGATACGGCAATGTCTCAAAGACATACAACATTTTTTTAACAGCATCTTCCTGTCCTTCAATTAAAAATGAAATTGAAAGTGTATCAAAAAGAGATGGCGTGATTTCTTGTGTTTGAGGCGTTGTCGTTCCTGATGCTACCTTTTTTATTGGTTTAACTACCTCAAGACTATTGGTGGTGAGTGTTACATTCTGTGTGGCAGCGACTTTTTCAATATCTGTAAGGAAAACACTTGTTTCATCTTCTGTAAGGACAAACGCACTGATTTCATTTCGTTCGTCTTGCGTTTTTGCCATTGCTGCTTCCAAGTTGGTAACCATTTTTTCTTTTGAAACATTTTGTTCAATAGCAACAATCCGTGTAGTGAGTTCCGTACCCGCTTTATAGATAGTCAGATACATATACAGAGCTGCTAAAAATGAACAAATCATAAAAATCAGTGCCCCTACAGCATACATATATGTTTTTTGTTTTATCATATGCTTTGTTTTGATTTTGCTTTATCAGGGGTAATGGTGATGGTAAATGGAATATCTTTGTCTTTAGCAAGACTTGCAAGAGGAAGCTCAACTTTTTCAAACAAAGAATTTGAATCGAGTGCATCTCTGAATGAAGACAAAGAGGCACGTGAAGGGGCTGTACCACTTACGGTTATTGAAGTAAAAATCATACCTACGCGGGTCACACTAAAATCAAACAGTAAAATGTCTCCTGTTTTTGCGTTCTCAATTTCAGCTATAACTGTAGCAAAACTTGAAGTATTCTCAGACTGTGTAAGTAATGATGCAATTGCATTCGCTTGTATAATTGCTTCTTCTGATGATTTCAAAGATTCATTATTTGTATCAGCTTCTTCATATTGTGAAGAAAAGTTATCTAACTGATTATGAATGAGTACATACGTAGGGATGAAAAAGAATATACAAAGTACAAAAGAGATTCCACCCAAAAGCATCCATACAGTTACTACACGAACCCAGTATTCATGTTTCACTTGCTTCTGTGCACTTGGAGGAATGAGGTTAATCATATAATTATAAAAAAGATGCTAAGCCGAGCCCTATTGCTGTTGCATATCCAAACGAATGTCGTCGATCAATTGGAGGAATGCTCTCCTCAAACGAAAAGGCGTTTCTCCAAACATTAGCTTTCTCTACACGGACACCAAGTGCACGTGTCAGATACTGTCCCAATCCTTTCATGTTAACGCTCCCCCCGCAAAGGATGATCGACTCTATCTGTCGGTGTTCATGTGCAGTATCTTTTGTATTCCAATATGAAATCCGAATATTAATCTCATCGGCAATAGCTTTAACACTTTTGTGCAACGCATCATACACACGATGATCACCAGCACCCACAATAAGTCCTTGTGTATTTTTAATAGTAGTTAGTTCACTTTCAGGTACTTCTCCTAAAAATCTACGGAGTGCAACAGATAACTCTGCTCCACCAATATCAATTGTTGAGGTGTACATAAGTATTCCCTTATGAACAATGCCAATTCCTGTTCGCGTCTGTCCAAAGTCGACAACCATATGCGTTCTTGTATCATCAACAGCAATACTTGCTCTTGCGATAGCTTGTGCTTCTACCTCAAACGAAACAGGTACCACTCCGGCACTCTTGCACGCATCGTAATAACTCATCACCGTGTCTTTTGCGTATGCGGTAACAGAAACACTTTGCATAATTTGATCTTCACTATTTTCAATAATGTCATAGTCAAAAAAAGCATCTCGTGGAGAAATTGGGACATTCTCTTCAAGGCGAAACTCAAGTAAACTGCGAATTTCTTTTCGTGGAATATCACTCCGAATTTCAGTTTCAAATAAGTACGCACGTTCTTCAGGCAGTGAGACGCGTACATTGGCAATTCCTGTTTTTTCTTTAACCTCCTTAAGTGCTGCACTAAGCTTTGTACCATCGTTCACCACCCCTCGTGCAAGTGCTCCTTTCTCAATTGCGATATCACCCCACTGTGTTAAGTGAAGTGTTGTACCACTTCTGGTGTCGCGTTTAAACTGAACGTACTTCAACGACGTATCAGATACATCAACTCCAATACACGGAAGTTGAATATACGAAGGTGGTGGAATTATTTTCCCTAACATTTCAAGAACACTCATTGCAATAATTATACGCTGTATCTACAAAATGGTATACAAAAACAACCCACATGCACCTCTGTAACACATTTAAAATCGCGTACCCAAACTTGCTAGTGCACCCGCGTACCTGAAGGTAGTTTAACTTCTGGCATAAGTAACGTGAATACATCTTCAGTATCACTTGCAAGGATCATCCCCTGACTTTCAAGACCACGGATTATTCGAGGTTCTAAGTTGAGTAAAAATGGACACTGTTTGCCCACGAGCACTTGAATGTCTTCAAAGTATTCTTTAATTCCTGAAAGAATTTGTCGTGGTTTTTCTTCCCCAACGTCCACCATAAGTTTAAGCAATTTGTCAGCTCCTTCAATTTCTTCAACACTCAAAATTGTCCCGAGTGCAATATCGAGCTTTAAAAAATCAGCATACGTAATCATTTCCTTTTCCATACAATTATTTTTTACGCATCAAGTAACTATTAAGAATAATTGAAGCTGCTGCAGCGTCTGTTTTATCGGTACGACCCTGAAACCGAAGTGCTTCTTGTGTGGTGTACTGCTCTGGTTCTAAGTGAACAGGGATACCTGTTTGTAGTGTTAAATCAGTTACTAGTTCAGTGACTTTGTTTTGTATTTTATTCGGAACTCCGTCTTTCCCTAAAGAAAGTCCAATAATAATTTCTCCAACTTGTTTCTCTTCAATAAGTGACACGAGTCGGTTTAACAAGTTCTCATCATTTGTGAGGGTATCATGAGGAAATGCCATCATTCCCTTATCATCAGTAAAGGCAATCCCTACCCGCTTCTTCCCATAATCAATTCCCATTTTTCGCATGTATCCTAGAATACCACAAAGGTGGATAAGTTTTATATATGGTTGACAGGTTAAATGATATAATATGAAAATGTTTCGTAATCCAAATTCTGCTTGCAAGATTTGCGGAAAAAGAGTGTACAGACGACCATCTCAAATAACAGCTAGCGGCGTCTACTGTTCACTTATTTGTAATGGCCTCAGTCAACGTGTCGAAAAAAAGTGCAAAATTTGTTCAGAGAAATACATTGGAAATAAGAAAACTTGTTCCCGTTCATGTGCAAATAAGTCACGTACTGGCATAAACTATACAAAAGAAAATAAATTCAATAATGCATATAAGGGTACCCTACTTAAAGAAAAAGTCGCTCAAAAGCGTGGGGGTGTTTGCGAAAAATGTCACATGGAAAACTATGCGATTTTACAAATACACCATAAAAAGGAGCGATATAAGGGCGGTGCTGATGCGATGATGAATTTAGAACTTTTGTGTCCTAACTGCCACACTGCACACCACCTTGGAAACAGTTTGTATAAAGAAAAATAAATGATATAGTTCTCACGCACATTCAATATGGAGAGATGCCGGAGTGGTCGATCGGATTTGTCTTGAAAACAAACGTACTGAAAGGTACCGAGGGTTCGAATCCCTCTCTCTCCGCCAAGTCGTGCTAGCACGAGACGCGTCGTTGAGGCGTACAAAAAGACCTGTCATAATGACAGGTCTTTTTGTTGGGTCTTTACTCCTCAACAGTAGCAGAATCTATTTCTCTTCGGCGTTCATCTAGCGTCTGTTCACCATACTCCCAAAACACGGGACCTTGTACTGGATATGGCACTCCTAAAGCTTTCTGAGCAGCTTTGGACAAACTCATAACTTCGTTCCGATATGAAACGTTACCTCCGTCTACAACAGTGCAGAAAATCCTTTCGTCGCGCGTAAAAGTCAGCATGGCACCAACTGGGATTTCATAACGCACAAAATCAAAACGTTTCTTATGCCTCTTAACCCTTGCGAGTGCCTGTCGATCTCCTTCCTCTTCAACGAAATCTTCTCTTGGAGTAATGTCCTTGAGCTGTCTTAGTTTGATCACGGCCACAACACGTTCTGGTGTTTCGGTAAAAAACTCTCGATTTGGTGCCACTCGAGTTCGACCAAATGCTTCGTGAATTTGTTTTTCAACAAAATCAACATCGTCAACTTCGGCGGCATAGAATACTTCAAATGGAAGAGGCACTCCGGTAGCTCGGGAAAGATCTTTCACTCTAGTACCTAAGTCACCCGTTTTACCAATCTTGATATAACCGGGCATAGCTTCATTGGTAAGTATATAGATTATTCCAATCATAATTATTTTGTTACGCTTCTTTCCATCAATAGACTCAAAATGTTGATCTATATACTGGTACAGTCATGTATTTTCACCGAGTATCTAGTAAGGATATTTCAAAATCTTCATAAAGCTTGTCTAGAATATCTTTGGTTTCAAGAATAAAGAATTCGCCCAATTTTTCTCTATTAAGGCGTACGTACTTTCTGTAGATTTTTTCAAAATCTACATATACCTCATCTTCGTTGAATCTAACTCCAATGTCTTTAATTTTAGCAATAAGAACTTGTCCATTTTCTGATTTGGGAATGTACTCAAAGAATGCATCTATCTTCTTTTCAAACTCAACAATTAACTGTTCAATTAGTGCTTCTTCCTCATTTTTCTTAGCGATTATAGCTAATATATTATACTTTTGTTTTTTACCTAATCCGCCACCTTCTTTCTCTTTCTTCTTTTTCTTACCTTTAACTTCTGGAGGTTCAACAATTCCTATTTTGTCATCAAAATAGATTTCCACGTCATCTTTAACGTCATCAGGTTTATTTATATTGTTATATTCGTGGTTATATCTTTTCCAAAACTCTAAGAAGAAAACATCAACGAATTTCTTATCAAAATCAATTAAATATTCTATCAAGTTAAGAATATGGAAGTAGTGATTTATCTGTTTTTTCAACTTCTTACTACGCTCAGGATTTCCGCGAATATGCTTAATTATTGCATCTTCAAAATCTAAAAACTTTACAACATTTCTATCTTTTTCTTTCCAAATTTCAGAAAAGAAATCAAAATAGTTTGTATATAACTCACTTTGTTTCAATTCATCATAGATCTTATCAAGAAACTTTAACTCCCCGAATGGGTCAAAGTCGCTGACCACAACATCACTAAAGTGTTCAAACGCTTTCTTTATATTACCTACGTTGATGTTTTTATAAGAGAAATCGACAATTTTACAATCGCTCTTATTTTTCATGGTTCTGTTCACTCTTGAAATAGTTTGAATAGCATTGATGTCACGTATTTCTTTATCAAGAAAGAGCGTATGCAAACGAGGCTCATCGTAGCCTGTTTGTAATTTGTCTACTACAATAATTAGACCGTTCTTAGCAAGAGCAAATTCTTGCAGAACCTTCTGCTCAGTTAGACCTTTATTGTAGTAGCTAGAACGAGACTGATCTTGTCCACCCCCACTGTATACAATATAGATAGGTGCCTCTTTATATTTGCTGTAGTTTGGATTTTTAACTATTTCCGCAAAATGCTTTTCAATTGCATCTTTATATTTTATTGCGTTCTTTATTGATGAAGTAGCAAGCATGGCCTTTGCTTGTCCACGAATTTTGTTATATGTAGTCTGCACTAGTCTATCGACAATAAACTTTGATACTGCTTCAATTCTGTCTTCGTTATCGTAAACCTTCTTTTTGATAATGCGATACTCTTTTTCCTTGTCCGTAACACCTTTTGTCAGATCATCTGGCAACTCATAAAACATTTTTGCAGAAACCGGCACTATACCTTTAAGTGGATTTAAAATAAATCCATCTTCAATCGCTTCTCGCATCGTGTAACTGTCAAAAGGTACCCAGATTTTCTCCCCTTCAGCGTATTTATTATATTCACCAAATCTAGCGAGAGTATGGTCACTTGGAGTTGCTGTAAAACCGATGATAAGATTCTTTTTCTTCTTCTCTTTTTTGTATGCATCACTCTTATCAAAAGAGTACTGTAGCTCATCAAAGAGGCTTACCATCTCTTCATTCTGGACACCACTATTTGAGCGGTGAATTTCGTCTATTAGAAAAACCACTCGTAATTTAGATAATTTTTTGATCGCTGAAGTATCAAGAATTTCTTTGATATCTGTAAATTTTTGGAGGTTAACAATAACTATTCTGGTATCAGATTTTAGTGCTTCCAAAAAAGTCTTTTTATTGTATGCCTCAATGAACATTTTATTCTCTATGTTCATATTAAACATCTTGGTATCAAGCTGGTCTCTAAGTTGAACACGATCAACGACTAACATGACCTTGTCGTAGACATAAGAACCGTCTTTCTTCAGGTCTTTTAGTTGAAGCGCGGACCACCCAATGATGTTACTTTTACCGAACCCAGCCGCGTACTGTAAAAGCAAAGAATACACAGTTCTATTGTTCTGGTATGCCATCCTTTTTTCTATCAGTTTTCTTTTTACGTCTTCGCTCACTCCAGAAAGTTCAGCTTCCAGTTTATTCAGGAAATAGTCATCGTCACCCTCGTGAACCAGAAACTCATCAATTTTTGCCATGATTTTATCTGTTCCGTATTTTTGCTTTGGTCGTGGACTAACCAAAACACCCTTAACGTTTTTGAGTGACTTCCCTGCACTTGTTCTAATAGCTTCTCGCTCGATGTAGTTGTAGTACAGAATCTCCTTCTCAATCATCTTTTTTGAGTATAGAGCCGTAAAAATTTCTTTCATCTTATCGGCCTTTTTTAGACTGTCTCTATGAACCGGATATGGATAGAAACTTTTTACAGTGGCTATTTCATAGGCATCAAAATTTCCTTTTCCTTCCGATGAAATACTTTTAATTTCATCAAAATTATTTGTTAAGTTTCTTATAATATAGGTATCCTCGACATCAGTAGTTGTAATGTGAACGGCTTTCTCAAAAACTTTAAGGAAATCTTTTCGAATAGTCTGGCTTATATCATTCCCATCGGCTATCTTCAGATATTCCAATACTGCTTCCTTGTAGTCTTTTACTACCTTACCTCGACCATTTTTTCGTGCATTTTGATTATTATAGTTCGATTTTAATTCGCTGTATCCAAAAAAAATACCATTTACAAACACGCAGATATCGGGCCTGAACGAAAAAACTCGTTTGTTGTGATGCTCAAAAAAATAAGGTAATTCTTGTACCACTGAAAAAACGTTCTGTTCAAAAAGAGAGTCCCCGAACATCTCAGAACCACTTGTATAAAAAAGATGGAAACGAAGTCCTTCAAAAGTGACACTTTTATTATCATTAATAAAAAGTGCCATGTTTCTGTAATTTTTTGCTCTTTCGATTATAAAGTCAACCAGGGCTTTCTTTAGCTTGGCGCTATCGTTCTTGTATTTTTTAAGTAGCTTTTCATAGTTCTTTTCATTGAGTTCAGTTGAGCTCAAAAATGAAATCAAATCCTCTTCAATGATGAGATTGCTTGTCACTGTATTCGCTTTAACTTCCTTATAGCCAAGCCCATTTACAACATCGGTAAAGAACGGTATGAGAAATTTTTCCTGTAATTGTTGTTCATTCATAAAATTTATGTAATTCGTAACTTGCCAATAACAACTTCGTTAATGAGTGTCTTCTGGTATTCAGATAGCAATGAAATTGTGGCCTCAATATTTTCTATCACCGAATCGACTTTATATAAATTGGCATCAAGATATTTAACGATTGCTTGTTGTTCTTCAAAGCTCGGTTTAATAACGGGAATTTCAAGTAAGCTTGAATAATTTAAAGTGGAACGGACACCACCCCCAAGATAATTAAATAAATTAATTTTATAGTAGTAATAGTATAGATAGTAATAGTATTTACTTGAAATGCCTGGATTTGCCTTAAGACGAATATAAGCAGAACTCATAATTCCATTTTCGTGCACAATACCAACTCTACTTGTCTTAATGTTTTCTAAGTCAATAAGTTTAAACATAAGGTTGTCCTTCTCAACAACTTGATAAGTTTCGTAGCTTTGCGGATTTAAACCTGCTGTAGTGTCAAAATCTTTATTAATAACACCTCCATAAGTAAGTGAAAGCACATTTTTACTACGGAAACCTTTATTAATTTTTTTTAAATAACTAAAAACATCTTTTCCGCGAAGTATTTCCCACTCACTGGGTACGTTTCCGATAAAATCTATACCACTACTTTGTAATTTTGAGGTGCTCAATAAACCCTTAGTCACTGTCTCACAAATAAGCGCTTGTTTATACTCTTTTAACTTTTCCTTCTTATCCTTGAGTAGTTGTATTTTATTATTAATTTTTATGACTTTAGCATCGAGATAACCTTCAATTGCTACTTGCTCTTGAAGTTCAGGAATTAAAACTGGTAAATTACTAAGAATCCCCTGGCTCAGAGAAGTCCTTGTAACAATATTCATTTCTCTTCCGAAAAAATTTCTGTGACTAGCTGCATTGAAATAGTACTTTGAAAAACCACTATAAAGATAGCAACCTTTTTGTCTAAATCTAATTACGAATCCTGAAAAAACTGCTGTGGGAATTGTCTTCTGACAGGTTGCAGATATTCCTATTTCTGAAATCGTCTCTGACGTTCTTGTAAAGAAAACGTCACCTTCTTTGACAGAATATAATTTCTGATCTTGTTTTGTTGATTTAGCAAAAGTTTTAACGTCTTTAACTTCCAATTTGTTGTTGTATACATTACCGTAGCTTACAAACGGGAAACCTGAACCAAAATATTCCGCATCACTACTGACTCCATTCTGGAGAAATCCTAAATCCTTGAGTCTTTTTGTTGTCCAAATAGAATAAGGACCTTTCAATACTCGCTTGGATTCAGTTCTAGAGATTTTGTTAACTTTGAGTTTCATAACTAAATTTCAAGATCTAATTCAAGTCCTTGTAGCTGGGTATTTAAATTATGTAACTCTTTTGTAATCTCATTCAATGACCTTAAATGTTCAGGTTTATAAAAAACTTTGTTAAAACTCACCTCTACGCCCACAACAGATTCCGAGAGAGTATATGGTTTGGTGACAAACTTCTCCATAAAATCGATGACATTCTTCTGGTTTTGTTTTGGGTTTGAGCTATATGCAACAACTTCGTAATCTTTTTGATAATCCGGTGTAAGTTCACATGAAATAATAATTTTTTCAGAATCTTTTTTTGTTGATTTTTTAAAAGATGCTTTGATAACTATCTGACCACAACCAAGTGCTTCACTTTTAGTTCCTGCTTCTTTTACAAGAGTTTCCTTTTTAGGGTCGAAATAGTATTTTGCCTCGTCAGTATTTACAATGAGATCACCCTCTCGATAATCTAGTTCGGAAATTGATGACTTGAGCGAGTTCTCAAAAAAGTCTTGGAGATTAGTATATTTTTCTTTGTCAAAGGTAGTAATTTCGAACTCATTAAATGAAATATCACCTTGCGCAATTTTGCTAGGCTTTAACTTTATTGATTTTTCTCGTTTGTCTTCACCCCCCTTATCAACCTTAAACGGTAAGACCGATTCGAAACTCTTGCCACTCTCATCAAGATTTGTGAGAATTAAACTTTGCTTATTATAATAGAAATATTCTTTATTGAAGATTTTTGTATACTCGTTCTCTTTTAACGCATTAAGTGAACTTACAATCTTTAGGCGATTTGTTTCATCAATTTCTTTCCTTTTTTTGCCCTTATTCTTTTTGAGTAATGTGTACATATCACTTGCGTCGAGTAACATGACCTTATTCTTTAATTTTGGAGATTTGTTTTTATTTAGGACCCAGAGATAGGTATAAATATTGGTGTTAAAAAACTCGTCTGTCGGTAACTGAATAATTGCTTCGACAATATCACTCTCAAACAGCTCTTTGCGAATATTACTTTCACCACTTCCAGCATCGCCGCTAAATAAAGAAGAACCATTATGCACTTCGATTGCAATTCCGTTTATCGCCATTTTTGATACAAGGTGTTGCATGAATAGCATCTGCCCGTCTGAAATAGAAGGTAGGTGAGTGTATCGACCCGTCTTATCGTTTTCAATATCACTTTTAAAGTCGCCCCAAGGAATTCCGTACGGAGGGTTTGCGACAATAACATCAAATGTCTTGTCGTAAAACTGTGTACCTGTGAGGGTGTTTCCATATTCAATATGGGAATCCGGGCGAAATCTACTTTCAATTTTTGCCAACGCGTACAACTCGTCATTCCAGTCCTGTCCATAAGTAGCCGTTGGTCTTTGGATACTCTTTTTCAATCTGTCTTCAACACCAAAAAGCATATTGCCTCCACCACAGGTAGAGTCATAAATTGTAATAAAACGATCGTTAACATCTTTCTTTTCGACCTTTGAAGCAACAATTTCCGAAATTAGTGAAATAACGTCATCAGGAGTGTATTGCTCACCCGCAGTTTCAGCGGAAATATCAGCCCACTTTCGCTTAATGTGTTCTTCAAGAGTTGTGATCTCACTGTTATTAAAAGGCTTTAGGTCAATTTCAGACCATTTCTTAACAAAAGAGAACAGGATTTTCTTCTTTCTAAGCTGACCTATAATTCCTGAAATATTCAAATACTTATCTTCATCATTTCCTTTATCTATACCGAGCAAATCTCTGGTTTCACTATCGAAAGCTTTTAAATATGCGTCAAAGTCAATCTCAAAACCTTTATCATTTAAACAAACATCCTTAAGAGTCTTATTATTTTTAAATAGCTGACTATTGTATCCTTGCCCTTCATCTTTTGCAGCTTCAAGAAAATCTTTCGTATCAGCATTTTCTCCCAACTCCTTTTTTAGACGTTCCGCCATTCTCACCAAACGGCTTTCAACCATCATGAGTGCAAAAAATGGCATCATGAACTTTGGAAAGTCACTTTGTTTGATGCCCGCACCAATGAGTGAGTCGGCTGTAGACCAAACTTTTGACTCGTACTGCATTATGTCGTTTTTCATATTCATAATTAGTTCATTAGTTCATCAACAGTAGTACCTAAGGCTACTGCAATTTTGGTAAGCGTGTGGACTCGTGGGTCGGGGGTAACCCCCCGTTCAATTTTGGCTATCGTGTGATAGTCGAGTCCTGTTTCTCTCACGAGATCGCTTTTAGAGAGACCATTCTTTTTTAAGAGTTTTTTTATATTTGCTCCAATTTTCGAATCCATTTTGTCGTTCATGTAAAAGTTTTGCTTAGCATAATTATACCAAGCTAATACAAAAAGGTTTTCTACTTATGAACAAGTTCCCGATTTAAGAAAGTGATACGCGCTTACTTTTAAGTAGAATTGGGGAATCAAAACAAGAAATAATCTCTCGCTTCTCTTCCAAAGTGCCATTTTTGAGGAGAAATTTAACGTAGTCCTTAACATCAATATCGCTGACAGCCATATCAGACCCCTCGCCTAACAGAGATCTGTGGAATTTCTTATATCTGACTACCTCAGCCTCGACCTTCTTTTTGATGCTTGTTTCGTTGAGGTTAACAACATCAATCAGATTTTGTAGTTGTATTATTAAATCATCTTCATTGATATACCCGCATAGACAGTGCGGATCTCTTGCCTTAGTACATCCGTAATAGACATGGGTCTTGATTGTGCCGTTCTTATGCTTTTTATACTTTGCGTCAGCGCTGATGCCTGAACCACAGAGTCCGCAGGTCATGAGTTTAGTAAACGCAAACTCTTTATCCTGTCGTGTCTTTAGTTCATTACCCTTAAGTTGTACTTGAACAAGGTCGTACAATTCTTTTGTTATAAGTGGCTTATGTTTACCTTGATACCAATTACCGCTATCTCTGGGGTATTCAAAGACGCCGTAGTAGAAGTGATTTTCAAGCAGGCGGTAAATGTTGCCTAGACTAAGTGGCTTCTTGCTCGGTAATGCTTTGAAATTAAGATCAAATTTAAGCCAGTGATACAGCTTCCTCCCACTCCATTTTTCGTAGGCTACTTTTTCAAACATCTGCTTTACAACATGTCCTCTTTCAGGATCGATAAGCGTCTCGCACTTTCGATCCATTCGTTTCTCTTTTAAATACCCAGTCGGTGCTGGTGCGGGCCATAGTCCCATTTCAACCCTAGTTTTTAAACCTCGTTTCACATTGATACTTTTGTTGTCGTTCTCGAGCTTTGCCTGAGAACAGAGGATCATAAGCAAAAACTTTTCGCTTGGTGTATTAGTGAATGTCTGTCCATACGTTCGTATCTCATGGAGTAAGTGTTGATCCATGAGATCGACAAGTGACCCTAAGTCGCCAGCGTTACGACTGAGGCGATCAGGATGCCAAACGATGATGCCGTTGAAACGCTCACGTCTAATGTCTTCAAGTATTTCTTTAAAAACCGGACGTTGCCCTGAATCTTTTGCAGAATGTGACTCGCGCCTAATCTCAACAATTTCAAGACCTTCACGTTCGGCGATAGCGAGCATCTCTTTAACTTGTGAATCAATTGAGAGCGCTTGCTTCTCATCAGACTCCGTACTTTTACGTGCGTAGAGTAGATATTTAACTGGCACTTTTGGCACTTCGGTTTTTACCCCAAAGTTGTTCATCACTTGCATTTCCATCATTAATTAATGACAGAACAATATGTGGTGCAAAGCTATGCAGAACTAGAAAAACATCACATACTCGCCTTTAAGCCTTAGCAAAACAGCTAATATGCGATAGGGTGAAAACGGTAGCGAAAACTGTTACTATGTTCGTTACAACACCTAAACCAGAGAGTAATTTCTGGCATGGTTAAAGAAAATCCTACGCAAATAGAAACGGCCACATAAGCCGGCACTTATTTGCGTAGGTTCGCTCTCGAAAGGGAGCGGGATAATTCCGAAAGGAGTTGTCGTCGGTCTTGTGTGGCCATTTGTGTTACAGAAGAATTACTAGAAAAAATCCTACGCAAAAATATGAACCAAACTATACCGTCTCCCGTAAAGGAGACTGTTGAAACAAGCAAAAAATGTCCTGCTTGTCGAAAAGATGTTGATACGAAAGCGACGAAGTGTCCGTACTGCCAGTCAGATACACGAAGTTGGGTGAAAAAGCATCAGATCGGATTAATCATTCTCGCTGTCATCTTTGTACCAATATTTATGAGTGCGCTCACAGCAAGCCCAACAGCAAATGTTCCAGTTGAAAGAACAGCTGAAGAAATAGCATTTCAAAAGAAAAACGATTTTGCCTCACTCGCCAAGATGAATGTAGAGATGATGCTTAAAGCTCCATCTACTGCAAAATTTAATACTTCACCAACAATTACAGAGGAGGACAGTATCTATTCAATCAATTCGTGGGTAGATAGTGAGAATAGTTACGGAGCGAACGTTAGAAGTTCGTGGTCAGCAAAAGCTCACTACATCGGAGGAGACTCACTTGAAGAGACCGGGACAGGTGCGAACTGGATCATTGACGAGTTTTACTTTGACGGCGAGAAGATAAAGTAGTTCCAGAATTATCTTTCTGCTTTGTCCATTTCTCCATAAAAGCAAGCGCTTTTATGGTATTGGCCTCAGCTTCCTCTCTCGTAATAGCACTGAGCGCTTTCTCTATATTCTTTCGGTTTCGATAGTAGTCTTCGATACGCTTCATTTCAAAAATATCGCCTGTGGCATCACGATGCGTAAACGGCTTTTTGTATGATTCGTGTCTATGACTGAGCCAGTACTTGGTAGAAGCGAGATCCTTATTTTTTATAGCATTGAGGATATTACTCTCTGCTACATCATTAACTAGATTCACTCCAGCACTGAGAGCTTTTTTCACGTCATTAAAATTCTCTTCGCTTTCATTCATCCATCGATAGAATGTTTGCCGAGAAATTCCTAATTTTTCACAAACAACTTGAATAATCGGAGTTCGTTCGAGTTCTTCTAAAATGTTACTCCATAAGACTTTAGTTTTCTTCATGTGACTGTACCTTAGCTTTGAGACCAGTCAGCTTCTCATAACGATTGATAATCAGGTCACAGAAGGCTGGTTCAAGTTCACAACCATACACTCTTCGACCAAGAGCGTTTCCTGCGATTAAGGTGCTCCCTGAGCCAAGGAAGCTATCAAGAATGATGTCGTTCACTTTAGTGCAACGTTTAATGGCTTTTTCGTGCAGACATGGCGGTTTAGAAGTAGCGTGCTTGTAGTCCTTTGCCGCCATGCGTTTGGCTGTCCAAACATCAATAAAATTATCAACTTCACTAAGGAGATTGTTACCAGTAGTGAGTTCTTTATTTAAGACTTCGTTCAAATTAGTAATTGGTTCTGCCAAATGTGGTTTACCACGAGTTCCATACACTACTGGCTCGTAGACCTTATTGAAGGCTACTCCGGGTACGGGATTATGATTATTCTTTAACCACAAGCATACCCGCCTATTACTGATTCCAAGTTGTCTGTATATTTCCTGTACCACACCAATAAATACTTGGTCGGACCAGTAGAAGACATGTGTGTCTTTAGTCGATACCGCCAAAGCCGATTCCATACTATCTTTCAGGAACTTTTGATACTCCTCAAAGGTGCGCTTATCTTTTACGTTGCCCCCATAATCCTGTTTACCTCCGATACCTCCGTTGTAGTCGATGTCGATGTTATAGACGGGGTCGGAGTAAATCATCGTTGCTCTCTCCTTGCCGAGTAGTCGCTGTAGTGTTTCGGGCTTTGTGGAATCGCCACAGATGACTCGGTGCTTGCCAAGCGTGATGAGATCACCGAGTTTCGTTCTCGGTTCTACAATCTTTTTTAATTCCTTTTGTTCGTCAAAATTATCGTCGGCGACTTCCGTCTCTTTATCGTAGATATCTGACAATTCGATATTGTCGAAACCTGCGAACTCAAGTGCACCCATATCGAATCCTTTGAGTAGATCGAAATCCCAATCGCCACCAAGCTTGTTAGAGGCAATTAAGTACTCGTCTGATTCTTCTTTGGTCAGCTTACGATTGGGTACTCGAACATCAATAATTTCTTCACCACGACCAAGGAGCTGAAGCGCTTTGATTCGCTGGTGACCCGCGAGAATAGAGCCGTTAGCATCTATAGCTGGTATCTCTACTAAATTGTATTTCTTCAAGCTTCGCTTCAAGTCCGACATTTGTTTGTCGGTAATTGAGCGAGGATTAACGTCTTGAGGAGTAAGATCGTCGATTCGTTTCTGGACCGTAGTCCAAGATAGTTTTTTCATGATACACACAAAATGACTTAATAATTTTGTCATTTCACGCACCTGTTACCGCAGGTGCGTGTATCTTGTTAGCTCCTATTTGAAATATATAGTCTTCGTAGGAATGTACAAGATGGTCGAGTGTGTATAAAGTCAGAATCTTTTCAAATCTGAGAAAAGGTATAGCATTTAGCTATGAGGCATCTGAAAGAACGACAGGACTATATAGACCGTTTTGACCGCCACACTGTGGAGGAATGTAGGCGTATTGAAGCGTCTACTACTGCCGAAGATATCAAACGTATTGCCGAAAAAGATCCCCCGAAAGAAGAGATTAACTATCATGGCTTTGCGGATTATGTAAATAACATACACATTTGGTGTTATCAAGGAGAGCGATACAAAAACATAGACAAAACCATTAACGAATGGATGGAGCGTGACCGCAAGATGGACGCATGTTATGACACGGCAGTAGCCCCGAATGTTTCGTGCCTTAGTTGTCGGCAACCAGTTATTGAGACCTTCAAGAATTTGGATTGGGACTATGACAAAGACACCTGTCGAGTGTTGTTTATGTGCGACTGCAAAAACGGATGTCTGCCTCGTCGGGCATTTTATGATAATGGCGAAGAGTGGATCTCTCCGCCTCGCCTATGTGTAAAGTGCAAAACTCCAACTACGCACGAGACTGAGAAAACCGAGATCAAGATTATATGGACTGACACTTGTCCTAGTTGCGGTCACATTGAAAAAGACGAGATGGACCTACACTCAGAGCCTAAAGAGGAGAAACCTGATCCCAACTATGTTGCCGACCGAGACCGATTCTGTGATCCAATGAAGGGGCAAGACTATGTGAACTGGATGGCAAACGCAAAGGAAGTTTTTGAAATGTTAGAGAAGCATAAAGAGCGAGAAGCTAAGAAAGAAGTCTATGACAAGGTATCTGCTCTGACCAAACTCTCCATACCCTCAGTGAAAGACAGGCTTGAAGAAGTAATTAGAAAGACCACCTACCGCAGTCTTAAATTCAAAGAGCCAGACCTTGCTCGTATTGTTTCCGTTGAATTAACCGTGGAGGATCCAACCGACAACAAGCAATATGACAGCGAAAAAGGACTCAAGAAACTTATCCAGAAAGCTCTGGAAGAAACCAACTGGCGACTCATGAGTGACGGTATCAGCTATAGACTGGGTATCCTTTCGGGCAGAATAAGAGTTTATGAAGATGAGGACGAACTAGCAAAACTAATGGAAAATAAGCTCCCTAAGCGCAACAATTAGACATTCAGGTCCATGCCGGTATACTCGAATATAAGAATATGGCGGCAAAAAAGACTCAACTTAAACTTTATAAAATCGATAGAACTTTGTTTACTGGCACAGCAGTGTCTGTTATTCCTCATGAGATTATCAAGAAAGCAAATACCGGCGTTACAGGGAAAAGAAAATTCGTTGAACAGGCACTGGATGATGATATAAAAATACCCACAGGTTTTACACTTGAGGTATATCACGCATTAAAAGAAGGTAGTCCAGGGTGGGTGTCTGCATGGACCGATGCTCTGAAAGATTCAGAATCAATGCTTCGTGAGAAAAATACAATGTCCTCGTTTATCGCTTTCATTGCTCGAGGAAATAATTTGTACGCACTTACCGGAGGACAAGGTAACTTTGCAATAAGTCACTATGTGGAAAATTTCTTTGGTTTAGATGTAGTTGATTATCTTATTGACTCAACTCAAGCACGAGGAATCAGTGGAGCCAGTAAAAGTGGAATGACCGGTATTGTAAAGACCGAGCAACGCACATTCTATGATTTAACCGACGCCTTCAGTCAGGACTCTTTTGAGACATTTTTCCGAAATCTAAAGTCACAAATCGATTCAGCAGTAGTGAAAAAATATTTCTCTGAGTTTCACCCCAACAAGGACTACGGCTCTTTTTTTCAAGGAGGAAATTACTTTCTGTTGCGTAAATCAATAGCGGTCACGAAGGTGTTTGATCTAATCGTGGCAATAGAGTTGGTGTTTGCTGAACGTAAGACAAGTGGTCACAATAAACTAATTCCGATTGGATCTGTTAACTCCGCTAACGCACAAGTTAAACATTTAAACGAAGCTTTGTTAAAAGAGATATTTGATAACCAAAACAACCTCGACGTTCTCGATAATTATTATTTTGCACCAAAAGCAATTCCTGGCGAAGAAATAGATGGGTCAATTTTTGGTATTGCAGAACGTCAAAGTCATATAGGAGCAAGCGCTACTTATCCTGAGCTGCCCAAACTAAGCCAATATATTGAGGTGCTTCTTAACATAGGAGGGAGACGGCGCTTATATAGAAATACCAAAGACCTAAGCGATGCAATGCGTAGCTATAAGATTTATTGGAAACACTATGATGACAGTACCTATGAAGCGGTGGAATCTTTTCCTTCACTAAATGGGGTGCTTGAAAGTAAGGGAAAAAGTTACTTACGATTTGAAAATGCGTGGTATGAAATGCGTCAAAATTTCAACGACATCATCAATGCTGAGTTCACGAGTCTTGTTACAACTCCCGCCAAAGTTAGTCCCGCTCCCGCCTATCTATCAGCTTGGACGGGAGGAGATGAAAACGTATACAACTACGATTATCTGACGAATGCTGCAGTGATGGTTACCCATAAAGTCATTAAGCAAACAGCGGCAACTGGTCAAATGGATCGTTATATTGAATATGCTGACTTGATTCATTTGGAAGCTGCCGATCCGAAGTTGATTCATGTTAAGAAATCCTGCAACGGCGATATGCGAATAGCCAGTGCCCAAGTTGCCATGTGTGCCCAAAAATTTAATTTGAGCAACAACAAAGAGGCCTTCTTGCGTGAATACTACCGTCTTATTATGGCGACGACAGCGACTTCTTCTCAGAATACAAAAATATCTGAAGACGACTTTGTGCAGCTCGGACTTAAAGATGATATCAAAATTTGCCTTGTCATATCAGACCCGCGTGTACTTGCTGACGATTCGACACTTTCACTATGTGGAAAATTCTATTTTGTAAAAATGTTTCGAGAAATGGCAGGACTAGGTTTCGGCACTGGACGCTTTTCTGTTTTGAACGTTTAATGTAGAAGTGTCACTTTTGTCACTTTTTATATAAAGTAAATCTATGTATACAAAAGCAACCACTACTTACGACCTGAATTGTGACGCCTGTAGGAAAAACATACCTGCAGATACTGACTATTATGACGACAGTGTTTACAACTCTTTGTATGCCAAGATTGATATTCAAAAAACCCTATGTTGGGATTGTGGTACGAAATATTGGGCGGAAAAGGAGCGCAGGTATCAAGAATATGAGCGAAGAGAGGGGCCGAAAAGATTCAAAAGATTGATTGGAATACTTCTCCTCCTCGGAGCATTTATCGTTTTGCTTTCACATGTTCATTTTGATTAAGGCGCACGAGACGCTTCGAATTGACATCGCTAAGAAGTAGCGAATCCGCCAAGCCCTGCTTAACCGTCCACGGTTCTAGCCCGAGACGGCCCGCAAACATATTTTGTACAAATTGTTTGTACTCAATTTCTAAAAAAACCACCTCTTGGTGGTATTTTTAGTTTACGTATTTTTTAAAATTACTATCGAGTGCCTTGTGGTAAGGATTCACACACTAAGCCGTCTTTATCTCCGTCAAGCCGAAATACATCCATGTTTTTACCAAGCTCTCCGCAACGTTTATATACAGACATTGCTTCTGGTTGTGTTTTAAAATCTGTACAGTTGTAGTCCATCTTTTCTGCATTACAGAAGTTATCAATATTAATGATATTGCCAGTAGCTGCGTCACGTTCAATCTTCGATTCTGCAAACGACTTTGTTTCTATAAGTTTTTGTACATCATAATCATTTTGTGTTGCCTCCATACCAAATGCACCAACAAGGAGGGCAATAACAACACCCAAGATTACTTTTGCAGTAGTTCCCTTGATAAAAAAGAATAAGATTCCACAGAGTACAATAAGGCCTCCAATAATCCAAAGCCGTGCTTTGTGTGATTCACGAATTTTTTTAAGCATATACCTACTATAGTAGTATGCTCTACCACCACTTGTCTATTCCCGTACTCACCAATAGCTTGCCCCCATGATATAATTTTCCTATGGCAGAACAGGTACGTGCAATTTTATGGGAGGCGTATGAACACCAGCATGCTCCAAAAGAGAGTGATTGGTTTTGGATTTTGGGTATTATGACCCTTTCAATATCCATGGCGTCAATTCTCCTTGGTAATCCCCTTTTTGGTATCTTAACCTTTATTGGAGGACTCGTGGTTGCGATACTCGCAACCCGTGATCCTAAAATTGTTTCCTATGCAGTTACGCAACGTGGACTACAGATCGAAGATCGAATGTACCCCTACACTACGTTAGAATGTTTTTGTATAGACGAAGAAGCAGTCTCAGGACCTCAGTTGTTGGTAAAATCAACAAAACTATTCATGCCGTTACTGGTACTTCCCCTTCCGTTAGATACCATGGAAGAAATTGAGGACCTTATTGCGCAACGTCTCCCTGAAGAACACATTGAGGAACCCTTCGCCCACAAACTCCTTGAATTTTTCGGCTTTTAAGCTATCAAGTATGGAGAAGGATTTTAATAAGTGGAATACTAAGAAATCTTTAGTTAATAATACCCACAAAACACCTTTCTTTCATGAGCGTGAAATTTGGTTTTGTTTTCTTGGTGCAAACATCGGATTTGAGCAAGACGGCCGAGGTGACGATTTCCAGAGACCTGTGTTAATACTTAAAAAGTTTAATAATGAAATCTGCTGGGCAATTCCGCTTTCAAAGACAAGTCGGCGTGGAAAGTATTATTTTGCTTTTCAGTTTAATACCACGACAACAAGTGTTGCAATCCTGTCTCAAATTAAACTGATTGATGCCCATCGACTTAGTAGAAAAATTGGAGACATAGATGAAACTAATTTCAAAAGTGTTATAGAAAAACTCAAGGCATTGTTGCCTTGAGTTTTTCTTGTTCCTCTGCCTTGCGACAGAGTCGGGCCGAAGCCATTTGTTCATTCAGTATATTCTATCACCACAAAAAGTCAATATTTGAAACATAACTTATAATGGAATATCTATAATATAACTATATGGCATTTTCTTTTTCACATCTGATTATTTATGAGTCAGACCGAATGACCTGTGAGAGCGCTTTTAGGCTAGTTAACGAAGACCTTCCACAGGCTACGAAGCGGGGTACAGCTTCTTGTGTTGGAAAAATTGAAAGCTTTGACATATGGCTCGGTTTCAAGAAAGGAATACCTTCGTGGAAATGTTCCTGTACAAAGACCTTGTATGCAGAATCGAGTAATCCTTGCGTTCATGCAATTGCCTTAGCTATTTCGTGGGACAGAAATCGAGGCGTCCCTGACCCTTCAGATGAAGACATTGAGTTTCTTACGAAGAAGCATTGAGACCGAACTCTTTTTCATATAGTCGCTGCCTCTTTTTGTAGTGCCTTTCCAGAAATGCAATCTGTGAATCATGGATATCAACGATATATTTCACTCCATTGCCTCGCAACCTTCCGATATATTGCTTGAGTTTTCCTTCAAATGAAATTGGAAAAGCGAGAACCAGTACATCAAATCCTTTGACATCTAGACCCTCTCCGAAGAGAGGTCCCGTTGCAATGAGGACTTTAAAATTACCCGCCGTTATCTGGTCATATTTCAATTTCCGCTGTCTGGCAGAATCGTCACCAGATAAAGTTATAATTTCAGCCACCTCACGCAGATGCAGTGCCAGTATTTCTATATGTTCCCTTCGCTCCGTTAGCAATAATATCTTTCGGTTTTGTCTTAGGTGGTCAAGCACTGCGTCAATAATAACCCTATTCCGTGCTGTGTCGAATGATATTGTCTTCGCTAGAATTTCATAATGATCGTTTTTATATCGAAAGGGCAGTTCCAAAAGAGAGGGAATAATCATAATGTTAAACGTTCCTGATTCCGCTCCCTGCGATGACTTCATTTCTGCCAGTACTGGTCCTATGCAAAGTTCAGCAATGAGCTGTTGGTCAAACTTTCGCTCGTGAGTGGCAGTAAGTCCGTAACAGTATCTACTGTTAAATGAACGAATTGTCTCACGATATGTTTTTGCAGGAATATGGTGGCATTCGTCGATGACCATAACCCCAAACACATTTCTGATTTCATCAAAATTCTTATATCGAGCAAGACTCTGTAGTGACGCAACCGTAATTTGTTTACCCAGTTTCTTTTTCGTCCCCGAAATGACTCCGATATGAGCTTTCGGGATTCCAAGAAATTGCTCAATTCGTTCAACCCACTGATGAAGAAGTTGATTGCGATGAACAAGAATAATTGAAGGTAATGTAAGTCGAGTAATAATTTCAAGAGCCATTATCGTTTTACCGCTCCCCGGTGGAGCGACGAGAATACCATTTGGCTTTTTAAGCACTTGGGTGACTACAATTTCCTGCTCCGCTTTCAACTCAATCAAGTTTGAAAAAGAAACATCGTCAAACTCACGTTTTGTTTGTGTGAACGTATAAGAGATATTATTTTCATCTAGAAATTCAGCGAACTGTGACAAAAATCCTCGAGGCAGAATAACCTTGTCGCTTACTTCCTCAATGAGGTGGAAATATCTCTCGGTGCTGAAGGTCGATTTCCCTAAACGCTTTTTCATCCCATATTCTTTGTTAAAAATGTTCAAATTTTCCTTAATAAAGTTTATGACGGGTTTTGAGAGTTCATTTCTGTTTAGGATAATGTTCCCGCCAACAGAAATATGAATGCCCGACACAGGACTAGCCCCACCCTGTATCGTAGCGCCTAAACATATTTTTTCATATGCGCTATCAAGATCAGAAACTGAGTGTCTATGAACATTTCTTAAAAACTTCCATTGATCTGGGTAAATATCGTCGGCTTTTGTATCGTAAAACACCGTGCATTTTTCCATTACTCTTTGACCTTGTAGCGGAGCACCAATCAGATTACCAAACCCACCATCTGAAACGGTGTCCTGATTTGGAAATAAACGATCAAAACTATCTTCTTTCTGAAATTCTGAATGCGGTGATATTCTTGCTATTAAGGTAAGCATAATTTCCCGAGATTTCCAGCAAGGGTATGCCCCGGCAAAAAATACCCATACGTGTACACCATTACCTCCCCGTGAGATTTCTGTATACGCCAACAGACCATTCTCGGAGCACGTATCTACCAGATTTCTTGCGTCATCTTTCCATGAAGTCTCATCAAAATCAGCGACTATGAAATAGGATGTGTTATCTGGAAGTATCGGATATATCCCAATTGTTTCTTTGCCTGTAAGATGTCCTTCTATCACTCCATGAGTAAATGGCATGAGTGTCTTGTTCTTAAAGTCCTTAATGGTACCTCCGTGAGCTCTGTGTGCATTAAATTCGTCCCAGTCGAAAGCATACGCAGGCGACCATCCGCTTTTTGTATCTTTTTCCCATCTCCGTGCATATACGTCATCACGACCTCTGAAAAGCGATTTGTACAAACCAATCTGTTCTGGAGTCATGCTCATAAACCACTCAATTATATTCTCCTATATCGAGTCGTCCTACCTTGTCCAATACGCTCTATCTTTTTGAGTCGAAGCAGTGTGTCTATTGCCTGAGATACAGTTGGACGGGCGACACCAGTTACTTTTGCAATCAGACCTGGCGTTGCTTCTTCCGTAGTCAACAGATACTGCCACACGAGCAACTGCTTCGGTGAGAGGAGCTTTTCAATACTTTCTTTTGATATGAGCGCAAGCGCTTCTTTTGCCTGAGTCAATGAAACATATAAAAAAAATTCAAGCCATGGAGATACATCTTCAGACTCTGTGCCGAATGTTTTCTGACTCTTACGAAGTACAACATAATACTCTGCCTTGTTATCTTCAATCAATTTTTCGTGTGAAACGTACGGTACATAATCATATCCAAGCTGGAGCATGAGCAAATTTGTAAGTATGCGACTCATTCTGCCATTTCCATCTTGGAAGGGGTGAATCTTAAGAAATTCGACAATAAAATTAGCAATTACTATGAGTGTATGGATTTTCTTCTGTGTAATTGCTTTTTGTGTCCACTCTATTAATTCCTGCATTTCTTTTCCTGTAAGCCATGCTGGCGTTGTGGCAAATACGACTGCAACTGACGCACCTGTATCGTCCAGTATTTCTACTTGATTCTCAACTTTTTTATAGCTACCTCGGTGGAGGCTATCTTTGTCTACATACTTGAGAAGCTCTCGGTGAAGATGTTGGATACTACTTTCAGAAAAAGAAATTTTTGTATACGCAGTAAATACATTTTCAAGAAGTTCGTAGTACCCCTGCACCTCCTGTTTATCTCTATCTTTAAACTTTTGCATGGAGAGTCCACGCATCAGTTTTTCAACATCTTCATCAGTCAGTTTCGCTCCCTCAATACGAGTAGACGCACCCGTAGAGGTGACAAGGACTGATTTCTTCAGTCGTCCTAATATCTGTGGATTAAGTAATGCTCCTCCTACAAATCGACCCTTGAGTTCATCGATCTGACTCACAAGTACCCAAAGATTTTGTGGTATATTTTTAACTCGTTTATCGAAGCGATTCATAATATTTAATCTACTATGGATGATATATGAGATTATATTAGATTATACACTTTATAGCAAGCATGTGTACTTATACTGAACATATCGAAGAACCCCTCGCCCACAAACTCCTTGAATTTTTCGGCTTTTAAGCTATGCTGTTGCCACTAAAGGTACATAAGGGGACTTTAGTAATTTAATACTCGCTCTCATAGTTTAATGGATAGAATGTCAGTTTGCGGAATTGACGATCCAGGTTCGATCCCTGGTGAGAGCACAAAAATAAAAAGTCCCTTCGTGGACTTTTTATTTTTGGGTTCTCACCAGTTGCAGGATTTTGATGAAAAAACCGTCGCAAGGATCGAAGAGGTTGCCAACTATTTCTTGAGGTAACGAAAAGAAATGGTGACAACCTGTACTGAACTCGTAGAGTTCGATCCCTGGTGAGAGCACAACGAACGAACACAGAACAGTCTGGGAGACTGTTCGTCAGGGATCGAAACACAATTGAGCTAGTTTGTGAGTGAAACGAGACAAACTAGCCAATTGGGGTACCGTTCATGTAATTAAAGATTCCCTGGTGGCATTACCTGTATCTCACTATTGCAATTCTACTAGCTCTCCATTTGTATCTGACATATGAATATACAATGGTTGTGAACATAAAATCTCAATAACTCCAGTTTCTTGGTTTTGAGCTGTGACTTGCAATACATGTTTCCCTGGTCGTGATGTTGCGACACCTCTTGGAAAATTAAAAGTTGCATAATATCTATTCATTTCTTTTGGAATGACTACATCCAGTTTCATATCTTCCATCACTATGTTGCCTTCTGGATCAATAAAATTGATGGCACAATTGAGGCTTACTTCATATCTAGTATCAGTCATAAATGGTGATCTATCGAAGATTAAAACCAGATCAAGTGGGGCCTTAATCCAACGCAACGTAGTACCAATACTTTCACTCTCTTCTGGAGAAATAGTTACGCCAAGGGTCGAAATAATATTTATAAATGAAAGGAAGCCCGTCTCCTTTTCCACTTGAGTTTTTTGACAAATTAACCCACAACAAGATATTTTCTGATTCATATTTTAACTAGTTACTGCAGTTTGATTAGACTCATCAATATATACTAGCGTTTTACCTCTTCCCATTCTCGGTATTGACTCAAGAAACACCATATGGATGTTAATTGTATTGCCTAAAATTTTCTTCATACACGACAACAAATCCTCAGTCATAAAATCAAAATATAAATTATTTTTCACTATTCGAACCTCTAGTTCGTGTTCACTCTTCTTTACTATCTGGTATTGCACAATAGCTTCAGCATGTTCTGCAAAAAGACTATTGAGATCAAAGTGGCTTAACATTTTTTCTCCGAACATTACAAAACGATTCCTGCCGTGTAGCGAAAATCTAATATATGGACCTCTTTTTTCGTGTAGAATTGCAAGGTCTCCAAGTTCATATCGAATAAACGGTTGGGTATAGTTAAGTAAATCTGTCACAAGCACTCTTCCTGTCTGTCCTACCTGTACACTTTTATTTTCATCATCTACAATCTCAATTATAAACGTCTCTGCACACGAGACAAGTCCTTGGCTTCCTGGTTCTTCAGCTCCAATTGTTGCAAACTCAGCTGTACCATAGCGATTATAGACTTTGCCTCCTAGGACACGTTCAATATACTGCACTTGACCATCAAGTAATGCCTCACCACTATTAATAATATATGGGATTTTAATTTTTCCAGTATATCCATACTGTTCAACATAGTGACAAAATTCTAGAGTTGAAGTTGCATAACATCCAAAAATATGAGGTTCCAATTTTATTACTTTTTCAACAATTTCTTTAGATTCTGAACGCAAATTCGCGTAGTCAATAAATAAATGTCTGCCTTCCGCATCTTCAATCCTGGTCGGTTCAAGAATGTCGGGTCTGCGGATTTCAGCTATTCGCAGTTTGTTTTGAATCTCTGACACTGAATGACCTGCTTTTATAATCGAGCGAAATATATGAAAATACATGTACGATAACTGCAAATCAGGAAATTCAGTATCATACGCAGAATTATAAAAACGAACAGGCTCGCCTGTTGTGCCTGAAGTACCACCTTTACTTCGTCCGTACATCCATTTTGGTAAATGGTGATTTACCATGTCAAACCCATCTTCTCTAAGATTTTGCCGAGTTACAATAGGGAGTTTTTCAAAAGAAGATAATTCAAGAGACTCACCTTCAAAGACTTTTTTATAGTAGGAAGTATTAGCTCGTGCATAGTGCAAAAGTTTTTGAAGCTTTCTTTTTTGCAAGAAAAACAAAAGGGTATCTGGAAAATAAATACTTCTTGTTATCCAAAAAAAATCTAATTCGTCTTTAAGAAAAAGCATAATTTTCCAAAACTACAGGGAATATAAGTAAATATAACACAATTATCTCCCCTGTTGATAGCAAAGGGTCAACTGTTTCAACATGATATACTAATAAGGTACAAGATAATTAAAAAAATAATTATGGCAGCTGAATAATATTCGAATGGTTTGTTCAAGTAAAAACTCCGTAATAGGAGTTTTTATATGCTAAAAATATGATATGACAAAGGGGGCGGTTTTCCGCCCCCATCTTGATTTGTTAGTTGAGCGCCAGATCACTTCTGTAGATCCCGTCATCTGGGATGACGTTTGAATCAACAGCGAAACATCCCCCTTTTTCAAAATATTTTGTCGGAGCGTTGATGCTTACACACCACTCAGTCATCTGCCCCAGTGAGGAAACATGCTCGGCAGGGATTTGATAGTAGTAGAACCCATCGTCCCTTCTTTCGACAATCGAGGTGAACCCCGCGTCGAAGAGCTTATTCTTTTCATCTTTTTTGACCGAAACCATGACTTCCAATCCTTTTGGAGCCTTGAATGCCAAGAAGACATCTTGAGCTGCTGCTTGAAGGGGTACAAATGCGCACGCTCCAAGTGCAAAGTAACGAAGAACCTTAATCATCTGTCATTCTCCTTTATATCGACAGTGTGTATTTATTATGTCTTATAACACTACTTTTGTCAACTACTTTACCCACGCATCTGTGAACATTACTTCAAACGCAAACTGGTTTAGAGAATAGGTATATACAATCTCTCTACTTTCAGTAGGTCGTATCTCAATGCGTGCGTTACTGCGCACATAGTCACCCTCTTTTAAAGAATCAATGGCTTGAACCGCGTAGTGTTTTCCATCCGGAGAAAATTGTGGCCAGTAATACTCTACCCCTTCTGTTTGGATTCTACCGATTTCTTTAATATCAAATGCTTCCCATGAAACAATACTGTATATGCTGATTATTCCACTTTTTGGAGTTGTCCATGCAAGATACTTACCATCTGGTGACACATCAATCATTGAAGTGGAATTAACTTTCTGATTATTTTCAATCTCGATAACTTTACGCTCTTCTTTTGAATCTCTATTGTAAAAATAGAGACCATCTGGACGTAAATAGACAAGTATTTTTCCACTCGGTGACCAGCCTGGCTTGTATGCGCCACTAATAGATTCAACTAGCGCATCGCTTTTTGTGTCGACAATTGCTATTTCCCAATTTTCTAATGGTACGAAATCGAGATATGAGTTGTACTCTACACGAAGACGATTAAATGCAAAGAATTGCACTGCCTCAGACCAAGCAAAATTTCTTTCGGCTATACCTTTTGTATTGTTGTATTTTACAAACTTACTGCTTGTCGTATCGTATGTCTGAATTGACAGACCATCGGGCTCCTCATCTTTATTTGCTTGTGCAAGGGTGAAAAAGTTTTTTGGATTCTGTATACTTTCAAACTCTGCCATAAACATAGGAGCTTGAGCATCAAGGTATGGAACTGGTTGCGCAGTACTACTTGCGACATCTAGTGAGAATATTTGTATACCATTTAAAAATGGCTTTTGCTTCGCACTAAAAACATATTTTCCTTTAGGGAGCGATGAATCGACTTTTTCTAGGCCAAAATTTCCGTTTTTAAGTTGTAAATTAGTTTTGGGAATTCCTTCAGTTTTATAGTGTTCAACTAATTTTTCTCCACGATTTAAAGCTTCTTGGGTAGCTTTCTCTTGTCTTTCTGCATCTTCATCTAGAAGACTAGGTGTTTGAATAGTTGAAATGTAGTATAGGAATACAACTCCAAAAAAAACCAATGTACCCGCTAAACTGATTACTAATTTAGTAGAAAATACTGACTTTGGTTTTACTTTGTTTTCAGATAACAATGATTCATTATTTTGATTCATACTAGTTAATTATTGTGCTTTATTGTGTACCACTACTCCGTTTACGAGATAGTTTGCAGGGCCTTGCTTCATATGTAGGTTGTATACATCAACATATTCTTGTTCATATGAGTTTGTGCCATCTATAACAACTTCTGAACTAACAATACTTCCAAGACCATCGTGCAATAGTACAGAGTCACCAATAGCAAACAAACCAATTTCTTTGTATGACTTTGAAACTGGATCAAAGTATGGGTGATTACTTGTCACAAACGTTTCTACACTATGTTGCTGCCCATCAATAATAGAAACTTTTAGGAGTGGGTAATCTCCGAAATTAGCAGGATTATGAAGTTGCGAATGGACAATTAATTCACCAACAACCGATGTTACAAAGCTATTTGTATTTTGATCATAAGATACAACGGTATCCCCTTCTTTAATACTTGCAATGGCAACCTCACCATTTAAAGTTGTAACTAATTGATCTGCAGTGAAGCATGAGTAACTACTTTGTGAATATGACCTATAGCTACTTTGTGAATAAGTAGATCTATAGCTACTTTGGCTATAGTAACCACCTTGGCTATAGTAACCACCTTGAGAATAGTAACCACCTTGGCTATAATACCCACCTTGAGAATAGTAACTACTTTGTGAATAGTACCTACTTTGACTATATCCTTTGCCAGCATAACTACTTTGAGTATAGTACCCACCTTGACCATAGTAACTACTTTGGCTATACGATTTACCCCCATAACTACTTTGAGAGTATGTAGTTCTGTAACTACTTTGGCTGTAGTAACTACTTTGGCTGTAGTAACTACTTTGGCTGTATGCTTTACCTCCATAGCTACTTTGCGAGTATGTTCTGTAGCTACTTTGGCTATATGTAGGGGTTGAAGGAACTCCATACGCATCCTTAACAGATTGTGGAAGATCTTGAACATTATTGAATGGATGTGTAGTACCATTAGAATCTGTATACGTTCCAGTACCTGAGGTATGAACAACAATATTTCCTCCATTATTACACTCATACACTACTATTCCAGATGGGAGCGTTAGACCAGATGAGGTATAACTACTTTGGGTATATCCAGGGGTATAACTACTTTGGGTATATCCAGGGGCATAAGAACTTTGACTGTATCCTGGTGCGTAGCTTGATTGAGAGTAGGCTGGACCATAACTTGACTGAACGTATCCAGGTCCAGTGTAAGAACTTTGACTATATCCTGGGACATAACTACTTTGAGAGTATCCTGGTGCGTAACTACTCTGACTGTACCCTGGAGCGTAGCTTGATTGAGAGTAGGCTGGGCCACCGTAAGAACTCTGACTGTAAGCAGGTCCATAGCTTGATTGAGAATATGGCGCAGGAACGTCAGCATATACAGTCTTAATAAATACAACCTGACCTATCATTGAACGTAAGTCGAAATTATTAATTTTGGAGTACACATGAATTCCTGCTAATGCAAAAACCAAAATTGTCGCAACAACAGGCAATGACTTATTCTTTAGAAAAAAACTACTTCTGGAGCTTTCCACATTAAACAATGGGGACAATATTTCAGCATTAGTTGTAATTTCTGAACTAATTACATCAAACGACTTCAATTCATTTTCATTATTATAAATGAATGTAGTGTCGTGTTTTTTTACACTCGAACTGTTCGCACTTAAGATAGCGTCTTTTCCCATATAGTACTATTAGTATAATACACATTTATTAAAAATAATGTGCCCCTGTGCACAAATATCTCTACCATCTAGCCCATTTTACTTTTTAATAAAGTTTTAAAAGATCAAATCTTGAAGTGTGCTAAATTTTTCTTAACATTCCTAAAATAATTACTCCAGTGCAGTTGAATTAAAGCCTGTTTGAAAGCTCTCAAACAAAAAAACTTTCAAATAACAAAATAATATAGCCATCCATTTACTTACTAATGCTTTAACATACTGTCTTTTGAATACCGGAATTAGCCATAAATGCACATTCACTTAAAATATATCCCCTTCTTGTTCAACATTTCTTCAAAAGACGGACTGAAACTTACTACTTCTTCTAGCGCATTGAATATTAAAGGACTTTGTTCCCGAGCTTTGTCCTGATTGAATTGAAATCTAAATATAGTCTGAGAAAGAGCGTCGTATGGCAAGTTTTGATTTAAATGCTCTAGAGCCAAATTTATATGACTTTCTACAATAGTTTCGTATACTTCCTTGTTTATTCGATGTAGGTAGAGTGCACTATAGAAATGAATGGAGCTTTCATAGTTGGCAAATACATTATTTTCTTTATAACTTTCAGATTGAGAAATTTGCATTGCTTCGGCAAAAACAGTTTCGAAGTCTTGCTCAGTTGGTTTTGGCACTTTGGTTACAATATCTCCAAGCACCTTGCCCTTCCAGTATAAATGTGTGACAAGCGCACTAGATTTAAGAGATATCGGGGTATTTATAGGATCTTTTATTCTTTCATCGGCGCTGGCTATGTATGTCTCAATTTTATTCTGAATTTGAACATTAGAAAGTTGTTCTACGTTTGGTCTATATTTGTTTTCATTCAGTGTATCAGCATATACATTTGCTAAAAACATACTCGTGAATGGAATTGGTTCAAGACTTTCGGCAAATAGTGCCAACTTTTTCATCAGCTCATGCCGAGCAATTAAGTCACCATTTTTTGCAAGTTCTAATGTCTCTAAATATTTTTTATCAAACGATATTATTGCTTGTGTCTGAATATAAAAAGGGAAATCTCCAGCATAAAATGAGGCAGGGTCAGTGTACGCATATCTAATAAGCATTGCTATGGCTGATGACCTACCCCAAGCTGGCACACTCTCATCATCAGCTACACCTCGCAACATATTTATGGCTTCTAAAGATGCTTCAGTAGTGTTTTTTTTATGCAATGCACTTATATATGAAAAAGTAAGTGACAGATATTCAAGAGATTTTTTATTATTCATATTGTTTATAAGACTCTTTGCATTTTGTAAATCAGTATCTGCAGCGCTTGTAAGCAACACACTAGCTAGTTCAGGCCCATTTTTTGACTCTCTATTTATTTGTATCTCATTATTGCCATCATTTCTGGGGTAGAAAAAAAATATACACAGTGTAATACCCAGTGTCAGAAAAAAAAGAAGTAGTGGTAGTATTTTAATTTTCATTACATTCCAAATTTATTATGTACAAGGATCCCGTTAACAAAATAGTTAGCAGGGCCACTAGACATGTGTAAATTATATACTGTTGCTATTACTGAGGATTCAGTCAATACATCTCTACTTATAATCTTAATAGGTCCAGATTGTGTAAAAAGGCTATCGCCTATATTAAACTCCCCAATCGCCTTGTATGCACCCGAGACTACGTCATAGTAAGGATGGTTACTTGTAACACGCGTTATACTCCCATCAGAGCACGTTAGTTCTACTAGCGGCATATTCACAAAATCATGAGGGTTTGTTTGTTCATCATGAATAATAACTTCACCAACGGTAGATGTTACAAATTCTTCTGACTCTTCATCATATGACCGAACCTTAGCCCCTACACATACACGCTCAATAGAAACACCCCCATCTTCAGTCAGGACTACCTCCCCCGCAGTAAAGCAGGAACCTCCACAACTACCCCCGGAGCCCCCTGAACTTGCATAACTGCTTTGGCTGTAGTACCCACTTTGAGAATATGACCTGTAACTGCTTTGGCTGTAGTACCCACTTTGAGAATATGACCTGTAGCTGCTTTGAGAATATGAACCATAGCTACTTTGGCTGTAGTACCCACTTTGAGAATATGAACCATAGCTACTTTGTAGATATGGGGTATCAGCATGTGCTACTTGAAAGTTTGAAATGTTCTTTATAAAGCCCAATATCTGAAGTTTTGGATATTGCTCTTTATTAAAAAGATCTAAGCCAAAAAATTTACAAGTAAAAACTACGATCGTCAACAAAAGGAAGAGCGCTATTTTAATTGGATTTAAAAAAGTATTCTTATGCGACATAATATATCAATATATTCTACAGTAAGTAGAACCTTAGTAAAGGCTATTGTTAACATTTGCTAAACTATACCTGACACAAACTGTGTATACTTCTTTAATGGATGCAGAAGAGAATTCATATGTATTTGGAAAAGTAGTCGATCTTTACACATACATTTCTAAATCAAATCTCGGGGAGATTACAAAAGCAGGTGTACTTTTCATTGTTAACATCCTAAATACGTACCTTCTGTTGCGTACCCAATTTGTAATTCAATATACAGAGGACTTTCGAGATGGTATAGACGTTGATTTAAAAGAAAAAATCAGGTTTCTTAAAGAAAAAAGAATTATTGATCAACTCATAATTCATTCCCATATATTTTCTGATGAACCATTTCAATTTAGTGCCACGGCAGTACCTAGTGGATATGGACATGACTTTTTTGATCAGCAAAAAACAATAAGAAAATCTTTGAGTGAAGCTGTTGAGCGCTACCTATGGGAAAATACAACAGCTCCGTATAAAAATAGACAAATATTTTCTTCTTATAATGAATTAAAGTATAAAAAACTAGATATTTTTTCACTACAAGGATTTACACAAGATCAAAAAAAAAGCACCATAAAGCTCCAATTTACTTCTGAAACTATTTTTTCATGGTTGCCTGGATTTTCTCTGACTGGTAATAAAACACTCTATTGCCCAACAAGTTTAGTTAGCTTAAATTATTTTAGATCAAGTGACGAACCAATGCTTCGTTGGAACATTACAACAGGTCAGGCAACCAGACCAAGCCTTGCTGAAGCGAAACTTCAAGCAATTCTTGAAATTATTGAGCGAGATGCTTTTATGATAAGTTATCTTAATAAACTAACCCCAAAAAAAATATCAATCTCACATTATTCTGATCTAGATAAAGATATCGCTAGTATTTACGATGACTGCATGCGATATAATCTCGAGCTTCATTTATTGGCTCTACCTACTGATTTTCCTGTACACTGTATAATTGCTGTCATAATTGACAGATCGGGACTAGGACCAGCTCTCACTGTCGGTGCTTCGTGTAGTTTCGATATAGAAAATTGTATAAAACATGCTACATCTGAAGCTCTCTCTGTACGTTTTTACCTCAAAGATAAATTCCAAAAAGAACATTGCGGAAAAAATTTTGACAGACTTGAGCGATTAATCTACTGGAGTAAACCTGAAAATATTGATAAACTTAATTTTTTTCTGGAAGGTACTGATACGATACAAGTTCCATTACTTGAATCTAAATTCAATATAGAAGAAAAGCTATGCATACTTATATCTGCATTTAGATCAAAAAAATATGAACTATGTTGTATTGATATGTCAGATAAAGAGCTGAAAAATGCTGGTTTTGAAAGTGTTTCAATTATCTCGCCAGAAATGCAACCTTTGCACCTCAATGAAGAAATTCCATACTTTGGTGGAAAAAGACTTAAAGAAGTGCCACTTATGTTTGGATATGATGCCGCAAGTATAATTAATACAATACCTCATCCATTCCCATAAATATGTACAAATATTTTGCAAAAACTTTTCATAAGAAAATATTCAACCAATATCTAGACAGATTGCCAATTTTAGTGGATTCAAAAGTATGGCCAAAGGAGTGGTCAACGATTGATTATAAAGAATATCCACGCATGAAAAAAATAGAGCTCAAGCGAGCATCTTTTATATTTCCACCATTAGACTCAATTCTCAAAATGCGACATACGACCAGAGAATTTCTAACACTACCAATTTCACTAGATAAAATTTCTTCTCTCCTTGAATATAGTGTTGGGTTAAATGTTACTCGAAATAAGAATTCAAACAATGAACGCCGATATTATCCTTCCGGTGGAGCACTTTATCCTCTTGAGGTTTATGTATACGTTCAATACTCAAAGGAAATAAGCGCTGGTCTATATCATTACAATGTAAAAAATCACTTGCTGGAAAATTTATTACCAAGTTCAGCAATTACTACTCTAAAAGAGAGCATCTATCCATGGGCAACAGATGCCCCAGTGACATTTTTTATTTCAAGTATTTGGAATAGAAATTTTAAAAAATATGACGACTACGGGTATCCAATCGTACTTCTAGAAGCTGGGCATATTGGGCAAAATATGCAGCTTGTAGGTGAGGCGTTAGGACTGCGCTACTGTACATATGTTGGATTTAATATGAAAAAAATTAATAATCTATTTAACTTTGAAAAAGCTGATGAAGAATGTGTACTCTATGTAGCTTCTTTCGGAGAAAGCAAATGACATTAAGAGTGCAGCATCAGTTATAATATATACAGCCCGCCTCCTTAAAGAGACGGGCCGGGTGATATCTACTGCTTCACGAACTTTAGACCAGAATGTTTGTAGTCAAACAGGGTCCAATTGCCAGTTATTTTAGATGGTGTAATTTTGGTTATCTCGAACGTCGCAACATCAAAACTGATGGTATCTCCCTGCCGACGGACGCTCTGGGCTACATATTGTTCTCCTCCAGTAGGAGGATTTGTGCTACAATCAGCCCCAGTTCTATACGTCATCACGCCAGTTGGTAAAACAGTTAAGACTCCACACTGGTTGCCTGGAAAATCTGCAACCCACCAGCCAACCCCCAGCTCAGACTGACCTGCCATTGCTGTAGAAGCAAAAATGGCACAAACAAGAACGAACATGGTACGACGAAGACTTTTTTCCATAGTACTCTCCTATTACCTGACGAAATGCCAGACATTTCTTACTGTACAACATATAATATTATATGTCCAGTAATCGACCATTGTAGCCTTTGCTATAGGGAGTAGTGAAATGTAAAGTGCTACTATCTTCTCATGAAATTCTTTGATAATACTTGAAGTCGTATCGGTTGTATTATTATCAACAATAATACATTCACACATACGATATACTTTGGGTAGGAACGTAATTAAGGCATTATACCAAAGACCGCGATTAGTTACGTGCTGAAATAACTATTGATATAGTACATCCGTTTAACCCCAAGGTATATCTGAAATTATTCCACAACAGTAACAGTCCCAACCTTATTAGCTCTAATATGGTCATGAAATTTCCAAACGCCTACTTTATCAAACTTAAATTTCCAAATGTCTCCAGAAGCAATTGGCTTTAATGGATCAAATTCTGGATAAATGCCATGGGTTGGATGTAGGTCAGATGCTGGCCAATGGAATTCCCCACTTTCATTTGTCCATAGAACTACGTCACCCTTTTTAACGGTTACTTCTTTTGGTTCATAGCCATTTTCAGTGCGCACAATAGTAACGGTCGTTTCCTCAAGTATTTCTGTAGCTCCCACAATGCTTTTAATTTCAGTATCTTTTGTTAAGAAAAGGTAGCTACCTCCAACTACCGCTAAGACGATAACTACAACAATCAAATTTTTTGTATTCATATTATTTTTTAACTTTTTTAGGTACTAAGAATCCAATACACAGCCCAATACACAAACTTCCAAAACTAAATAATGCATATAGTGGAATCGGATTAACTTCTTTTTCAACATCAAGAGGCGCAATTATTTCGAGTGGAAATTCTGATTTTATCACTGTTTCGCCGTCTTTTTGAAAGCGAGTTGCAATGGTATACACCCCCTCTTCTGGAAACACAAACGTGAAGCCAGTTGCACCAAACACCGGTTTATCAACTGCACCTCCAAAAAAGAGTTTTTTATCTTTTGTGATGGTGACCCATGCATCAGTAAATACCTCACCTTCAACTTTAGACACATCCTCAGGGTACAATGCAAAATCAAATCGAGTTGATTCTAACGCTGCAATAAATTCATCGTGTCCAATATCAATTTTATATCCCTCTTTTACTTCTTCAAACGAGACTCCAGTACCGTGAGCATACACAGAAATTGCACCAGTTACAAAGATTACTCCAAAAATTAATACTGCCAAATACCTCATATTTTAAAAGTATACCATGTACGTTTTATTCTCCATTACATTCTTGTTTAAACTTTGCAGGAAGTAACGAGCAGAGTTTTTCAAACGGTTCTGAACCAGGATGAAAATTAAACGAGGCTACATTTGCAAGAAAGCTATAACACTCGTCTTGTGCGGATCCTGTATTTGCCCGAGCACACATTGCAATTCCCTCCTCTACAAGATTTTGATCTTCTTCAGGATATGCATTTGCACCTCGGGAGAAACAGTTACCTTTATAGGTTTCAGGTAGCCCATTGCAGGTAGTTGCCATCTTCTCTGGATTTTCTAAATTGTGACGTCCATTAATTGTAAACGCTGAAACATAACACAAGTCTCTACTTTGTGAGGCTGAGAGTACTGAACAGTAAGAAGTAATACCTTCACTTGTGTACACATCAGCACCAAAAAATGGCCATGCTTCTCTCCAACAAGCACCATACTGTGCATCATTTTGTGAACTTTTTGTACAGAACTCTTCAAGATTCTCCCGTGAGGGTTTTAGGTGTAACATATCAACGAGTGCATAGTCTTCGGGTTCAAGTGGTTGAAAGAGTTGCATGTACACCCCTTCTGTACAAAGCTGACGATAATCTCTCCCATCTTCTTTTTTACCAATTACTTCACAAGCCTGTACTGATTCGGCTACTTCTGCCAGCGTCATGTGTATGAGCACATGACCAATACCGTGATAACAGATTGCCTTCGTTAAGTCAGTTGGGTCAAAACCCTCACGCGTTTCACAGGCTATCGATAAATCAGTTAACGCAGAATCAAATTCTTCTTTTGATAAGTCTTCATCGTTAAAACGGGTAACGATCGCTCCGTGTGCGAAACCGTTTGAGCAAAGACCATCAGTCGGACCTTTTGCTATCACATCAAGCCACTTATTTGGGTCTAAAGAGACTTCATATCTTCCAAGTTCGTGTGCGAGCACATGGCAATACAAATACTTTGGATCTTCTCTTCTGATTTCACGGACGACATTAAAAATTTCTTCAGTTGGCAACTCTCGTACTAATTTGGGAACCTCTGTCTCATAACAAGTTGGTTTATACTCACTATCCTTACAAGCTTCAATCATCAAACTAGCAAACTCTTTGATACTTTTCTGTGGAGAAGATTTTGTTGTTTGTACATAGACATATGTGCCCACAGTTAAAATCAAAAATACAGCAGCACTTAGAATCAGAATTGTATTTTTTTTCTTCATACGTAATTTCATTATTATTTTGGACAGTACAATTGCCTATACTCTTCTGGAACTTGAGCGCAAATCATTTGTGTGTCTTGTAAGGTATACCTTCCACTCATTCGAGGAAGAGTGTATTTATAACAGCTATTTCGTTCTTCTTTAGTTAATATACCATTTGCACAAAAGGTGAGGTTCTCTACATATTCTACTCCAGGTTTACCGTACTTAATGTGTCCACCTGAAAGCCCTTCAATACAAGCTAATCTATCTTCTCCCTGAGTCCTACAAAATTCAATTCCCTTTTCTTGATACCCTTCTGTTTGTCCATACATACGAATATATTCAAACATAATACCTAGTGTAGTGAGCTCATCAACAGTATGTCCATCAATTGCAATGACGTCACCATCAATCATATTTTTATTTACGTATTGTGTAATTTTATCAAAATCATCATTGTACAGCTTAAAGACAATCGGCATCATGTTTGCGTAACATCCTTCTCGTCTGTGTACCGGTTGTTTGTTACACATAAGAAATGGATCTTTTTGTAACTCTTGGATTTGATATTTTGGGTCTGCTGAGAGTATTTCAATAGCATTAAAAACACCTGTGTCACAGAGATACGTTTCAAGCTCATTTTTTGCCAGCTGTGCGCAAATTTTAAATCCTGGTTCCATCATTGCTTCGACGTCCCCCCACTGTGTTGGGTCACTTCCATCGATAGCACCATGGCCCGTACCATGATAACAAGCTGTTGCTGCTTGCGACGCTTGTCCACTTAATTTTTGATCTACAAGTTCACAAAATGCACGAGCTTCAGCAATGTCTCCTGTTGCCAGCAACATTGTTTCCATAAAACCGTGATAAAAGCCATATCCACAAAGTGCAGTAGCCGGCGTTAACTCAAAATTCTCTTGTGCAACATACTGTGCATACGCTTTTTCTCCAATAAGGTGAGATTGGCCGTGACAGTCGTTAGCAAACGCTGGCTCTGTCTCCGACAGCTCAACAATTTTATCAAACGACGCTTTTACACCTTCAACTTTGAGTGTTTCCAGAATAAGTTTTTCCCAACATTGTTGATTTTTTTCAACCGTACAGTCGGTTACGACTTTCGTTCCGTCTTTCTTTAATACCGTTATTTCACCTTCAAAAGTAGAGTTGATATGATCGTGGAATTTGTAACTTCCAGCTTTAGTAAAGGTAAATGACCATTTTTCATCAGCTGAAAGTGGCTTACGCGGATCAAAATCAGGAAAACTTGAATGTGTTGGATGCACGTTTGATGCTGGCCAAAATGCTTCACCTGTTTTTGAACTAAAAGTTACCGTATCACCTTCATAAATTGTCAAGTTTGGAGGCGTAAAACCATTTTCGGTAAAAACAATAGTTTGTAGGGCAGTATTAAATGAAGTCTGAAATAAAAAAAATCCGTATACAACAAAGATGATAAGACCTACGACAGCAATGCCATACGCCTGCGCATACTTGCATAAGTTTTGTACAACAAAATTCATACTATGCACCCAGTATACTATACTGATAGAATACTCGATTCACTAAGTGTATAGTGAACTTTATTTTTTAGTTATTGTACTCGTCTAAAACTCTATATAGCTTTATGATCTCAAAAAACATACTCTTGATAATAGTGTTGAGTATTCTATTCAGCATTACTCTTGTCTATGTATTCAAGCAGAATGCTTCTTTTAATGAACCAGCTCGGCCTATTTCATATATAAAAGAAGAATATTTACGTTGTATCACATTACCCACAGATTCAGAAAAAGGTGAGTGTTTGAATGTGCTTGCCGAATATGCATATGATATGTATGGTCCTGAAATTATTTCAGAAGAGCTTGATACTCTCACAATGCAAGATCGAAATTTATGGTGCCATGAGACAATGCATTACGTTGGATGGCAGGCATACCAGCATGAACAATCTGTTGCCAAAGCATTCATGCAGGCAACTGAACTTTGTGACAGCGCTATGTACCATGGGATTATGGAAGAGTATTTAAGACAAAACGGTCTAGAGGAAAATATAGAAAGTTTAATTAAAACTGTCTGTACTGACGCTCTTGCTGAACGTCCTGATTTCTCAGAAGGGACTCGTTCACTTTGTTACCACGGAATTGGTCACGGACTAATGTACATCACTACTTCCAATTTAGGTCGTTCACTAGATTATTGTGATGTTTTACAAGATGGTGAGAGACAGAGTTGTTATGGTGGTGCGTTTATGGAACATACCGCGAGCAAACAAGTTGGGCCAACTAGAAACAATAAAGACTTACGGGATTTTAGTTATTGCGAATCACTTAAAGAACACCAGAAGATTGATTGTTATGTGCGACAAGGTTCAAACAATTTTTCATTCACCGGTGGAGAAGTGAAGCCGGCAATGGAACTATGTCTTGAGCTTGAAGCGCAGTATCAAAAAGTCTGTTTTGAAGGAGTAGGTATCAATAACCCCACGCCGTCGAAATCACATACACAAGCAAGTATTGATTGTCATGAAGCGCTTGAAGTGTCACCTGCTTCCTATCAATCATGTATTAAAGGTAGCTTAGGTTTTGTCATACAACTTGATCGTGGTGAATCTCAAGGTGCTTATGATTTTTGTAAAGCAACTCTTGGTGAGTATCAAAATTATTGTTATACACAAATGGGTCAAAACCTTAAGAATTGGCTTTCACAAGGAGAAACACTTGAAACTAAGTGTAGCGTCATTGAAGACAAAAAGTTTCAGGAATTTTGTGGCATTAAAAATTAGTTAATCTAAAAGTAAGTACGGTCATTGTGCTATGATAAAAAATAATGTTTCATAGATCTGACATCATAATGCTCCCAATAGTGTTAGTAATATTTACTTCCATATATCTAGTTGCAAACTCTGCAGCACTGTCTAAATTTGAGCCCTCAGTTAACAGTAGCGAAAAAATTAATACCGCTACAGAAGAGCAACAAGCTTATTCTGCATCAACAAAAGAACTTATGGAAAGCGCAGAAGCTTTTTTTACAAAAGGAGAATATCAAAAAACTATAAATATTTACAAGGAGATCATCTCTCGCGAACCCTCAAACGTTGAAGCACATCAGCAAATTGCCCATACTTATAGATATTGGTATAAACATGAAGAATCTGAAATCTGGTTTAAAAAAGCTATTGCGCTGAACCCCAGTAACGCATTTTTATATACAGACATTGGCAAGCTGTACAGAAACATGAACGAACCAGAAAAAGCTGAGGCTGTTTTCAAAAAAGCTATCGAACTTAACCCAAACGATGATTCTGTATACAGCTATGGACTTGGATATTTGTATTTCGACCAAAAGAGATACGAAGACTCTGAGGCCATGTTTTTAAAAGCGCTTGAAATAAATCCAGAAAGTGATTTGGGAAATAGTGGACTAGCAGATCTTTATAGAGAAATGGGAAGATATGAAGAATCAGAAGCAATGTACAAAAAAGTCTTCGAAATTAACCCTAACAGTGAAGCATATCTTGGACTCGGTTGGTTATACATCTACCAAGGAAAATATGAGGAAGCATTAGTTCCACTGCAGGCTTTTCTCACGAAAATTCGGGAGAAAGGTGAAGTGTATTATACTTTGGGACAAGCTTACTCAAAACTTGGGCGTAACGATGAAGCAAAAAATGCTTTTAAGAGGGCTGTGGAGCTGGTCCCTGATAACCCTCTTTTTATTGAGGCATATACACAAGCACAACTTTAAAAAAGTTTGCATACAATGTAATTTAGATTTTTGGATATTCACTGCAGAAGTGTCGTGCACTCCTGTATATGAGGATGATAGATTTTAGGTATTGTGTTACACACTTCAACTATTTTTTTCGGTGGATACACTGATTGCGCATGCGACACAACTTCTTGGAAGCATTTAATTTCTTCTTCGGTTTGTATCCAGGCACTTGAACAAAATAGAACTGCTTTTTGGTATTCAATTCCTGGGATGCCATTGTTATAGAGCTTATTAATCACCGCAGAAATACAAGGTAAACGAAGGCTATCATTTTGTACTCCACAACTTTCTACAAAATTTCCTATTTCTTCAATAGGTGCCTCTGCTTGGACAAATAGTATGGCGGCGTGAAAAAAAATATCAGAGAATAGGTACGGTGGTGTGCTTTTTTGGATTATTGATACTGTGCGTGTAAGATCAAAATCTGTACTTGCGGGTAGTGCAGCAATAAGTGTAACAAAACAGTCTTTTTGATATATTTTTACTTGCTCTGCACAAAGTATGATTGAATCATCATCGAAGGCAAACCCATAAAGTTCATTTAGCATATAGTCCGTCATTGCATGAAAGACTCCCGTCATACAACGCTCTCTGTAGAGTGGATTACCCTGCACTGTTTCACAAAAAGCTACAGCAGGATCAACAAGTAACTGAAACTCTCCCCAGAGATGAGGAGGTGGAGGATCAGGGATGAGACCGATGCCGATACCATGGTAACAATTCATACGATTATCATCCTGCAGCGCATCTGTTTTACCATTTAATGATGCGCAAAATTCCTTTGCAGCTTCAATACCACTATGCGCTTGCATTGCTGTAGTAAAGCCATGCCAAAAACCATTCCCACAGGATACAGTTTCTTGTCCAAGGTCTACTAGACTGCTTTCAAGATGAGCGGTGTACGCATTTTTTCCTAAATCGTGTGCAAATGTATGACAGCTTCGCTGGTAGCTATTCGAAAGATCGTTGAATAATTCCCGAGCTTGATCGTATGGTAATTCACTTGATACATTCCTGAAGTAGATTTCCATACACGATGCCTGTTCGAGTGAATCTGAAAGTATAGTGCATGTAGTCTGGTCTGTAACTTTTGAAATATCGTTTGAACCTGAAACGACAATTCCATTCATTTCTGGAGCATAATGGTCATGAAAAGTATATGTACCCTTTTTTAAAAAAGTGAATACCCACGTATGTAATGGAGCAATTCCTTTAAGAGAATCAAAATCTGAATAAGTAATATGGCTAGGATGCGGGCCTGCTGCAGGCCATATAGGGCGAAGGGTTAAATTAATAAATCTAAGAGATTCATTTTCATCAACTTGTACCACTTTTGGAAAAAAGCCTGAAGGAAGTCGTAATATGACATGCTGCTCTATATCATTTTGCACATACCAAAATATAAGAGCAATAAAGACACAGAAAATTATCAGAATAAACCAACCTAATCTTTTCATATATACCCTATACTACAACATTGTTCTGACTTGAACTGGAAAATTAGCAACACGTAAACATTCATAAATGGAGATTGTACCTAAAAGTGAAAATATCGATGTAGAGATGCAAGTACTTTAAATATTAATTTAAGATATTAATATTTATCGCATGTCGGTATCTTTTGAATAGCCTGGATGTACTCACATGATTTTTTCATTTGTTCAAGTGTATAGACGTTTTCAAGATGTTCGGTGTACTTTTCACGGCAATTACTTTGCTGCATTTGTGTAAGACCATTTTCGCCACAAAAAGCATATCCCTTTTCGTGTAAATTGAGTGGATTACCGTGCTGGATAAAACCATTTAAAATACCTCCAAAGCATGATTCGTATAAATGCTCTGGAACAAGGTCGCATGCAACGATGCTGTCAGAGTGATCATTAGATACAATTGTGGTTTGTATGTGATCTGCTGAAATTTTTGACACTAATTTTGCTCCACTAACATCAAGATTTTGTATGTTTTTTAAAGCATAATCCATAATAGTTACTACATCATCACCAAATACGGCAGCAGCAATCCCGATAAACTCAAAATAACAAGATTTTTTATAAACATCGGGCTGTCTCTGACAATATAAAAATAAATCTAATTTTTTAAACTCCTCAAAATTTAGACCATACTGACTTTGGAGTAATACTTGTTGGGATTCATTAAATACACCGTCATAACAATTCTCAAGATCGCTACTGTCACTAAATAACTTCTCACAGATATCTATTCCTTCATTCATCACTTTTTCAATCTGCCCATAATTTTCAGGTTCCTCTATAAGCATTGACGTAGCGCCATGCCCAACTCCGTGAATGCAATTATCGTGAATCGAGGGCAACGCTGTACCTAATTTTTCCACAACATACCTACAAAATGATTTGGTTTCTGTAATATCACCTGTCTGCCTGATAAGTTCTGCAATGAACCCGTGGAAGAAACCATATCCACAATAGGATGCTTCAGGACGCAAACCTGGATCTTCACCTTTACTGTAAAGTTCATAACCTGCCTTACCTAAGATATGTCCCCACCCATGGCAGTTTTTAGGAACTTCAGGCTCGGTATTATATAGCTCAACAAAATATTTAAACGCAGCATCAATCCCTTGCGTTTCTAACTCTTGTTTAAGTTGTTCATCCCAACACTGCTGTTTTTGAGATAAATCTGTAACTGAAACGCATGCGTGTATATCACTCACAAAATCAATACTTTGACCGACTCCGGTTACAATAATCTTGCCTGTAAAATTTGCAAAAATATGATCATGAAAAGAATATCTCCCTGCCTTTGAAAAAGTGAATGACCAGGTATCACTAGAGGCTATTGGCTTTTTGGGATCAAACTCTGGATAAAGAGTGTGGTCAGGATGAATGTTTGAAGCAGGCCAAAATGATTCACTCTGATCTGTGCTAAACACCACAGTTTCACCTTCCTTTATTTGCAAGACTGATGGGCTGAAACCTGTTTTAGTTAAAACTATATGATTTTTGCCATTATTTCCAAATACAATCGAGGAAATAATCCAAGCTATACATAATCCTAATAATAAGAGGATCCCTAAAATAATAACTAACCTTCTAGGCATTATAAAAGAATTATATTACATTCTTTTAAATATTTCTCTGGAACAGACAAACAAATATTTTCTCTCACTTTTATATCTTGTTGATAGTACTTTGTAATATCAAACAAATGAGTAAAACATGCGCTTTTAGGTTCTCCGTCTTTGAGTAACGTACAATAGCGTACTGATACTTCAGGATCATTTTCTCCCCCCCAATACAGTGAATCAAGTATTGAAACAAGACAAGCAATTTGAGCTTCTTCTTTTTCTGCAAGCATACACCACGATGCTGATTTCTCGAGGAGTTCGTTTGGTGTATCTTCGATCTTTCTAATATCTCTGTCCTGAGAAAGTACAATAAACTCTTTCCCAAGACCTCCATAACAAGATCGGCGCTGATTTTCATCTTCTACTACATCACAATAGCTAAAGCTTTTTTTATAAATATCGGGAGTTGGGTTACTGCCATCACTCGCTCCTGCAGCAGAGAATATATAAGGAGTAATATACGAATAACAAAGTACCTTTGCTTCTTCGGGCATATAGTCACTTTGGCAAATACGTAACGGGTCATCTTTGCGTAAGTATTTGTCTTTCTTTTTTTCCCAAATCTCAGGATCGTGTACTCCTTGGAACATTTCCATCACCATTCCGCCAATACACTGCGAAGACTCTTCATTTCCGTAGGCTTGTGTCCCTACTTTCTGACAAAGCTTCACTGCCTCAGGAATTTCATATTCTGCAAATGCTAACACTCCATGTCCAAATCCATGAAAACACATCGTGTACGCACCAGGCCCTCCTGGTGCATTTTTGCAAACAGCATTTACCCTATCAAATACTGAGAGGCCTTCAGCAAGCAATGCTCCAACAACAATTGAGTGCGAGCATGCGTTGCGGAAATCGTGAGTACAAAACTGCATTCCCTCTAAGCCCTCTTGTTTATAGAGTTCGTCTCCTACCGCATGCCCAAGAAGGTGTAGGTCAGTATTAGGTGGCAATACCGCACGTTTGAGTATTTCAAACGCATACAAACCGCCATCTTTTTTTGCCAAATCAACGAAGAATGCTCGTACCCCAATAAAGGTTTGTTCTACATCAGAAAGTTCTTCTAGAGTTACATTAAAATTTGCTTCAGTGAAACTTTTTTGCTGGTTGTCTTTCTCAGTTTTGAAATCGATAAACCCCATCTGTACTGCAGTATACAGACTTATTCCAAGAACAAGCATCCCAACAATACCAATTCCAATTGTTCGTATTATTTTAAAAGACAACATCAATACAGTCTACCATGTGTCCTTACTCAAAATAAAAAGCGTAACCTTAGTTACGCTTTTTATTTATGCTACTTTCTTGATAGAGGCACTTAATCGTGACTTTTTCCGGGCTGCAGTGTTCTCTTTGATAACTCCTCGTTTTGCTGCTTTATCAATTGCTTTATATGCTCCTGGAAGCATCTTTTGTGCCTCATCTTTGTTTCCTGCTTCAACCATCTTTCGCAGTTTCTTCACAGTGTCGTTCATTGCAGTCTTACGACGGATGTTAAAAACATGCTTTTTAAGTGATGCTCGGTGTGCTTTATGTGCTCCTTTAGTAATTGGCATATATTGGTTTTATGTGGGCAAAACTATACAGTATTACCTCTAAAAAAGCAATGGAGCATGATTTTAATCCTAAGTCTCTTGGATTCTTGGGAGTACTTTTACCGTTACAGAATCAGAACCTCCAGTACAGGTTATTGTATATGTCTCTTGTCCGGTTAGAGTATCTGTACGACTTCCGCCTACTGAACCAATTGGTGGAGTGACTGGATTAGGAGCACCTGTAAGTGAAATCAAGTTCGTGCTAAGAAGACAATCTGTATAACCGTTTGGATTCCACGTTATTACAACGTCATCACCGTAACGGACAAGGGGCTTATCGACAGTAATAATTGGCAATGCACCAGGAGGGCACCCTGTGTTCGGATGTGGAGGAATTGCACTACACCCACTGGCTGGCATTGCAAACCCACCTTGCTCCCCTCTGGGAGAAGTCTCAGATAAACCAAGCTCAACAGATTCAACAATATTAATTTCTGGAGCTGGGTTTAGCTGTTCTGGTTGCGTACCTAAACCAAGTAGCGATGACACAAAAAGTAACGCCGGGGCAATGCTATTAAATATATTTTCCATACCACTATTATCACACATGAAGTCTTCTGTTGTACTTCCTTCTGTGTACTACTCCCATATGACTTATTCTGTCAGAGCACGATTCTTTGCAATCATACTCTTAAATTCCTCCAACCCTTTCTCCCATATTTCAGGGTTATTACCGGGGTACGATTTCCCCCAGTCTGTCACCGTCAGTTTCTCAGCCATTTCCTGTGCAAATATAAAGTACTCTCGTGCAAGATCTGTATCACCAGTATTAAAAAGTGCGAGACCATACATATTAAGTAACCATGGATTATTAGAATCAACAGATAATCCTTTTTCAAGCACCGGTTTCATCTCCCCGAATTTGCCTTGTGAGAAATATATCCAGGCTAAGTCGACATACGCCCATGGAGCTTTGTTAAAAAACTCTACCGCTTTTATGAAATTATCTTCGGCTTGTTTCCAGTCTTGAGGATCATTAGTCAAGCGTGCTTTATAGCCATAGGTAAGGCCAATCATGTAGTATACATTTGGAACCTCGTCACCAAAGTACTCAATTTGTGTTGCAAACTTTTCTAGTGCTCTATCAAAATTTCCATTGATAAAATCAATTCTTCCTGATTGATACCATACCAACTTGTTTCCTCTTGGATTTAAAGCTATAGCTTCTTCATAATACTGTTGTGCTTTTACAATATCGTATACACCACCTTCCTCATCATCGCTGTTGAAGTAATACTCCCCTTTTTCGAAGGCTGTTTTGCTCTCTAGTTCAAACGGTATTTCTTCAGTTGCTCTAGTAGCTACAGACTCATGTTGCTTTTGAGTAAAAAGATAGTATCCAAAACTTACAAAAAGACAGATTCCAAGAAAAATAGCTGCTCCAATTTTTAAAAACATATAGCAAAAGTATACCTTATGCAAATTGCTCATTTATTAGTATAGTAGGTATCATGATTCGCCACATTAAAGGAACAGTAGCTGACATACATCCCCTCTATGTTGTCATTGATGTAGCTGGCGTTGGGTATCTTGTGTACACAACTGCAAAAACAAGCTTTGAAATCAATGAGGAAATTAAACTACATACCCATCTTGCTGTCCGAGAAAATGCACTTGATTTGTATGGATTCACTACCGCAGAAGAACTATCTTTTTTTGCACTGCTCTTAACACTTCCTAAGATTGGACCAAAATCTGCTTTACAGATTTTGTCACAAGCGGAAGTATCACTCCTTCAAAGCACCATATTGTCGCAAGACCCAGTGCATCTTTCTAAAATGTCAGGCATTACAAAAAAGACGGCCGAGAAAATCGTAACTGGACTTAAGGATGCATTTGATGCGGTCGCGTATTCCTACGGCACAGAAGCAAAACCCTCTACCTCTGAGCAGTCTGCGTTTACAAGCGACACTATTGATGCGCTTATTACGCTCGGCTACCCACAAGCTGATGCCCGAAAAGCGGTACAGCAACTTATGATTGAGAAGCCTGAGATTGTGAAAGTAACTGATGCAATACGAGAAGTATTAAAAATACTAGGATAGACGAGCTCGTGTGCAAAACTGCATAGTTACTTTGTTTAAAAACGAGTATGCGGGGTATACTACTTATATATGAATACGTTACTGTACTGGGTTAAACGCATTATTCCTTCATCACTTCTTTCTAAGATACGACCGCTCTATCACTACACGCTTGCGCGACTTGGAAGCTCCTTATACAAACATCCATCAAAAGATTTGTTTGTAATTGCAGTAACCGGTACAAAAGGAAAATCAACAGTGACAGAACTTATTACTGCAATTCTAGAAGCTGACGGAAAAAAAGTTGCCTCAGCATCAACTATCAAATTTAAAATTGGTCCTATCATACGACCAAATCTTTTTAAGATGACACTTCCAGGAAGATTTTTTTTGCAAAAGTTTTTACGTGAAGCGGTAGACGCAAAATGTACCCACGCAGTAGTTGAAATGACCTCAGAAGGAGCACGACAGTTTCGCCATCGTTTTGTTGAACTTAACGCATTGGTGTTTACAAACCTCTCCCCTGAGCATATTGAATCACATGGTTCATTTGAGCTTTATAAACAAGCAAAACTAGAAATTGCAAAACAACTTGAGGTGTCCGCAAAACAGCCAAAGTATATTGTTGCGAATACTGACGACGAACACGGAAAAGATTTCCTCAAGATTCGTGTTGAAGAGAAACTTCCCTATCAACTTTCTGATCTTAAACTATACACACTTCACAAAGACGGTATCGGACTCATCTTTAACGACGGGAATGAAGAAGTAACTATCCGTGTTCCACTAGTAGGACTCTTTAATGTATACAATACCTTGGCCTCCATCACGCTTACGCGTGCTATGGGTGTTTCACTTTCTACAATTGAGCATGCCTTGAGAACACTTCCTCCTATTGCTGGGCGTGTTGAACACTTTTATAGTAAAAAAGGAGCAGAAAAGCAGGTGACTGCAATTGTTGATTATGCTCATACGCCAGATTCACTCGAACAGCTCTATAAGGCATTTAAAGATGTACCAAAGGTATGTATCTTAGGCAACACAGGAGGTGGCCGTGATACTTGGAAGCGACCCGAAATGGCTTCAATTGCAGAACGATACTGTGACCACGTCATCCTCACCAATGAAGACCCATATGATGAAGACCCTCGAAAAATTGTTGATGAAATGGCAAAAGGAATTCAAAATCAAGCGAAACTCGATATCATCATGGATAGACGCATGGCAATAGCAAGTGCTTTAAAGAAAGCACCTCAAGGTGGCTACGTATTAATTTCAGGAAAAGGAACAGACCCATACATCATGGGTCCACACAATACTAAACAAGTCTGGAGTGACGCACAGGTAGTACAAGAGGAACTTGCGAAGCTATCTATGAAATAACAGGATCCCTGTAGCGACCCCAACATTGAGCGATTCTTTTTGTCCTTGCATTTTAATCTCAACAACAACGTCAGATAACTCCAATAGCTCTTTTGAAACTCCATCAATTTCGTTGCCTACAATATAAGCAACTTTTTCTGGCACATTAAACTCATACAGAGAAATTGATTGTGCAGTTTGTTCTAAAGAAACAATGGTGAACCCATCTGCTTTAAGTTCAAAAATGCGCGCTATAATTTCTTGACCATTTTCTTTACTTTCAAATGGAATCATTGTTGATGCGCCAAGTGACGTCTTTTTAATTTCAGGCTGCACTCTCCCAAAACGGTCAATTGGTGATGGTGTATAGCCAACTAAGATAATCAGCTCAACCCCTGCTCCATCACTTGTTCTAAAAATAGAACCCACATTGTGGGCACTGCGGACATTGTCAATAATAATAATTTTTTGCATAAAAAGTTGAGGAGGGCCTTGAGGCCCTCCTAGAGATGCTGTTTTAGAAGATTCATGAAATGGAAATAGTATCTTGGCCATAAAATACTGATACCCATCGATCAAAACGATGTAGAAACCAAATTCAAGACCATTTCTGCGGGTTACCATTTGGTAGCTTGATCGCTCGCTTGAAGTTAGTTTCGCAAAGTCAAAATCAACTCGTTTACAAGGGGTGCGACTATCGTTTACCCACATGTCATAACCCACTGTGCCTTTGGAGAGGTACACATTCAACGCAGCTTTGAATCCAATGATGTGTGGACATACTGTTACCTCCGTTGCATTTACAATACCACCAATCCAAATCTGTACAAAGAACCAAAAGATCACTGCTCGCATTGTTACCTCCTTACGATGAATTTAATTCATCATAGACTAGATTGAGTGTTTTGTCACAGAGA
>JAYSUD010000003.1:0-15970 GCA_043719295.1 bacterium
CTAGATTGAGTGTTTTGTCACAGAGAAACTTCAAAGGTGACAATACTTTTCTAATGCCTGCATGTTACAAATGGTCAGAAGTTACTAAGGATATTCAACAAGCTCTTTCCTTGCATGGACTGTATACCTTTTGGATCGTACTCGCTCCGCTTTGTGCAATATACTTAAAATCTTTGAGCTTTGTGGGACGAAGTTAGAACGGGTTTGAAGGATAAATGCAAGAAGATTAATAGTGATGGAGTATAATTGAGCTATATGGAACCTGAAATTCAAAACATTGAACCAAAACAAACACATCCTGTTTTTAAAGTGACTACTTTTTCAAAATATTTTGCGATGACACTTTTCATTCTCATGCCGTTTGTGGGAGGACTGATCGGGTATGTGTATGCACCTGAGAAGGGAGTGGAGATACGAAATGTAGTCGTCGAAGATCGTCAGGATAAAGATAAGTCTGTCACAGTAAATCAAATAGCAGATCCCCATATTCGATTAAGCAATTGGAATTTACAGGAGACTCTATCTATTGTAGTGGGTAAATGGTCGGAGAAAAGATTATCGCTCACCTTTGGATACTATGGTCTTATCAAAGATGGGGAAGACAGCGATTTAAAACTCCGCTACAAACAATTAACCTTTAACGAAGGAAGCGGTGAAGTTAGAAATGTAGAAACAAATAGTACACTTATTAAGCTGTATTCACTTCCCCCTGATTTTTCAGAAATTACGCTTAGAGAAATTGCGGTCAACTCAACAAGCGGTAATAGCGCTATACCTGATGAGCGTAAAGATTGGTGTGTGTTAGAAAAGACTGTAGCTGAATATGGAGTAGATTACTATATGCTAAATTACACAGGTCTTGATAGAGAAGATATTGCTCCAGTAGGGTGTAGCATTAAGCGGTATACCGTAGTTGAGAATCTTTTAGTGGAAGTAGTAGAACGACCGCAGGGTATGGGGGAAATTGCCATAGTACCCAACTTAATTAGACTTGAGTAAGGTTGGCTATTGTGGTCACGAATCACTAAGTATATTTGTTCACTTCGTACCAAATCTACTAAGTGTTCTTGAATTTTACGAATTCTGTTCAGGTTGTATGATATTTCCTAAAATATCATACAACCTCTTGCGAAGCTCCAAGTATTCGCTTCTCACCCACCAGGGTGCTCTTCCATTACATGGACAGTATACCTTTTGGATATATTCTCCCTCTGGTTGAATCTATCTCAAAAGCTTTTCGAGCCCTGACGCAACAGTCTCGGAGACTGTTGCTGTGGGCGCACAAATTAAAATCCCCGTGGAGGGGATTGAAATTTGTGCGCCCACCAGGGCTCGAACCTGGGACCATCTCCTTAAAAGGGAGCCGCTCTACCAACTGAGCTATGGGCGCATTATTTAATTTTTGATTTGTGTACCATTCCTTACTTAAGGGGTAAACAGTACGGTGTGCTGTTTACGCTACCAACTCCGTTATGGTGCATATGTATTTGATTGTGCCTTTAAGACGATATGCTTAAAGGTGCGGAAACTATACCATGTTAGAGCTGTAAATCAACTTATTATTACAACTTCGTCTAAAAATAAGCACTTTGCAGTATGTCATAATAAACACGCCATGGCGAAACAACTTAAAAAATATCAGCATTCATTTGCACAAAGATATTCCCTACCTCTACGCATTTCTGCAATAGCAGTTCTTTTTATCTGTGCATCCACTTCTGCAGGAGCACTCTATGTTATTGAAACAAAAAAAGTAGCGTTTGAAGAAGCTATTGTGAAAACAGATACTCTAGTGACCGAATCAATGCCGACAACTGTGATTGAAGCATTCCCTCTTGGAGTAAATCCAACGAAACAATTAATTACTGAAAATGATACTGTTGATACTTTTTTTCAGACACACCTTTCTTCTGGTGCAAAGAAAGATTCAAAAGTAAGTTGGGTTAAAACACATATTCTTTCAAAACTTGCAAAACTTGATTGGTATCAAAATCTTGCATCTCCAGTAAGTCGTATTCTTGTAATTGATTCTGGAGAGCGTCAAGAAGAGGTTACTGACAATATCGGTGACATTCTTCGATGGACTCAAGATGAACGTGCGCTCTTCACTTTAAAAATTGCAAGTACTACCCCAGAGCTTTCTGATGGAAAGTTTTTTCCAGGGCGATATATTGTTGATAAAGATGCTACTCCAGAGAAAGTTGCAGATTTAATTACTGAACGCTTCAATGCAAATGTGTCAGAGCGATACACCAAAGAGATTGAAAAAATTGTCCCCTTAACTGACACACTTATTGTCGCATCACTCCTTGAACGTGAAGCATACGATTTTGAAGATATGCGTCTAATCTCAGGGATTATTTGGAACAGATTATTTATTGATATGAAACTCCAACTTGATGCAAGTTTACAATATGCAAGAGCAAATAAAGGGGGTTCAGAATGGTGGCCAGTACCAACTCCTTTGGATAAAAGTATCAAATCACCTTTTAATACCTACCAACATAAAGGACTCCCTCCCTCACCTATTGCAAACCCATCTCCTGAAGCAATACTTGCAGCCTTAAATCCAAAGCAAACAGATTGTATTTTTTACTTTCATGATAGAGATGGTGGATTTCACTGTACGAAAACCTACAAAGAGCATGTAGCACTTATTAAGCAATACTACAAAAAGTCAGAATAAAAACAAACTTCCATAAACGACACACTTCTTCGTTGTGCTACACAAAATGCTCCTCACCGTACATGCGTACGACTCGTCACATTTTGTTTGTTTCCTACTGAAACTGTTTAGGTTATCGCTCTTTTTTCAAAAGAGCAGGCAACCACTTGCGAAGTGACATTAAGTCACTTCTCACGTCTCGAATTGCACTCGTTTATGAAACTTTGTAAAATATAAAATGACTCAATATTTTTAATATTGAGTCATTTTATAAAAATATTAGAAATTACTTCTTAGCTTTCTTTGCTGGCGCCTTTGTAATAGCTTTTTTAGCAGGTGCCTTCGTTGCAACTTTCTTTGGAGTTACTTTTTTTACTGCCTTTTTTGAGGGCGCTTTAACAACAGCTTTTTTAACTGGTGCTTTAGCCACTTTTGGAGTTATTGGAGTTACTACAACTTCAGCCTCAGGTGCGTTCGCTTGCGCATTAAGTAAATCAAGTACCCGATTCATTTTTCCTTCAAGGGAAGATAGTTGTCGTTTCATCTCTGTTACGTCAGCATCTAAAGATGTTTGTGTACTTTCAAAACGTGGAGCACGCTCATCACGTTGCGGGCGGGCATCTCTTTTAAATTCTCGATCACCTCGTTTGTCATCACCTCGAAATTCTCTTGACTCATCTTGGTTTTTCTTTCCAAAACACGCACTACAATATACTGGCTTGTCTGAAGAAGGCTTGAATGGTACTTCACATGATTTATGGCAAGTAGAACAGGTTGCAGGAAACATTTCACCTTGAGGGCGTGGTGTAAACGAACGTCCTCCTTTATCGCCCCCCTTAAATCCTCCTCTATCACTTGCTCCAAACTTTGGCTTGAAACCAAAATCAGCACCTTTTTTCTTAAAGTCCATACCTCCTTTTCTAAATCCTCCGTCTTTAAAGTTTTTCATTGTTTGTGATTATATCACAAAATATACATTTTACAAGAGCATCGTTACAATCCAATTTGTTGCGGGCTCACGCGTTACACTAGATGTGTATCTCTTGTACTTTCTACTATTGATTAACTACAAGCGTCTGGCGTATTTGGTCAAAAGAAGCTACGAGTGCTTTCTTGTTAAATTCTGTCACTGTGCCTTTTGGGTAATTTTCAAGAGCAGTGTGATGAATAAAATAATGAACGGCTACACAAGGATTTGTGCCAGCAAGTGCATATACAATTTCTTCGTAACGATTGCCAGCTGCTGCACCAGAAGAGGTTGCCAGAGAGTAAGAAACTCCGCCCTGCGTCATTGTCGTAGTTCCTGACACATCAGTTAAGAACGAACTTGCAATACAAGTGGATGTCTCTTTTTCTTGTTCAATACTAAAGTAGCTATCTTGAGAAAGATTTGTTCCTGTAGCTAGAGCTGTCGGAATAGTAAACTTAACTCCGTCTATACTTTTCTTTGGGGTTATTACATGTGAAAATTGCTCATCAATGTTGTATCCAAGTGTTGTTGAAGATAGAATACCGGGCAAACGAAGTGAAAACGTTCCTTCTCTATCTGCATAGGGAACAGGTAGTTTTACGCTCGCATCAACTGAAGCCACACGAACACATCCTCGATACGTTTTTTCTGCACCATTTTCAAGTACAAGTGCACCATTACCTTTACTCCAGAATACAAACACATCACCGTCATTTGCATACCGTCCACCATCTGCTGAAACAGCCCTAGTCAGTTCAAAAGTTCGTCCATCGTCTAAAGTAAGTTTCACAAAGTTGTCTGAAGTAGGTATGTTAGATCCAATAGTGGATGTAGCCTGTCTATTTTCAAAGAAGGAAGCGTTTATAGTCTTACCATCATTACATACGAGTGTATCTTCGCTTAGTAGTTTTGGACTTCCATCTACTACGACAACAGTATCGGTACCAGGAAGCTCTTTTGGTGAAGACATGAATACAAAATACAAAAATCCGAAGATGAGTACAATCAATAGTGCAAAAAATAACAGTAATTTATTCATATGAAGAAAGAGGTAGTGGATTAACCATAATAAGATTAATGCATTACTATGCATTAATTGCTTTACAGATAAGCCGTTACAGAGATACTGCTATTACAAAGAAGTACATTCTTAGTATAGGTTGTGTGTGACCTCTTTCAAGATTAGTTCATATGAAATAATCTGTCCAAGATGTGCTTCTTTGTAGGGCACTTGCTCATGGGTGAATTTTACAATCTCGGAGGTTGAAGCCTCTTGCCATTGTTTCCAAATTTTAGCCAAATGAGACTGTTCATTTTTGTGTAAAAGATGTAACAGTGCTTTTTCTGAAGCACGTGTCTCTTCTATTTCGTACATATGGTAGTCATCACGATAAATCTGCTTGATGTTTATAACACCACCCTGTTCCATCTCTTCAAGTAACCGAAAGTATACGTCAGCAACTGGGCCAAACTCAATCTTTCTGTAGGCAACTCCGCTCATGCTTTTTTTATGGAGATAATACCAAGAAAAATCAGCAAGGTAGAGTAATTTTGCAAGCTTTGTTTTTTTAACTGTTTTATTATTCTTTTTTGCGCAACGTAAAAAACACAAAATCATTTGTGTGTACTTGGCATGATCAGGTGCTTGTGTACGCAAGAGCTCGTCAATGGTGATACCAAATATTTTTGTTACTGCTTCAGCCTCAGCAAGCGTAAGTTCCTTAGTGCCTTTCTCTACAGCTACGTACGATGCGCGTGACATCTTAGACTGTTTTGCAACCACTTCTTGAGAAAAGCCTTTTTCTTCACGTAGGTACTTTATAAGTGATGCGTACGATGTTACATGTTTTATATTCATACATAAGGTTGTTATATATGAAGCATACAGCATCACCAACACTTTTTTGTCAAATTATCAACATGTAGTGTCAATATTCTGACAGTTAATATTTATACTTAGCTTGCAAATTCTTTTGCAATACATCAATTCATTTTCTGCTAAACTTAGCGTACATGACTTTATTCCCTACAAACGTTCTTTGTGAGACTTCTACGGTCACCGATGGCAATATGAGTTTTAGAGAGGAAGACGAAAAAACGGTGGTTTTAAGACGTACAGAATTCCTTAAGAAACAAAGTGTTGAGTATACTAACTGTTGTGTGATGACGTGTGACCATGGCGAAACTATTACCCTTATTACCAACCTTTTTGCTACACCTATTTTAAGCGAAGTTTTGGTAACGCAGCAAAAGAATATTCCGCTGTTTCTTTTGACTGCAGACTGTCAACCAATGTCGTTTTATGATCCGGTGACACAAACTATTGCACTTGCACACATAAGTCGAAAGACGTTGGTAGCAGGTTTAATTAAAAAAACTATCGCTTTTTTATCTAACGAACTCAATGTTGATTCTAAGAACCTTTCTATCAATATTGGTCCCTCAATTAAAAAAGAATCGTATGTGTTCTCGCTTCCCCTTCAAGAAGAACCAGAAGCTCTCTTAGGCTTCGTTGCGAAAACAAATGAATTTGCATATATTGACCTTATTGGTGCGAGCATCAAGCAACTTACAAGTGGAGGGATAGAATCAAAACAAATTTCGGTTTCAGAAATTGATACGGGGACTTCAACTCAACATTACTCGTACTATCAAATGAAAAAAAATAAAGAGAAAGATAGTGCGCGCATGGCAACAATTTTAATGCTTCGATACTAGCGACGTATAGCTAGTATCGGACACTGCATATAACCACTGATTCCTAAATAGTGAGCGTCCACTTTTCTAGTGCTAGTTCAGTTACTTTTTTACCCTGATGTCCATCGTGATACACCCGCAATAAACTGTGGGAGAGGCTTTCGATTTCTCCTTCTTTAAAATTTGATAATGCTCGTTTTGCTTTACTATACGGGTATTCTTTCATACCCGCATCTTCAGCATTGGAAGTTAGCTTTGCCAGACGCAGTGTTTTTACCTGCCACCACAATGTTCCAATAATTTCTTCAGAACTTAAGCCTGCACTCTTTGCTTCTTGGAGTTGTAGCCAAAGCGTTTTTTTATCTTTTTGTGAAAGTGAATCAGCCATTTTGAAAACATTAAAACGTGTCTCTACTTCTGAAGTAACTTCTTCAATGGTCTCAGCGAATTTGGAAAAAACTTTTTTTTCCGGTGCAAGCAGTTTTTGTTCAATAACCACAAAAATGTTTTCAGACCCTTTAAACAAAGGAAGTGCATTTTGTACTTCTTTATTAAAAACTATTTCTGCTGATGGTGTATCTAAAAGATATATCGTCTTCAAGCCAAAAAGTGACAGCGAACTCGCAATATCAATACAGGTACCCGGTACATAGTTTTCCGCTTCAATACGCTCAAGTTTAAATCCTAAAGCTTCCTGCTCTGCTACAAACGAAAATACTTTTTGTCGCACCGCTACTGCCCCGTTTCCATAAAATATGTGCAACATTTGTTTTATATCATACCACTTAAGGTATTCTTCGCTTAATTGACAGTGCTCCCTAATTTTGGTTAGATACCACAGTACCAAGTCCTAGGAGGGCATGAAATGGCTACTAGAAAAGTTCTTATAGTTGATGATGATCAGTATTGGATTGGGTTGCTAGAAGAATGCGTTGTGAAACTTGGTTACGATGTAGTATCTACAACCAGTGGAAACAAGGCAATCAGAATACTCCAAACTGAAGATATTGACGCTGTGATAACTGACACTAAAATGGCTGATGGTGACGGCTGGGCACTTCTCCAAATGATGTGGCGGACAAAGAAGAGTCCGCCGACACTAATTCATAGCAGTGAAAATATTCACTGGACACCAGGAAGAATCCGCATCATCTTGAATGTTGAAGTTCCTCAAGTATTCGGGCAGTTCGCGCAGTTCGCAATAAAAAGTCCATCTACAAGAACCACTGTTGCAACTTTCCTCGGAAAGATTTAGGAGTAACGCACAAAGGCCCGAAAGTTTGAACTTTCGGGCCTCTGCCATATTTATATATTATCAACCTCAACTAACTCCCCCCAGTTTTTTCCAACCGAAATCCCTACCGCAATAGGAACACCGAAGCTTTCTTTTTCATGCATCACTCCTTCCATAAGTGCTTTTATTTTTTGTGTATATTTTGCTGTATGCTCGTGCTTAATTTCAAATACTAATTCATCGTGCACTTGTAACAACAGATGGATCTCGTCATCGAGTTTCTCTTTCTCAATAAAGTTATATACATCAATAACCGCAATACGCATAAGGTCTGCTGCAGTTCCTTGAACAGGAGCGTTAATTGCCATACGTTCGGCTTGCGCACGAATAAATGGAGCAGTCGATTCAATACCTGGAAAATGACGACGCCGACCAAAAAGTGTTTCCGTGTAGCCATGTTCTCGTGCAAATGTTTTGGTCTCTTCAAGATACTCTGCCAAACGAGTGAACGTGTTGAAATATGCATTAAGAAATTCCTGAGCTTCTTCACGTGAGGTTCCTTCTCCTAAGTTCCCTCGAAGCGCATTAACCCCCATCCCATACAAGATTCCAAAGTTAATTACTTTCGCTTTTCGACGCATGTCTTTAGTCACTTCATTTTGTGGAACACCAAATACCCGTGAAGCAACTCCACTGTGTACGTCTTCCCCATTCTTAAAAATATCAATCATCTTTTTGTCTTGTGACAAGATTGCAGCAATGCGAAGCTCAATTTGTGAGTAGTCTATGGACACCATGTCGTAACCTTTTTGCGCTTCAAATGCCTGTCTGATCGCTTTACTCTCTTCTGTTCGCACGGGAATGTTTTGCAGGTTCGGATCTTTAGACGACATTCGTCCTGTTGTTGTTCCTGTCTGCAAAAATGTTGTGCGAATGCGACCATCAGCACTTACCAGTGGTGGCAAGTTATCAATATACGTTGAAACAAGTTTTTGAAGCTCACGATAGCGTAAGAGGGCAGGGATGATTTCATGGCTATCGCGCATTTTCTCAAGCTCTGATTCTTTTGTTGAGCGTTGCCCACCCGCTGTTTTCTTTTGGTTTTTTGGCTTTAATTGGAGTACATCATATAAAACTTCACCTACCTGTTTTGGAGAATTGATATTGAATTCTGTTTCTGCAAAACAGTAAATTGTTTTTTTAAGCGCATCTAACTCTTTGTGCATGGTAACAGAAAGCGTTTTAAGATATGGAACGTCAAGCGTTACCCCAACGTTATTCATGTACGATAGTGCATCAATAAGTGGAAGTTCTATGTTGGTATACAGTTGCGTAAGGTTTTGCAGCTCTAGACGCTCTTCAAACTTTTGAACAATTAAAGCAAAATCAGTTGTTTGATAATACGATCGGCCATAGTCAATAATATCTTCATACGTTGATCCTGTTCTGTCTGATTCTAAAAGCCACAACATGATACTTGCTTTAGTAACTTCACTGTCGTTAATATCATTTTCCTGTTGTGTGTTCGCTACTTCGTCTTGAATATTAAACAAATACTGCATCCGTGTTTTGAGTGTTTTAAACCCAAGTTCAGTAAACAAGTTCAGTAATTTTTCTATTGCAACTGATTCTTTCCAATGCGTTTGTGGTACTACATACCTAACCGGAGCATCGATTCGTATGGTAGCAAGCATTTTTGAAAACTCTGCTTCCTCTTTATTGTCTTTTAAGAGCCCAACAATTCGGGGAGTAATACCAAGAGCCTTAAACTGACTCTCGTCTTTTTCAAGAGCTTTATACATTTTCTCAATACTGCCGAACTCTCCAATGAGTGTTGTGGCGGTTTTTTCTCCGATACCTTTTATACCAGGGATGTTGTCAGATGGATCACCACGCAGTCCTTTATAGTCAGGAACCGATTTTGGACTAAACCCAAAACGGGTCTCGACAGCCTTTTGATCGTACATGATTGTATCTTTGATACCTTTTTTGAGTGTATACACTTGAACTCTTTTTTTATCAACGCACTGGAGCGTATCCATATCACCTGATGCAATAATAACGGTGAGATTTTTTTCATCTTTCATTTGGTATGCAATTGTGCCGAGCATATCGTCAGCTTCAAATCCAACATGTTCATATATAGGTACTCCAAGAACTTCAAAGATATCCCGTGACCGAATGATTTGTTGTACCAACGTATCATCAGTTTTTTGACGACCTGCTTTGTACTCTTTGAAAGCCTCATGACGATAGGTTGGTTCAGGTAAGTCGTAACATGCGGCTATATAGTCAGGCTTCAGTTCTTCGATAATTTTTAAGAGCATTGCTACTACCCCATAGAGTGCGCCTGTAGGCTCTCCCGACGGGGATGCAAAGTCTGGAAGCGCGTGAAACGCTCGATGCAAAATTGCATGTGCATCAAGAAGCACAAGTGTTTTTGCATCTGTAGGTGTACCACTTATTTTTTTTGCCATATTATGAAAATGTAATAGTCCGCGATTGTTCGCCTGTACTTTCTATGTGCATATAAAGCGTGTGCTCTGGGAGCAAAGGTTTTATTTTTTCTGCCCACTCGATACAAATCACTATATTTTTTTGTTCGAGTAATTGTGTAAAGCAAAGCACTCGCATTTCATCGAGGTCTTCGATTCGATACACATCCAAATGTACAAGCTCTTTAAAAATTTCAACAGCATCTTCAGGTACTTCGTACCGCCTCATAATCACATATGTTGGACTCGTAACAATCTCTTCAATATGAAGTTCTTTTGCAAAAAATTGCATGAAGGTTGTCTTCCCTGCGCCCAAGTCTCCAGAGAGAGCGAGTACGGGAGTTTTTCCTTGTTTGAAAATAGCAGCAAACATTCCATGTACAATAATTGCGACACCTTCAAGCTCGCGTTCATGAGTAATATGCAGAGTTTCCATAGTTTACATTCTAACACTTATAGAGAACCTCGCACACAGATAAGATTCGAGACGAAACAAAGGTTTATGAGGAGGTGTACAATATCGTACATTGACGAATAAACCTGTAGTTTCAACAAAGGAGATTGCGGTGTGCGAGGTTCTCTAATGGTACAATGAACATACTATGCAGAAATTTGACGACAAATTTACTAAAGAATACATCGCTGACATGCGAAATAAGGAAGAGGATCACCTTATTGCAGGATTGGCACTTCAAAACGGGTACCAATTTATCGACCTCCGTGGCACGACAATTAATCCGAGCGCACTTTTAATTATTCCTGAGGTTGAAGCTAGAGAAGGGGGCATTATTGCGTTTGAAACAGTTCGTAAACGAGTTTCTGTTGCAGTCCGTAACCCAAATAGCGAGAGCACAAAAAATGCAATTTCCAATCTTGAAAAACAAGGCTATACCGTGACGGTATTTATGACTTCTACACTTAGCTTAGAGCATGGCTGGACTCGATACGATGACCAAAATACTACGCAAGCAGTTGTTAGAGGAGTACTTGATATTGATGCCGAAAATATAACTTCGCAAATTTCAAAATTCAAATCTCCTGAAGAAGTTGCAGAATATATTACAGAAATTAAAACACTTAATAATGTGCGTCGCGTCTCTGAAACACTCGAATCAATGTTTGCGGGTGCTATCGCACTTAAAGCGTCAGACATCCACATTGAACCTGAGCAAAATGGAGTACGACTTCGCTACCGACTTGATGGGGTGTTGCACGACATCATGGATCTCGAGCGAGCGGTGTATACACGATTAATGTCGCGCCTTAAACTCTTATCGGGAATGATTCTTAATATCCGTGACGAAGCACAAGATGGACGTTTCACCTTTTCTACAAGCGAAAAAGAAGTTGAGGTGCGTTCTTCAATCATCCCCGGTGCTTCAGGAGAAGCGATGGTGATGCGACTTCTCGATCCAACCGTGGCAAGCTTTAACTTAAGTCAGCTTGGATTAAATCCAATACTCCATGAGATTATGGTTGCTGAAATAAAACGTCCTAATGGACTTATTGTTACAACCGGACCAACAGGAAGTGGAAAGACAACCGCGCTCTATGCCTTTTTGCGTGAAGCACACACAAATGATGTGAAAATTATAACTATCGAAAATCCAGTTGAGTATAAAGTTGATGGCATAGTACAAACACAGGTAAGTGATGACTACACGTTTGAATCAGGATTACGGGCAATTTTGCGACAAGATCCCGACATCATTATGGTTGGTGAAGTACGCGACAGAGAAGTTGCTGAAACTGCAATTCATGCCGCACAAACAGGGCACTTAGTTTTTACAACGCTTCACACCAATAGTGCAGTAGGAGCGTTCCCTCGGATGATTGACCTTGGGGTTGACTATCGAATGATTGGTAACAGTGTGAACATTGTATTAGGACAACGTCTTGTTCGAGTTTTATGTACTTCTTGTAAAAAAGAACGTGAAGCGACAGAAAAAGAAGCAGCTCTCATAACAAAAATTCTTGCGACACATCCAAAACCACCGATACTACAAAATCCCCTCCATCTTTTTGACTCAGTAGGATGCGAGAAATGTAATGGCTCAGGATTTAAAGGACGCCAAGGTGTATACGAAGCAATTCAAGTTGATCAAGCTGTTGAAGAAGCAGTCATCAACGATCCACGTGAGCACGTGATTTTAAAAGCTGCACAAAAACAAGGTATCCCTTCGATGGCTGAAGATGGTGTTGAAAAAGTACTTCTTGGTATGACCTCGCTTCAAGAGCTCGAACGTGTAGTTGACTTAACACAGGGTCGCCACACCATTGATCCTATTGTTGAGACGATGGATGACAGTTTTCTCTCCCACATAGTGTAGTATCGTGCTTCCAGAAACGGCGAATTTCTTTGTTGCGTGCATAAAAAATCTGCTCCTTACAGGAGCTGTTCACCTTTCGTATAGACATGCTCAAGGTCTTGCGAAGCTCCAAGTATTCGCTTCTCACACCCTACAAGAAGTAGGGCTCGCATATTTTTCACTTCGCGCCTCGAACTTCGCTCGTTTTTGAAAGCACTAGTAGTAATTTTATAAAAAAGTAAACCGGAAACGAAAAATAAGAGAGGTCAATGGGTCATCTTTTTTCACTATGGTATAGTCGTTTTCAGAAGAAGGAGAGCACGATATTAGTTCCAATATATAACCCTCTAAGCAAAAACTTCACGGATGAAGAGACGGCAAAACTAAGAGGTACGGCAGTGCTCAGACTCGAGGTCAGTACCACCGTATACTCGTAAAGCAACCTTTTGTTGTTTAGAGGGTTATAGCCTGGAACATAGACTCAACTCGTACATAACACAAATCCCGCACTCTTTGCGGTTTCTATTAGTACTCTATATAGGACTATAAAATGTGAGGATCTACAAGCTTTTTGGCTTGTAAGAACAGGTGATTAGTTACTATATTAGCACACTCATAACAATAAGTCAAGAGCATAGTGGTTGAAGCGGCTTAATCGGTTTTTTTACTCATATACGCTACAATACTCACATGACAGATGAACCTAAAAAGGAGCTTGGCTTTTCACGTGATGGTGCGGGAAATCTTGACCAGACACTTCGTCCACAAAGCTGGGAGGAATATGTGGGGCAAAGTAAAACAAAAGAAAATCTACGTATCCTTCTTACCGCCGCTCGTGAGCGAGGGCATGCATCTGAACACATACTTCTCTATGGTCCTCCGGGACTCGGAAAAACAACCCTTGCACACTTAATCTCAAAGACGCTTGGAACTAATATGCGGACCACTTCAGGTCCTGCTATTGAGCGTGTAGGTGACTTAGCTGCAATCTTAACAAACCTCTCACCGGGAGACGTACTTTTTATTGATGAGATTCATCGGCTCTCAAAAAGTATTGAGGAGGTACTTTACCCTGCTATGGAATCAGGGGTGCTTGATATTATTATTGGAAAAGGTCCGTCAGCACGTACGGTACAACTTGAGCTTCCACCGTTTACGCTTGTTGCTGCAACTACTCGTATTTCCCTTCTATCGGCTCCCTTACGCTCACGCTTTTCAGGAGGAACCTTCCGACTTGAGTTTTATAGTGACGCAGAAATTGCAACAATTTTGACTCGTTCTTCAGAATTATTGAAAGTTCAAGCACCTGAAGATATCATGCATGACATTGCATCGCGATGCCGGGCAACTCCACGTACTGCAAACTATCTACTCAAACGATGCCGTGACTTAGCACAACTTGAAGGAAGCGAGCTTAACCGAGATATCGTTGAACGAACGTTTGCGCTTTTGGAAATTGATACGCTTGGACTAGGCTCTCCCGATAGAGCAGTACTTGAAGTAATCATCAACAAGTTTAACGGCGGTCCCGTTGGACTTAATACTATTGCAGCAGCAACAGGTGAAGAACAAGCTACTATCGAAGATGTAATTGAACCATACCTCATACGACAAGGACTACTTGAACGAACACCGAGAGGACGTATCGCAAGCGCCTCTGCGTATTCACATATTGAAAATTTGCATTAGAAATGCCCGCTCTTATTGTAGTAAGTGGCGGGCTTTTTCTCTATCATCATTGCGTTATACGACTGGGTCTCCAGTGAACAGTTTTCCAAAAACATCCACCACAATCTTCCCATCTGCGAGTTTGCGAACAAAAAGTCCCTGCACCGATACGCATGAACCGAGTTTAATAGTGCTCATTTTGATCATGGTATTCTCCCCACCTTGCCATCTACCCTCAGTTGGGTTGGCATCTACAAATAGTACACCCAACTTGCATAAAGGTACACAGTTATCTACACTCTAGAGATATTTACTAGAAGTAGCATGTTTATTCATAGCTACGCTTTTAAGAAAAACGGGCATGTCAGGACATAATAAATGGTCAAAAATTAAACACAAAAAAGCAGCAAGCGATGGAGCGCGAAGTAAAGTGTTCAGCAAACACTCAACACTTATTGCTATGGAGTCACGTGCGTGTGCTGGCAACCTTGCATCTCCTGGGTTAGCCGCTGCTATTGAACGTGCAAAAAAAGACTCAATGCCCAAAGACAATATCGATAGGGCTGTAGCAAAAGGAGCTGGGACAGACGGAGTTAAACTTGAAGCAATCACCTATGAAGCCTATGGCCCAGGAGGAGTTGCAATGATTATTACCTGTGTAACTGACAACAACAATCGCACTGCCCCAGAAATTCGCCACATCTTTACTAAAGCAGGTCTTGCACTTGGTAGTCCAAACTCTGCATTATGGGCTTTTACTAAAACAGCCGATGGATACACTCCTAACACCATCACTTCACTCACTGATGCAGATGGTGAAAAGCTCGCAAACCTTATTGAAGCACTTGAAGATAACGATGATGTGCAAGACGTATACACTTCAGCAGATTCAAATGAGGAATAACCAACAGTTACTATTTATAAATGCTAAACTGTCACTGTATGCGAGTTTTAGCTATTGACCCTGGGTACGACAGAGTTGGAGTAGCGATAATGGAGAAAATTGAGAATAAAGAAATTCTCATACATTCTGAATGTATCACTACAGAGAAAACAGATATTCTTACAAATAGACTGCTTGCGCTTGGGCAGCGTATCGAGGAACTTATTGCTGAATTTAGACCAACTGCTGTAGGGATAGAGACACTTTTTTTTAATACCAATCAAAAAACGGGTATTGGTGTTGCGCAGGCACGCGGTATCATCATCTATCTTGCACTAAAAGCAGAGTGTACTGTGTACGAATTCGGTCCACAAGAAATAAAAGTTGCAGTAACAGGGTATGGGAAGAGCGATAAAAAGGCAGTTATTGATATGGTTAAGCGATTAGTCCAAAATGTACCAGAGAAAGCTCTTGATGATGAGTATGACGCTATTGCCGTTGGCATAACCTGCCTTGCACATTATCGAACAATCAATTAGAATCCTCCCGTTAGAAACAATACGAAGAAAAGGGTTGCAAACCAATTGAGATTTTGATACAAATTTAGATATAAAAATTTAGCGAATACATATGACCTTTTTAATGAGAACCAATGATGAAGAAGAGGAAGAAGTAGATGAGGAAGGTGGCTCCCTTGACGACGACCTTCTCGCTGAGCTTACTCCGCCTGAAGATGAGGAGGAAGAGATAGATCCTCTCTCTGAAGGTTTCGGTGAAGTACCAGAAGAAGAAGAGAAGGCTATAGAGAAGGCAAGTGAAAAATCAGACGATGACGATGATGCTGACGAGGCACTTGAAGAGGACGCTGAGGATGTAGACTTCGACACCTTTGACGATGTAGACGAAATGTGAAGTAAGTAAACGAGCGTAGCGACTATTACGAACTTCCGTCCCAGTTTTCGCGCTGACCTAGAAAGAAATACAGAGCCTCAGCTTTGCTGTGCTCTGTATTTTTTTCAGCGAAAACTGCTGGACGTCTCCAAAGTTCC